>CAIUUR010000520.1 GCA_903902345.1 uncultured Geobacteraceae bacterium | reverse complement strand
ATGGAAACAGCGGCCACAACGTTACCCGCCGAAAAAAACGCCAGGTTGCGTCCCTGCCGGCGATCAAAGGCCGCCAGTCCCACAACCTCAAGGGAGACCGCACAGATGGCCGGGCCGAGAATACTCATGGTGCTGCCGATCATGAGGAGAGCCACCATCACCGGCCAGAAGGTCGGCATATAGGCGATAAGTAAGGCCCCCCCAGCCAACGCCAAGACCCCAAGGGAAAACAGCTCTCGCTTGGAACTAAGACCGTCGATGAGCAGCCCCATGGGCGCTTGGCAGACGATTCCGGCGATTCCGCACACCGTCAGGGCAATTCCCACGCTCTGAACGTTCCAGCCATTTCCCGCAAGGTAAACGGCAAGAAACGGTATAATTCCGGTGGGGACATCGGTCAAAAAAAAGTTTAACCAGTCCAGGCCGGCCAGCGTTCTGCGCGAAGCAACCATAAATGACACCTTTAAGGATGAGTTAGTTTTCGTTCCGAGCGATGGCGAAGAATCTGCTTCTGTTTGAAAAGCAGATCCTTCGCGTTGCTCAGGATGACGTACGGCTGGTATAAAATTAGTCGCAAATCACCTTAATTCCTGGTCAACTCCTCTATCTTGAGGTTCAGGTCATCAATATTGAGCCGAACGTCCTCATGATCTCCCCTCTCCACGCGAATGAGCCCGCATCTCATCCATTGCGAAATCACCTCCTGCTTCACTCCGGATTTGAATCCGGCTTCTTCCAGTGTGTACCACGTTTTTCCCAGCGACATAACCTACCTCCCTGTACCGTTATTTTGCACTCACCGCATATCCGGCTACCAGTTCACCGGCCCGGGTTCCTTTTTAACCAACAGCAGGGAACAGGGCAAGCTACGGATTATGGCATCGTTCTCCCCCCCGAAGAGAGAATGTTCAATGCGTCCCTCCTCATGGGCAAGCATGATGACCAGATCGATCTGCTCTTCTCTGACTATCTCAAGAATCGTCTGAAGAGAATCGCGGTCGCTTATCAGTTCCTTTATGGGGAACCCGTCCCGGATTTCCTGTTTGATCACCTGTTCCAACTGCTCTTTTTCTTCGTGCTGACTGTCCAGGTAATTCTTGTACACCTCCTCGGGGAACAGCCCCGGGGCGTTCAGTGCCATCATTTCCACGGGGTTGGAGACAAGATGCAATACCAGGAGTTCCGCTTTGAAGGTGCGGGCGAGGGAAACTCCGTAGTGAATGGCCTCCCGGAAATAGGGGGTCATCCTGCTGATGACAAGAATACGTCTGATTTTTGTGCCTGATTTCATGTTTTTCCTCCTGTAGGAATATGACGGTGCGGCATCACAAGCTCCTGACTATGCCGTGTTTTCGCATTCGGGCGCGTAGGGTGCTGGGGTTGAGACCCAGCAGAAGCGCCGCCCCTTTTTTTCCATCTATGCGCCAACCTGTTTTAAGCAGCACTTGAAGGATATGGTGCTGTTCCAGATCGGCAAGAATTTTTACATCCTGCTCATCCGACTCAACGGACTTCACGCAGGGATAAAACCGGTCCAATACCTGGAGCGTGGTTCCGCGACTGGTGATGACCGCCCGCTCGATGACACTTTCCAGCTCCCGCACATTGCCGGGCCAGTGGTATTTCTGAAGTGCGGTGGCAGCCTCCGGTGACACGGACTCGATCCTCTTGCCGATCTTTTTATTGAATTTTATAATAAAATGATCCACAAGAAGAGATATGTCCTCCATGCGGTGCCGAAGTGGCGGCATCGTGAGGGGAAAGACATTGAGCCGGTAAAACAGGTCTTCCCGGAACCTGCCGTTTTGAACCTCTTCCGCCAGATTCCTGTTGGTGGCCGCGATGATCCTCACATCGGTCTTGATGGTGCGGGGACTCCCCAGTCGCTCGAACTCGCCGTCCTGAACGACCCGGAGCAGCTTGCACTGCAAATCCAGCGGCATCTCGCCGATTTCATCAAGAAAGATAGTTCCACCGTCGGCCAGCTCGAAGCGGCCGATCTGCCGGCCATCGGAGCCGGTGAACGCCCCCCTTTCCCGACCGAAGAGTTCACTCTCCACCAGGTTCGCCGGCAGTGTGGCGCAATTCACCGTTATCAAGGGCTTGTTCTTCCGGGCACTGCGGCTGTGGATGGCGCGCGCCACCACCCCCTTGCCGGTGCCGGTCTCGCCAAGGAGCAGGACCGTCGCATTCATGGGTGCGACCTGTTCCACCAGGGAAAACAGCCGCGCGAGAGCACTGCTTTGTCCTATGACCTCGCCGAAGTTATACTCCCGTGCTACCTCCTGCCGCAGATAAACGTTCTCCGCCTGGAGCCGCTCTTTCAGCTCCCTGATTTCCACAAAAGCATGCTGCAGCGATTCCTCCGCCACCTTCCGTTCGTCTATCTCCAGTGTGAGCCGCGCATTTGAATTGAGCAGATCTCCGGTCCGTTTCCGCACCGTCTGTTCCAGCACCTTGTTATAGTTCTCCAGTTTGCTGTAGAGCAGGCGCACTTCCAGCATGTTGCGGATTCGCGTCTTGACTTCCAACAGATCGAACGGCTTGCTGATGAAATCCTTGGCGCCGGCTTGCAGTGCGCGCAGCTTGTGATCCGGTTGGGCAGTGATGACGAGAACCGGCAGATAACCGTCATGATTTCCGGCAGTGAGCCCTTCCATCACCTGGAAGCCGCTCATGACCGGCATCTGGAGATCAAGCAGAATCAAATCGTAGTGGTTTTCGGTATGCAGCGCGCAGACCTCCTGGGGATTCATCGTAGAGCTAACGCGGGAGTAGCCGCTGTCACTGAGCAACTGCTCCAGCAGGGCGACATAGGTTTCCTGATCATCCACAATCAGGATGTTGGCACTCAATATCTCGGTCTCGGTAAGTATCATGCTTATTCCTTTTCAGCGTCGTTTGTTTGATTCCGGCTGGGCGAATTTCAGGGCAACGTCCAACGTATCCATGAACTCGATGACCCTGATCGGCTTGGTAAGATAATGAAAGAATCCTGCTTCAAGCCCTTTGTCTATATCACGGGGTACGGCATTGGCGCTGAGGGCTATGACCGGAATGTGCGCTGTTGACGGATCTTCCTTCAGAATTTTCACCGCCTCGAGTCCGCTGATACCCGGCAGATTTATATCCATCAGAATAACATCCGGCTGATAGGAGCGCGCTATCTCGACGCCGCGGATTCCGTCCTGCGCACTGAGCATCCTGATATCGGGTCGGCGCTTGACGAGATCCTCCACCAACATCAGATTCGCCGGGTTGTCCTCCACATAGAGCAGGGTGTACCGCATTGAGCTGTCTTCAACGAGCTGATCCGCCAAAACCGTCGATTCCATGGCAGAGACGTCAACTTGTGGTTCAGTGGATAGTTTCAGTTCGATCCAGAACACACTTCCTTTCCCCACCGTACTCTCAACGCCGATGACACCCCCCATCAATTCAACCAGCCGCTTGGACACCACCAGACCGATGCCGGTCCCTTCTTCCACGTTCGCCTTTTGTCCCAGACGATTGAAAGGCTGAAACAGCTGCGCAAGATGCTCCGGAACCAGTCCGTAACCGGTATCCACGATACTGATCCGAATGGAATTCGGGTGGCACGGTGTGCAGACCACGGTCACCTTTCCGCCCAGCCGGTTGTATTTGATCGCGTTGGAAAGAAGGTTGATGATAACCTGCTTCGTCCGGGTCTGGTCGGCGTGGATACTACAGGAGTGGTCCGTATTACCGAAGAGCACGCTGATGCCACGCTTCCGTGCCAGTGTTTCAATCATAGCCTCGCATTCGCGCAGGAGTTCACCCAGAGACACCGGTTCCAGTGACAGCGACAGTTTCCCGGACTCAATCAACGCCAGATCGAGGATTTCATTGATCAGCTCCAGCAGATACCACCCCGCCTTGAGAATCTGCTCGATACTTCGCTTTTGGGCGGGCGTCGGCTGTGGGGTGCCGGTTTCCATGAGTTGGGCAAAACCGAGAATCGCCCCCAGGGGAGTGCGCAGCTCATGGCTCATGTTGGAAAGAAACTCCGATTTGGCCTGATTTGCTTTTTCCGCCATCACCTTGGCTTTCTCCAGCTCGATGTTCTTATCCAGCAGCAGCGTGTTCAGCTCCGCCCGCTCCGCTTCTATCTGCCGGCGCAGGGTGTTGTCGGAGCAGATCAGCAGATAGCCGATAATAACGGCATGAGTATCGCGCAGAGCGGTAACCGACACTACCGCGGGAAATCGGCTGCCGTCTTTCCGGATATAGGTCAACTCGTAAATGTCCTCGATGCCACGCGAGGCCTTGAAGACCAACGCCTCAAATCCCGGAGTAATCGGCGTCTCCAGCTCCAGACTCAGTGCGTTGGCACGGTCGATCACCTCTTCCGGATCGGAAATATCGGCCGGAGTGATCTTGTTCACCACCTCGGCTGCCGAATACCCCATCATCCGTTCGGCGCCGACGTTGAAGATTTGAATGACACCTTTCGCGTCGGTGGCGATACTGGAAAAATGAACGCTGTTGAAAATGGCGCTTTGCAATGCACCTGCCTTGATCAGCTCTTCTTCCGAACGCCTGCGTGCGGTAATGTCTTCCATGGCCAAAAGAATGATGTGGGCGCTGATATTTTTCCGATAAATCTGTCGGGCGTTAAGCATGATGATCTTGCGACCGACACCTGGAAAAACATGATCGACTTCATACCCGTTGAAGACGGTATCATTGGGTAGAATATTTTCAAAGAGCACCCGCAACGCGGGAATGTTCCACTGCCGGTTGCCGAGATCGTAAATGAATTTGCCGATTGTCTCCCCGGAGGTGACGTCGAAGGTTTCATAGAAGTTGTTGTTGGCGCTGATGATTCTCAAGTCGCTATCCAGCACCACCAGCGGCTTGCGCACGGTTTCCACGATGTTCTCGGCATATTCCCGGGCATCCTGAATTTCCGTTTTCAACTGTTTGGCTATAGTACCGTCAATGATTGAGGAGAAGATGGAGACGACCGTGCCGTTGCTTCTTGCCACCGTAACGCTCTGTAATTGTGCATGGATTATGTCGCCGTTTTTCCCGTCAGTTTGATTTCACACTGCTGAATCCCCTGCTTTAGCCGCGCAGTTTCAAGATGTTGAAAAAATGCCTCCCTTCCCTCGGCATCAACGATAAAACCGATGAAAGGTCTGTTAACGAGTCGCGACCTCTCTATTCCCAGCAGGGATGCGCCGGCAAGGTTTACCTCCAGGATCTGTCCTGACGGTTCAAAGGTGAAGTAACCCACGGGAGCAAAATCGTAGAGTTCAGAGTATTTATTCCGCGATACCTCAAGCTCATCCTGAACCCGGACCAGCTCTTCATTTTGCAACTCCAGCTCGATCTGTTGCGCTTCAAGCTCCTCCTGAGCTCGGCAGAGCTCAATATTTTGCATCTCCAGTTCCATCTGGTGGAGTTCCAGGGCATGGTCCACCCGTTGCGGGGATTCCACAGTCAGGGGCGGACGTGAGACACCACGCAATCGCTTTTTTCCCTGACGGGGCGGGTCGGTGGTTACCGGCGGGCTTGGCTCTTCATCGATTCCCATGGTGGTCTCTCTTTAATACCGGATTTAAAATAATCCAATATGTTCTGTTTCCTGCTACAGTTACGTTGCAATCACCCTGTCAGGCGACCCTCCGCAGCTCTGTTCTCCGATTGTGCTGAGTCCGAGTTCGTGACAGACCAACTGCGCAATCATCAGTTCCTCGTCCGTATGAATGACGCGTACCGCAACCCGGCTCCCCTTGGGGGAAACCACCTCCCCATTAACACTATTCTGTTGTTCATCGAGAACGATGCCGAGGAATTCGAGTCCGGCGCATATCCGGGATCTAACCAGTGGAGCATTTTCACCTATGCCCCCCGTAAATATCAACGTTTCAACTCCACCCAGTACCGCGGCAAATGCTCCGATGTATTTCTTGACATGATAGCAGAACATCGCAACTGCCTCGGCAGCCCGAATGTCGTCCGCTTCACGGTCGAGCAAGTCACGCATATCGGAACTGGTTTCCGATACCCCCAGCAAGCCCGACTTTAAATTAACCATTTCATTCACCTGTTTCGCTGTCATCTTTTCAGATCGTGCCAGATAGAGGATCAATCCCGGATCCATATCACCGGATCGAGTTCCCATGGGCACTCCTGAGGTCGGAGTAAAACTCATGCTCGTATCCATACTCCGTCCGCCATGGACTGCGCATAAACTGGCGCCACTACCGAGGTGAGCGAGGATGACCCTCCCCTGCGCCGCTTCCTCTCCATCCATAGTAGCCAGTTCTTTCATAAGAAATTCGTATGACAACCCATGAAACCCGTACCGCCTCAATCCCTGCTGTTCATATCTGCGTGGAATCGGCAACAATTGTGCGATTCGTGGCATGTTGTTATGAAACCCTGAATCGAAACAGGCAAATTGGGGCAATTCAGGGAAGCGATGCTGAAAAGCCCTGATCAACTGGATTTCCTCCGGCAGATGCTCGGGTTCAAATGGGCTGAAGCAGCGCAACTCCGTAACCATTTCAGGGGTTATTCGCTGTGACGTTCCATACTTGGGGCCGCCATACACCATTCGATGGCCTACCGCGGACAATGGGTCATGCCTGCTCAGGGGCACAATCCAATCCATCAGAGTCACCACCGCTTCGGTGTGATTTGACACCTTCACGGGCCGCACCAGGTTGTCCGCGTTACCCATCCCTTTCACAATAAATGTTGCTCCCGGCAGACCGATCCGCTCAATCTTTCCCTCCATTATCCGGTGAAGAGAAGTACCGTTTTCGAATACCGCGAATTTGATGCTTGACGAGCCACCATTGATCGTCAGCAACCTCACAGGGGAGCACGCCTGAAGACCGCAGGAAAATCATCAAGCTTGAGATGCTGGATCATCCGCATGACCAACGGGGAGGGATATTCCGTCATAGTATATTCTCGCGTGGCTGGTTAATTTACAACAAGGCTGACATTGCAACTTGCGCGCCAGCTGTCGCAAATGGTCACATTATTATAACCAGCTGAATATATTGATATTTTACATTCAAGATGGAACATGAAATTCCTATCCGTCGGCATCATCCGTCACATTTGGCGCAACCGCCACATATGGCGGAATGAATGGAAGCCCGACAGACCGCTCGCCGGTGCGGGCGTTACAACCCGTCACGGTATAAATTCCACCCGAGTACCGGGCTTCACCTCTGCGGCAAGCCTCAGCGCATCCCAGTTGGTGAGCCGGACACAACCATGCGACTGCGTGCGACCGATCAGTGCCGGCTCCGGTGTCCCGTGCAATCCGTAATGTTTTTTGGAAATGTCGATCCAGACGAGTCCCACCGGATTGTTAGGCCCGGCCGGAATTTTGGCTCTGGTATCTCCGATGCCGGCGTTCCAGAACAGATGGGGGTTATAATGGTAGATCGGGTTAAACTTCAGACCATTGACCTTCCATCCGCCAAGGGGAAGGGGGTCACGTCTGCTGCCGGTGGATACGGGGGCTGAGAAGACAACACGGCCACCTGCGTTAGTGACCGTAAGCAGCGACCTGCTTTTGCTGACGGTTACGACACTATCCGGCCTTGCGGACAAGGCATTCCATGCAGTATCAGCTTCCGAATCCAGCGGCTCCGGAAGTGCCGGTGCCGAGACCTTCGAAGAGCCGATAGGGATAACCATTGCCACGACGTTCGGCACCGTAATCTCATCACCTTCAACAAAACCGGCATCAGGATTCAGTTGCCGCAGAAATAGCGGTGTGGTGTGAAAGCGCTCCGCAACAGCCTCCAGCAACGACGAGTACCCGAGAGCGGGAAGCAATGCCTTCCGTTTCATGGAGGAAGGGATTGTCACATAGGGACCCGCCGCATCCCCGGGGGTGATACGGTAGCGGGTGACAGGCTCTGCCATCTGATCCCCCCTCCCCTGCTTCTGATAGATGCCACGCGCCCTCCTGGTGTTTGCACCCATCCGTCCATCAATGGTGCCCGACGAGAAACCGGCCCGATCCATCGTTACCTGCAGCTGAAGCAGCGTGAAGTTTACCGACGGTAGGGCTACGGCGGGAACCGCCAGAAACATCAGGAGCGGGATCATCAGGGGGAGTTTGTGCATGTTATTCACCGGGTACCTTCTGAATTTCACTACTTCCCTGTCGCTACGGCTACGGTTATTCGCCAGATTCCGCGGAATCCGAGCGTGCGGGCACAGTGTCGGTTACATCATGCCAAATGGTACCGATGAGCGCGAAGAGAACCGGTCCCAGGATCAGGCCGAGAATTCCCAGGGTAAAGAGTCCACCGATGGCGCCAAGCACAATCGCCGGGACGGGAATGCTGCTCTTGGCGCCTATGGCGAGAGGACGAATGGCGTTATCGGCAAGTCCCACCAGGACCAGACACCAGGTGGCAAGGAGAGCGGCCTTGAGATAGGCTCCGTTGAAGGCGACAACTGCGGCAAGAGGTACCCAGATACAACCCGTGCCGACCACCGGCACAAGGGCCGCCAGCGCCGTCAGTGCTCCGCAAAGAACCGGCGCGGGGAGTCCGGCGGCAAAATAACCGACCCCGGCGGTCGCACCCTGGACCAGACAGGTAAAGATCGTACCGACGGTCACGGCGGTGGTGGTAGCACGAATTTCGGAACAGTAGTGGCACGCTTGCTCCCGGTCGGGAGCGAACCGGATAATAGCGGCGGATACCACCTTTTCACCGTCCCGGTAAACGAAAAAAAGGCTAAACAGCGCCACCGCCATGGTGAACAGAAGTTCCCCCAGATTTAATGCGGTATTTCTCGCAAGATCGAGGAAATAGCCGGAAAATTCGGCAGCCGTTCTCGCGCCGGCACCGGACAGATCGATCCCCAGGTTCTCACCCAGTGTGATAATTTCTTGTGCCAACGGGAAACGGCTGAACGTCAGGGACCCTGTTGAGGAAAATAGCCGGGCCAGCCCCTCCCCTTCCGTGTACCATTGTCCGGCTCGTTGAACAACCATGAGGATCAAGGCTGCAACCGGCAGAATAAGACAAACGGTTATAACAAGAACCATCGCACCTGCCGAGAGGTCAGGATGGCCGGGAAATCTCCTGCGCAACCGGGCATGGTGAGGAAAAGTCGCGATGCCGATGATAAGCGCCCATGCCAGCGGTTTGGCCAGGGGAGCCGCCACCAGGGTAATCAGCCAGACGACAGCAGTCGTAGCAAGGGCCGCCATGATGCACAAGTATTCTTTTTTGTTCATCATTTACCTTTCAACCTGCCGACGGGTCCGGTCTGAAACGCATGTCCCGATGGATGCGAGTAGTGGCGCCGGAACCGCCGGGTTCGCCACATCCGCGATGCGATAAACGTTTTTGCCCGATCGCTTGGCCTCGTACAGAGCCCGGTCCGCGCTTTTTATGAGCTTTTCAACATTATCACCATGGTCGGGATAGATACTGACTCCCGCACTGATGGTTATCGTGACAGTGGCCCCTCCAATTTCATACGGTTTCGCCACCGCCTGAATAGCCCGCGATGCCACCGCTACCGCATACTCGATTCCGGAGACATGCCGGAGAACAATTATGAACTCGTCACCCCCCAGACGGGCCACGGTGTCATCTTCACGAACCATTCCCTCCAGTCGCTCTGCAACCAGTTTCAGAAGATCATCCCCGACACCATGCCCCAGCGTGTCGTTGATCTGCTTGAAACCATCCAGATCCAGGTAGACCACCGCCATGGCGCTCCTGTTACAGCACGCATGATCCAGGGCCATGGACATCCTGTCGGTGAGACTCCGCCTGTTGGCCAACCCCGTCAACGGGTCATTAAACACCTGGGTTTCCAACATCTTCCCGTAGCTTTGGGCCGCTGCGTGCAACAGGCGGACTTCCAGCATGTTATGAACCCGCATCAACACTTCCTCCAGTTCGAAAGGCTTGCTTACGAAATCCTTGGCGCCGCATTGCAGCGCTCTCACTTTGTGATGAGGCTCGGCGGTAAGAGCCAGCACCGGCAGGTACCCCCCGGTTTCGATTTCATTCAACCCTTCCATCACCTGAAAGCCGTCCATGCCGGGCATACAGAGATCAAGCAGAATCAGGTCGTAGTGGTTTTTCCTGTGCAGGGCAGAGACGGCAAAGGGATCGTTTGTGGTAGTAATGCAGGTATAACCGGCCTTGCGAAGAACCTGCTCCAGCAGCAGGCAATCCGATTCCAGATCGTCTACGATCAGAATGCAGGCGTGAAGAATAGCCACTGCACTCAGCATATAATTGCTCCTTCCGTGTATGTTTCTCGCCCTGGATACCAGTTGCGGTGCATCCGGCGCTGCCGACAGCCTTCTTTTCCTTGCAGGGTCAGCGGCGTTCACCAGAATCGCCACGATGTTCTCCGTGATGATCTCCATGGTCTCGCCCCTGGTAACCTCCACCACGACGTCCGTCATCCAGAGGCACCAGAATACATCCTGAAAGCATCGAGATTGTCAGAAACAGGATCGCCACTCCGAGTAAAAAAGTTTTTTCATCGTTATTCCTCCATGGTCGGATTTTATTCCAACATCACCTTGACCCGGGTACTCCTCCGCACGATAATTAGAACTCATCCTAACGATTAATCTCGACAACGCCTCTGCCAAAATACTTTCGAATTTCATCCGCTGCCAGCAACAGCAGGGCAAAGGGAACCAGCAACAACCATACGTTGGCACCGATGGGGGCGGAAGCGAACAGGGAGTTCCCCAGAGGGGTGTAGATAATGAAAGCCGCCAGCGATAGCTCTGTGCCGATTCCCGCCAGCACCAGCTTATTGGAAAAGAACCCCAGGGTAAAAATGGATATGTTGGGAGAACGGCAGGCAAAGACGTTGGCGACCTGGGTTACAATGATACCGGCCAGGCAGGCCGTAGTACCCTGCAGGTAGAGCGGTGACGTGGATGCCAGCGGTTGACTCCAACTCCACCCTCCCGAACAGATGACGTAGAAGTATGCCGCCATCCCTGCGACCGCCTCCAGCATCCCCAGATACAGATAAGCCCGCAGCAGCACTCCCCTGGAGAGGAGGTGCTGTTCTTTGGACCGGGGGGGGCGTTGCATGATATCCGACGCCGGTTTCTCCGCACCCAGTGCCAGCGCCGGCAACATGTCCGTCCCCAGATCCACGGCAAGAATCTGCATGATCGTCAGCGGCAAAGGGATGTCGAACAGGATGTAGCCGATGTAGGGGATCAGCTCCGGGATATTCGAGGCGAAGATGTACGTGATGAAGTTCCGGATGTTTTCGAAAACGGCGCGCCCCTCTTCTATGGCATGGACGATGGAGGCAAAGTTGTCGTCCAGGAGGACAATATCCGCCGCCTCCCGGGCAACGCTGGTTCCGGACAGCCCCATGGCAATCCCCACATGGGCCTTTTTTAGAGCCGGAGCATCATTGACGCCGTCTCCGGTAACCGCCACCCGATGCCCCTGCTCCATCAAAAGGGCAACGACCTGCATCTTGTTCTGGGGTGACATCCGGGCAAAGATCAGGTTTTCCTTTTTCAGCTCTTCACCCAGCTGTTCGTCGGACATGGCGGCGCACTCCCGCCCTTCGATGATAACCGGCTCACCCGTGGTAAGACCGATCTCTTTGGCTATGGCCGCGGCGGTAAGTCCGGCATCACCGGTAATCATGATTACCTTGATGCCGGCAGTGTGGCAATCCTTCAGCGCCTGGGGCACCCCGGGACGAGGCGGGTCCAGCAACCCCATGAATCCGGCAAAAGTCAGCCCCTCTTCCGGAATTGCTCCCGGGGGGATTTCCGCCAGCTCTCTGAACGCCAGGGCGATGACCCGAAGCCCCTGGGAGGCCATGCTCCGGAGCTGTTCCAGGAGTTCGGCGCGGCCGCCGTCGTCCAAGTCCAGCGTTGTCCCCTCCCTGTTACGGATGCTACAGAGCGGCACCACGCTTTCTCCGGCTCCTTTCACCAGGACGAACAACTTACCGTCGACCAGATGAAGAGTTGCCATCCGTTTCCGCTCGGCATCGAAGGGGGCTTCGGCCAGACGCTCCCCGTCCACCGCCCCCTGATCCACCGCATAGGTATAGAGCGCCGTCTCGGTGGAATCCCCCTTGACCCCTTGGGGTGTCACGGTGATGCTGTTGCAAAGCCGGGCAACCATACACGCCTTGGCGCTGTCATCGGGACTCCAGAGTTCCTTGACGGTCATGATATTTTGCGTCAGGGTGCCGGTCTTGTCGGTACAGATCAGATCGACGGAACCCAGCGCCTCCACGGCATTGAGGCTTTTCACCAGGGCATTGCGCCGGGCCATCCGCTTGCTCCCCATGGCCAGGGCCAGGGTCACCGTGGGGAGAAGTCCTTCCGGGACGGTGGCGATAATGATGCCGATGGCAAAGAGAAAATTGGCCCAGAAGCCGCGTCCCACCAGGGCACCGATGAGAAAGAAGCAGGCGCCGCCCGCCACCGCAATCACGGCGACAATACGGCTAACCCGGGTTATCTCCTGGTGGAGTGGGCTGACCTCTTCCACGACCTTGCTCGTGATCTGGGCGATCTTGCCGAATTCCGTGGCCATGCCGGTGGCGTAGACAACAGCATCACCGCTGCCGCTCACCACCAGTGTGCCGGCAAATACGAGATTATCGCTCTCCAGCAGTTCCCCCTGACCGGCGGCATCGGTAAGCATACGGGATTCGGATTCGCCGGTGAGGAGCGAGTTGTTCACCGTCAGTCTGCTGCTTTGCACCACCCGGGCGTCCGCCGGCACCTTGTCCCCTTCACGCAGTTTGATCAGGTCACCCGGCACGATCTTCATGGCATCAATTTCAACCTCGGCGCCGTTTCTGATCACCGCAACCTGGAAGGGAAGCATCTTGCGGAGTTCCGCAATAGCTTTTTCGGTGCGATACTCCTGAATGAAGGTAAAGAAGGCGTTTATGAAAATTACAGTCAGGATGGCTATACCCAGGCGCAGCAAACCTTCACCCGGGTGGAGGTACTCGGAAAGGAACGCCAGGGCCGCGGCAAACCAGAGGAGCAGCGCAAGAAAATGGGTGAACTGGGCAAAGAAACGGAGATACAGCGGGCGCCCCGGCGCACTCCGGATTTCATTGGGGCCATACTCGCCGCCGCGGCTCATTGCCTGTTCTTCCGTAAGTCCCCGGGGGGTACTCAGCAGGGTCGAGAAAACGTCTTCGTGTGAAAGAGTTTGTATTTTCATGGCGACTCAGAGTGCCGACCGGAACAGGATACTGTTGCAAGGTGGCTGGTTCATGATATCCCCGGCGGGATTGCCGAAGAACAGTTTCCGAAGAATTCCGCGCCTGCTTGCGCCCAGCACGATGAGATCATAGTTGCGGCTGACGGCTTCCAGGGTAATGGCTCTCCCCACATCACCCCTGCCGCTTCGCCGGGAAACCGCCACGTCATGCAACTGCAACTGCTCCCGGAACAGGTCAAGAGTCGCGGGCGTACCCTTCGAGTCACGGTTTGTGGGAACATGAAAGAGGGTAACCCTGGAACGAAAGCAGGTGGCAAGGGCGGTGACGAACAGCAGGCGTCGTTCCCCGTCACCGGTAGTCGTATTCAGCGGCAACAGGATCTGTCCGGGGTGTGGTTTCGCCATTCTCACGACCCGCATGATTGCCAGATCCGAGCTGACGGTGTGCAGAAGGGTTTGGATCGTACGCCACTGCGGGTCGGTTCCATTCCGTTTGTAGGGGGTCAGGGGGTAAAAAACGAGGTCGGCTTGTTCCTCCCGCACCCGTTGGGGGATCATTGAACTCATATTCCCGTCATCGGTTATCAGGGTCACCGGAACATCCAGCCTGGAGGCGACCAAGACGAGATGCTCCCGATGGTTTTCGGTAAGGATGCTGCTACCGCTTCCCGCTGGGGCGGCATACAGCACCAGTTCGGCCTGACATGCCGCCGCCAGCAGGATGGCGTGGCGGGCTACGACCGTGGAGGTGGTATGTTCGTTAATCACTGAAAAAATCTTGCGGTAGCTCATGACCGCTCCAGGTATTCATTTATTGTGACGGCAGCACGTTTCCCATCTCCCATGGCAAGGATAACGGTTGCGCCCCCCCGTACGATGTCCCCCCCGGCAAAGAGCCCCGGCACGCCGGTTGCTCCATCACTGTTGATGAGGATGTTCCCGAATTTGTTGAGGGGAATATCGGGGGCGCTGGCAGTCAGCAAAGGATTGGCGACTGTGCCGACGGCAATAATGACGACTCCCGCCGGCAGCTCAAACTCCGAACCGCTGATTGCCTCGGGACGACGGCGTCCGGAGGCGTCAGGCAAACCGAGTTCCATTTTCAGACAGCGCAATCCGGAGACCCAGCCATCGCCGGTTGACAGCAATGCCGTCGGGGCGGTCAGCATGACGAACTCCACACCCTCTTCCCGGGCGTGGTGTATCTCCTGGATTCTGGCCGGCATTTCTGTTTCGCTCCGTCGATAGACGATCATGGTCCGTTCCGCCCCCAGTCTCCGGGCTGTCCTGACACAGTCCAGCGCGGCATTTCCGCCGCCGATGACGGCCACCTCCCGCCGCTTGATGACCGGTGTGGGGTTGTCGTCCCTGCGCCCCGCGTCCATGAGGTTCACGCGGGTGAGGAACTCGTTAGCGGTATAGACCCCCTTCAAATTCTCACCCGGAATGTTCAGCATGACCGGCAGACCGGCGCCGTTGGCGATAAATACCGCAGTGAACTGACTCCGTAGTTGGGCGACAGTGAGGGTCTTGCCGATAATAACGTTGCATTCGATGACGACACCCTGTTGTCTCAGGAACTCCACTTCGCCGTCTATGATCTCCTTGGGAAGACGAAACTCCGGAATGCCGTAGCGCAGAACACCGCCGGTGTCATGCAGAGCCTCGAAAAGAGTAACGGCATGACCATAGCGCGCCAGTTCGCCCGCGGCAGTAAGTCCTGCCGGGCCGCTCCCCACCACGGCGACGGAGTAACCTGTCGGGGTGGGGGCCGGATCGCGGAGGAGCCGGTCCGGATTGCTCATGGCCCAGTCGGCTACGTATCGCTCAAGATAGCCGATGGCCACCGCATCACCTTTGATCCTCCGGACGCAGAGCGCCTCGCACTGCGTTTCCTGGGGGCAGACCCTGCCGCAGACCGCGGGGAGTTCGTTGTCGCCCCTCAAGATGCGTGCAGCACGGGGAAGGTCGTCCGAGGCCACTGCGGTTATGAACTCGGGAATGGAGACCCCCACGGGGCACCCTGCCACGCATCCCCGGTCACGGCAGCGTAGACAGCGTTTCGCCTCCATGAGTGCCTGATGGGCTCCCAGACCGCGGTTCACCTCGTCGAAACTCCTGATCCTGACGTCAGCCGCCAATTGCGGCATGACACACCGTTCCAGCGCCATCCGTTCCTGTATGGTCATCAATCCATTCTTCATGGCGCCCCCTTGCCGAGTCCGATCCTGCATTCCGAGGCTCGGCAGCTGTCTGCTTCTTCCGTGCGGTAGCTGGTCAGCCGGTCGCTCAGCCCGTCAAAATCCACCAACGCTCCATCGAATTCCGGCCCATCGACGCAGGCGAATTTGGTCTCGGAACCGATTTGCACCCGGCAACCGCCACACATACCGGTGCCGTCGATCATGATGGGGTTGAGACTCACGATGGTCTCGATCCCCTGTTTCCGGGTCATCTCGGCCACCGCCTTCATCATGGGGACCGGCCCGACGGCAAAAACAGCTTGTGGAACTCGCCGGGGATCTGCCAGCAGGTCGCGCAGCGGTTCCGTAACGTATCCCTTTGTCCCGAGGCTTCCATCCTCCGTGGTGATCAGTAAAGAATCGGAGAGCGGGGAAAGTTCGTCGCCAAGGATGATGGACGGCGCCGAACGCCCGCCGATGATGGTGGTAATCCGGTTTCCGGCCTGAGCAAGAGCCTTTACCAGGGGGTACAGGACGGCAGTGCCCACACCTCCGCCGACGCAGGCGACCCGCCCCCAGTTGATAATGCGTGAACCGTTCCCCAGTGGTCCGGCCACGTCCCTGATGGTTTCGCCGACCCTCGTCCCAACGATCTTCCGGGTGGAGGCGCCCACCGCCTGGATGAAAAGCGTAATGGTGCCGGCGACGGGGTCCGCATCGCTGATGGTTAGGGGAATCCGCTCCTCCCCCGGCGCCAGCCTCACGATCACGAACTGTCCCGGTTTTCGGGCGGACGCTATACGTGGCGCCGACACCACCATCTTGTGGAGGTTTTCGCCAATAGTCTCGTTGCGTATTACTTCGAACATGGCTGTTTCAGGCTCTGCATATCGATGACAAAACGGTAATGCACGTCACTTTTCAGCACCCGCTCGTAGGCCTCATTAATCATCTCCATGGGAATCACCTCCACATCGGAAACCACCCCATGTTCGGCACAGAAATCCAGCATTTCCTGACCTTCGCGGATGCCGCCGATGAGTGACCCTGTCAGTTTTCTCCGTTTTATGACCAGTGACAGGGCTGACAGGGGGATCGGGTCGGGAATCCCCACCAGTGTCATGGTGCCATCCAGGCGAAGCAGGTTGAGGTAGTCGTTGTAATCATGCCGCGCGGAGATCGTGTCGAGAATAAAGTCGAAACGACAAGCGTTAACCTTGAAGGCATCCTTTTCACTGGTGTCGATGAACTCATCCGCGCCAAGAGCCAGGGCATCGTTCCGTTTTCCTGATGAGTGACTGAGAACCGTAACTCGTCCCCCCATTGCCTTGGCAATCTTCACCCCCATGTGACCCAGCCCACCCAGGCCGACCACTGCGACGTCATGTGAGCTGTTGACACCGAAACGGCGCAGTGGTGAGTAGGTGGTGATCCCCGCGCACATGAGCGGCGCAACCCTTTCCAGAGGCAACCCCTCAGGAATTCGAAGCACATACCCCTCGTTGACGGTGATGCGGGTGGAGTAACCGCCGTACGTGGGAGTTTTCCCGTCTCGCTCATGACCGTTAAACGTGGTGTTCATCCCCTCTTCGCAGTACTGCTCTTCTCCTTCCTGGCACGCGGCGCAGACACGACAGGAATCGATGAAGTAACCGACACCGACGGTGTCGCCGATATCCCATCCGGTGACCTGACTCCCTATCTTCGCGACCCTGCCGACGATCTCGTGGCCCGGCACCATGGGATAGATCGATCCCCCCCACTGATCACGAACCTGGTGGATATCTGAATGACAGACACCACAGTAAAGAATGTCGATGAGAAGATCATGGGGGCCGGGATCGCGCCGCTGGATGGTATGAGGCTTAAGTGGTGACGTGGCTGACATGACGGCATATGCGGACGCTAACATAATGATTCAATCTCCCTGGAAAAGTTGGTATCACGCGATCCTGAAGGAATCCACCAGGCTGCACTGCAACGGTCGGGTGAAATGCGAGGGCTTGGTAATCCCGTCTCCGGTGGGTGTGCCGATGGACATGGAGACATACCCCTCCCCCATCCCCAGACCGTAAAGAGTTGAAGCGTTGGCCACGTAAATGGAGCAGCCCATGCGTCGCCCCATGCGGGTCAGGTTCGTAATGTCGGTGGAGTACATGGCGGCGGAGTGGCGATTTCCCGCCTCGGCAAGGTAAGCCAACTCAATGGCGGCATCCAGGTTTCTCACAACGGTAACGGGGAGTAACGGCATGAGTTGTTCGGCGAAGATGAGCGGGTGATCGTTGGCCACCTCCCCCCACAGTAGACGCGTAGTGGGAGGGAGATCCAGACCTATCGCCCTGGCAAGGACCGATGCATCACGACCGACATAATCACGATTCATGACCGGTTCGCTGCAACCGGCGTCTCCCTCCAGGATTACTATCCTCGTCAGCGCATCCATCTCGGAGGGGGTAAGTTCAAAGGCCCGCGAATCCGCACGCATGCACTCCAGAAAGCGATTCCTGGCAGCCTCCACCACGATGACCTCTTTTTCCGCGATGCAGAGGACGTTGTTGTCGAAACTTGCACCGAAGATGATCTCCTGGACGGAGTGCGGAAAGATGGCCGTCTCGTCAACCACCACCGGCGGGTTGCCTGGTCCGGCGGCAATGGTCTTGCACGGCTTGCCCGTGGTCATGGCCACCCTGACAATGGCAGGGCCGCCGGTTACCATGTTCAGATGAACCCCCGGGTGAGCCAGGAGAGCCTTGGCGGATTCTTGCGAAGTGGGAAAGACCCCCGTTATCAACCCCGGAGCCCCTCCCGCCGAGAGTGCGGCCGAAGCCAGGCTGCATATCACCTCCCGGCAGACCTCCGTCGCGGCCGGATGCGGTGCAAAGACGACGGAATTACCGGCAGCCAGAATGGCGATGCTATTGGAGATGATCGTCGCCGCCGGATTATTGGAGGGGGTGATGGCAGCCACAACACCGAAGGGAGCGTATTCAACCAAGGTCAGACCCTTGTCGCCGGTATAGGCCCGGGGATGAAGATCCTCCACCCCCGGTGTGCGGGTGGCGCAGAGGAGGTTTTTCTGCGTCTTGTCTTCCACGCGCCCCATCTTCGTCTCCTCCACCGCCATACGGCCCCACTGCTCCGCGTTGGCAACGGCACTGCCACGCAGGGCCGCGATGACGGCCCGACGGAGTTCCAGACCCTGCTCCTGAAAAATCTTCTGCGCCTGAGTCGCGGCGGTTACGGCGGCGTCCGCCGTGGGATAGCAGACAAGTTCGTCAGTCGGGAGCTGGTTCCGGGTCGACTGGTGACGAGGATCCTGTTGTAACGGTGTCAGGTTCATGATCGTCTCCCTTGTACGGTCGTGCCAGCCGGAGAGCACGATGCAGAGACGCCGGGACGCAGATCGATGATTTCCAGGCGCGGGTTCGTCTGCGGATGCCGGCACGAAGAACCGGCAGTCAACACAATAAGCCCCTCCGGGAGCCCTTCGCTCCCTACCCAGGTTCGGGCGAATCCGTTCCAGTCAGAGCATTCCTCCGGCAGATGAACCGGAGAAACCCCATAGGAAAACTGCAACCCGTGACAGGTCGCGTCATGAGGACTGACCCCGGCAATCCAGACGGGCAGCTTGAAGCGGGAAATCATCCTTGCCGTAAATCCCGAGGCGGTGGGGACGATGACCGCCGTGGGAGCAAGGAGAGCCACGGACTGCTGGACATTGCGTGAAATGAGCCCTACGAGATGAGCGTCCTTAAGGAGGTGGTAGTCGGCAAAGATATCATGATCGCAGGAAGCCGTACGATAGGGCTCGGTGACGGTGGCGATCCTGGCAAGCATGGCCACGGCTTCCACCGGAAACTTCCCCATGGCCGATTCTTCGGAAAGCATGACGCAATCGGTGCCGTCCAGGATAGCGTTGGCCACGTCGGTGGATTCGGCCCGGGTGGGGCGATAATGGTCCACCATGGACTCCAGCATCTGCGTGGCCGTTATGACCGGTTTACCCAGTCGATTGGCCCTATGAATCAGTTCCTTCTGGACCACGGCAATTCTTTCCAGGGGTGTTTCAACCCCCAGAACGCCGCGGGCAACCATGATCCCGTCAGCAGCCTGCAAAATATCATCGATGTGGTCCAAGGCCCCTGCCCGTTCGATCTTGGCGATAATGAACGGATGATATCCCAACGCTGCCGCGGCACTGCGTACCGCGACGATATCCGCCGATGTCTCCACAAAGGACTGACTGATTGCGTTCACACCGTTTTCCAGGGCGAACTTCAGACAGTCATGATCATGTTTGGTAAACGCGCTGACCCCCAGATCGATGCCCGGTAGATTAACCCCCTTGTGCGAACTCAATTCGCCCCCCACAAGCACGCGACACCGGACCTCCTCGCACTCAACGCTCACCACCTCCAGATGAATGATGCCGTCGTTGAGAAACAGGATATCCCCCTGTTTGACGACTGCGGGGAGACGTGGAAAATTTACGAAGACACGCTTTTCGTCCCCGATAATCTGCTGTGTGGTCAACGTGAACGGAGCGCCACACTGCAACTCGATGGGCTCTTTCTCCAGCTCTCCGATCCTCATCTTCGGACCGAGCAAATCCGCCATGATCGTCACCCTTCTCCCGGCTCTGTCGGCAGCAGTGCGCAGAGCGTCGATGGATACTTTGTGTCCGGAAAAATCGCCGTGGGAGAAGTTAAGGCGGGCGATGTTCATCCCGGCTTGCACCATCTTCGTCAGGATTTCGGGGGAGTCTGATGCCGGGCCGATGGTACAGACAAGTTTCGTTTTATGAGTGGGAAGCGCCATGGGTCTACTCTCCTGATATTGATCTCACGGTTGCCGGCTATGGCTGGGTACGGTTTTAGTTCAACAGTTCCGCCAGTCGCATCTTTTCCTGTTCCAGTCGACTCTGCCCTTCCTCAAGGGCCTTCAGCAGATCTTTCTTCGCCCCCTGGGCCATGCCGTGCCCCTTGTCAACCAGTTCGGTTGCCTTGTCCACCACCGCATCGACCATCACGTGAACCGTTTCGGTAAATTCTTCCACGGCATCGGCTGTCTGCTCTTTCACCCTACGGGAGATACGAACGATATCCCGGCGCGTCCTTTGACCGGACTGGGGAGCATAGAGTAACGTCAAACCGGCGCCGATGATTCCGCCGACAACCATGAGAAGAGTCCCTGTTGTTATACGTTCATTCATCCTGTCCATACTGTAATCCTCCCTATGAGTAGTATGCCATCGTCTTGCTTCCTTTAGATAAAGCAGATAACGTGCCGGATAACCCGCAGGGTTCATAGGGATGCAACAGGCTGATTGTACGGTGTTTCAGGGGGGTGAATCGTGGAGTGGGAAGGAAAATCCGCCGAGGAAAGTCGCCACATGTAACGACACGGTCATATTTGACCAATCCTTCCCGGATATGGATACTGGTGGTTTTGGCATTGTTTCAATGAGATTTTTAAATTGATTGTCGCGAAATGTAAATGATATAGTTCCGGGAAAAATGAATCCAGGTTCGGAGAGAAAAGGAGTTAAAAATGAAAAGATGGTCCATGGGAATCATTTCGGTATTCATCACGACGCTGTTCAGTGGCAGCGCCTTCGCCACCGGTAGCATCAGGATTGGTGGGCTGTTTTCCGTAACGGGTCCGGCCGCCTTCATTGGTGATCCCGCGAAGAAAACGCTTGAGATGCTGGCAAAGGATATCAACCGCAAAGGCGGCATAAACGGCATGAAGGTTGAGACCGTCATCTATGACACCGGAGGTGATCCCACCAAGGCGGTCCAACTGGCCACCAGGCTGATCAAGGACGACAATGTAAATGTCATCGTCGGCCCATCCACGACCGGCGAAAGCATGGCGGTCATCCCCCTGGTGGAGAAGGCCAGGATCCCCATGATATCCAGCGCGGCTGGTGGCAAGATCGTGGATCCAGTCAAGGCATGGGTGTTCAAGACCGCCGCCAGCGATCATATTGCCGTCGAAAAGCTCCTCAATTACGTGCAGAGCAAAAATCAGAAGAGGATCGCCCTCCTCACGGTTTCCGACGGATTCGGCACCTCCGGTCGCGAGCAACTCAAGGCATATGCGGCAAAGCAAGGTTTTACCATCGTGGCGGATGAGGTGTTTGCCCCTAAAGATACCGACATGACCCCACAGTTGACCAAAATCCGGAGTATCAAGCCGGATGCCCTCATCTGCTGGGCCCTGAATCCCGGGATGGCCATCATCGCGAGAAGCGTGAAACAGCTCGACATCAAGCTCCCGCTTTACATGAGCCACGGCACGGCTACCACTAAATACATTGAATTGGCCGGTGAGGCCGCTGATGGGGTGGTACATCCGGCCGGCAAAATGGCGATCTACGATTCCCTTCCCAATTCCGATCCCCAGGCGAAGCTGCTCAAGGAGTACTACGTGGAGTATAAAAAGTTGTACGGTGAAGAAGCCACCACCTTCGGCGGCTATGCCTATGACGCATTTCAGTTGATACTCTCCGCAGTTAAAAAGGGGAACAGTACCCCTGAACAGATCAGAAACGGCATCGAACAGACAAGAAATCTCGCCAGCGTCTCCGGCATCTTCACCATGACTCCAAAAGACCACAATGGTCTCGATCTTTCATCCCTGGTGATGGTCAAAATCATCAAAGGGAAGTGGACGATGCTCACCAAGTAAACCCGCTTAAAAATGAAGGTTGTAGTAATTTCACACTACCCATTCTATACTTTCCTCTGGTCTATGACCAAAATGACCATGATCGTTATCAAAAAATGACTTATTGCCTGCCACGTGTAGCCTTTTACTGCCTGCATAATGGACTGCCATGCTTCTTTCCATCATCATCCCATTTCATAACGAAGAAAAATATATCCTGAGCTGTGCCGACGCCTTGCTGCTTCAGACAGCTCCACGGGAGAGTTATGAACTGATCTTCGTCGATTCGGCATCGGATGATGAATCATCCCGCCTGCTCAAGGCACGGCATCCCGCAATCAGGCTTCTCCACGTTGATGCCTGCAATCCGTATGTCGCACGTAACGCAGGCATTCGCGCCGCTCTGGGAACGTATATAGCCTTTACCGACGCCGATTGCTTGGTCTCTCCTTCCTGGGTAACGGAAATCCTCAGATCGTTTCATGATGACCATGCGGATCTTCTCTTGGGAAAACGCCTGCCGCCGGAAAAATCACCGCTGCTTCGCGCTCTTCATGACTATGAGAATGCCAAAGTGCAGGCTATGGTTGCTGCCGGTCCTGCCGCTATCGTATTCGGTTATACCTGTAATATGGCCGTGCGCGCTTCAATGTTCCAATCCGTCGGCATCTTCGACCAGCAGCGCAAGCGTGGTGGTGACAGCGAATTGGTGAGGCGCTGCATCGAAAAACATCCGGAGCTGAATGTCCGGTTTGTACCGCAGATGGAGATTCGGCACCTGGAAATGTGCCATTGCGGCATCTGGTTGCTCAGGAAATACCACTACGGCAAGAGTCATGGCGCCCTGCATCGCTTAAGAGGTCGTACTCCTGTTAGACAGTTGTCGATGACTGTACCGGATTCATTCTTTCTGCGCCTGCCCGTCTACGTCATGCTTACGGTGGGAAGGGTTCTCTACGAATTCGGCCGTTGCGTGGGTTACACGGGACGGGTAATCAACAGTAGGAATGCCGTATGAATCGTGCCACGAAACCTTTCACTTCATCCATGACAGATGCTCCCGAATATTTGTCCAAAAACAGATATGTCAGTTATCATAATCAGGTGCGACTACTGTTTTCTCTGGGCAAGCAGGTAAGGAGTGTTCTGGAGATAGGAATTTTTAATTCCCTCTTTACGGAAGTTCTCAAGAAAAATCATTATCTGGTAACCACCGCCGATATCGATCCCGGTTTGAACCCCGACCTGGTAATTGATATTTCGGAAGATATTACGCTTGAGCACAACACGTATGATGTGATTTGTCTGTTTCAGGTATTGGAGCATATTCCTTACGACAAGGCAGAACTGGCTCTGCAAAAACTCGCACGTAGTACAAAACAACACCTCTTGATATCCATCCCCTATAATGCGACTCATCTGGCCATGCGGTTCAAAGTATCATTCATTCAAAAAGAGAGATATTTGTTTTCCAGCATACCCAGATTTTGGAGTCGTCAAACCCTGACTAAAGAGCAACATTACTGGGAAATGGGAATGAGAGGTTATCCCAAGAAGCGGATTCTTGCTTCTTTTACGAAGACGGGACTGACGGTACAGCATGAGTTTGTCGACCATGACAACCCGTATCATTATTTCTTTATCCTCAAGAAGAAGTAACGTCTATTGGCGCGGATAGTTCGCGGGGCGCGCCTTTCCCCGTATGAACGATATTCCAAACAGTAAGTGCAGGCCGTCAGAAGTGTCCAGTCAGCTTCAACATCATAATTCAACGCCATAGTGAAACTCCGAAAGCTGCTGCAGGGCCACCGCCCGTT
>CAIUUR010000519.1 GCA_903902345.1 uncultured Geobacteraceae bacterium | reverse complement strand
CCTCCATGAAAAGCTCCACGTGAGTCATCCGGGGATTGACCGCCAGATAGCCGATCCGTTCACCGGGGAGGGCCAGGTCCTTACTGTGGGAAGTGACAATGAGGGAATTGTCCACATAGGGGAAGATGTTGGGCACCGTCGTGCCGTCATAGGCTATCCGGGCGTAGGGCTCGTCGGAGATGACGTAGATCGGCGTCTCCAGCTCCCGCTCCTTCCGCTGGATCATTATCCCCAGTTCCCGCAGGCTCTCCCCGGGATAGACGACCCCCGTGGGATTGTTGGGTGAACAGATGATGAGCGCCCGGGTGCGGGGGGTGATGGCCCGCTCGATGGCCGGGATATCCAGCTGGAACGTAGCCGGGTCGGTGGGGACCACCACCGGAACGCCGCCGTGATTGTCGATGTAAAACTTGTACTCCACGAAGTAGGGGGAGAGGATGATGACCTCCTCCCCGGGATTGAGCATGGTCTTCAACGCCACATTGAGGGCGCCGGCCGCCCCGCAGGTCATCATGATCTGGGATCCGGTAACGTCCAGCCCGGACTTCTCCGCCAGGAGTTCGGCCACTGCGGCGCGGCAGTCATCATACCCGGCGTTGTTCATGTAGCGGTGGATCCCCGGCGGTGAGGTTCGGGCAATGGCCAGGAGCTCCTCGTCAAATTTCCGGGGGGGTTCCACATTGGGGTTCCCCAGAGTAAAATCGAAGACATTATCGGCCCCGTGAATCTCCCGCAGACGTCCCCCCTCTTCAAACATCTTCCTGATCCAGGAAGAGCCCTCGATACATGCCTGAATCTTGGCTGCTATGGCCATCTCTGTTCCTCCGCTGATATTAGTTGGGGCCGGATAGTATCATACCGGGGATCACGTGCGGAAAAAAACTGGACCGTTCAGAGCGCTCCCCCGACAAACGATTTGTGGTTGGCCGCTTCCGCACTGCAACACGGCTTGGCGCTGGCAACCTTAGACGCCCATTTCTGAGCTATCAACGGTCTGCTCTTGGCGAGCAGGTAATTATGGAGAGGAACCGATGACGACCATGACGTTACGCGGCATAGATGACACCATAGCCAAGTCCTTGAAAGAAATGGCCCGCCGGGAGGATACGAGCGTTAACGCCGTAATGCTCAGGATTATCAAGGAGTCCCTGGGATTGGACAAGAAACGAAGACAGACTGTTTACGATGATCTGGACCATTTGGCCGGCACATGGAACGTTCAAGACGCCGCCGAGTTCGAGAGCGCCACGGTGGTATTCGAGAAAATTGATGAAGAAATGTGGAAGTGAGAATTTCCCTGTTACCGGTCGTCACCGGTCAATTCCCAAATTACATCAGTTTTATTGTTGCATCGGTGACCTGATCATCTTATTCTGGTCGGCAAGAGACCCGGAATGGAGGAAATATGGATATCGGCGTGTATCAGGCAAAAACACATCTTCCTGAACTGTTGATGAAGGTAGCTCACGGTGAACAGGTTACCATCACCCGTCACGGCCGGGCAGTCGCTCGTATTGTGCCGGTTGATTCAATCTGGAAGCGGGAGACAAAAGTGGTTATTGCAGAAATGAGGAGCTTAGCCAAAGGGCGGCATCTTGATATGTCAATCAGGGACATGATTAATGAGGGCCGACGGTGAAACATTTTGTTCTGGGTACATCGGTAGCGATCTCCTGGTTTTTTGATGACGAGGAGAAGGAGTACACTGCCGCAGTCCTGGAGAGCTTGACCGAGTGGGAAGCGGTGGTGCCGTCACTCTGGTATTTGGAAGTAGCGAATGTCCTTTTGGTATCGGAGCGGCGCAGACGATGTACCGAGGCGGAAGCGGTTCGTTTCATCGAATTACTTGGAAGCCTTCCTATTGTGACGGACGATATTACGGCTCTTCGGGCGCTGCATGGCACGTATCAACTTGCCCGAGAGTATGGGTTGACCGCTTACGATGCGGCATATCTGGAACTAGCCATGCGTTTGGGTGCTCCGTTGGCGACTTTGGACAAGCAACTTGTCGCTGCGTCGAAAAAAGCCGGAGTGAAAATCTTCTGTCAGGAATGAGGCGGACGTATTCAGCACGTGGGTTCGAGGGACTGGGTTCGAGGGACGATGTTTCCTATCTTGCTATTGCAATAATTAGCAAGATAGGAAACGATGTCCCCCTCAGTCTCTGGTCATATTAATTCTCTTATTATTTCGCCTTATCACTATTTCGAAGAGACACGGAGTTAGGTTTATGGATCAGGAATTGAAATATATTATTTATATCCATAAACGCACTACTGTGGGTTAGGCTTTATTCTTGATTTTTACCATGCTAACATATATGAAATTCAAGAAACAAGACCTGACCCCCAGGCATCGACCCCCAGGCATCAAAATTCAAGAAACAAGACCTGACCCCCAGGCACCAAAAT
>CAIUUR010000518.1 GCA_903902345.1 uncultured Geobacteraceae bacterium | reverse complement strand
TCAACGCGATAAAAACGTTCAAAGATACGCGGCAGATCTTTAAACGGGATGCCGATACCGGTATCTGCTATTGAAACCTTGATAAATTCTCCACTGTCTTCAGTGAACAGCCGGATTGAACCGCCCGTGGGAGTGTATTTTATGGCGTTTTCCAGAAGGTTGACGACTACCTGTTCAAGACGCCCCTGATCGGCCATCACCCGCGCCAGACCGCCATTCGTTGACTCGTTGATTAATACAATACTTTTTTCTACTGCCCTTTCCTGAAGCAACATGCACGCTTTAGCGATGGTTCCGGAGATGTCTATCGGATTAAGTTCAAGCAGAGTGTCTTTTGTTTCAAGACTTGAAAGGGTGAGGATATCGTTAATCAGATTTGTCAGCCGCTCCGAGTGGCTGGCGATAATTTCAACAAAACGAATGGCTCGGGCGGGGTCCGACTTCAAAACACCATCCAGCAGCGTTTCGGCATATCCCTTGATAATGGTTACCGGCGTCCGCAACTCATGAGAAACATTGGCAACAAAATCCCTGCGCATTGACTCGGCTTTTTTCAAATCACTGATATCGTGAAACACTGCAACGATACCCTGTCGTGTGCCATTGACAGGTAACGGCACCCAGTGTGTTAACAGAGTTGTATTGTTCGGTGGAATAGATATTTCACGTACCAGCTCGTTTACCCCCGGCGAACGAAGCGTATTAAATGCATCCAGCAGGTCAGGATTACGGGATATCTCGACCAGCTTTTTGTCTGTTACATCACCAGTTATGGAAAAGAGCCGCCGAAAAGCCGGGTTGACCATCGTTATCAGCCCATCGGGAGCGGTCACCATCACGCCTTCACCCATACTGCGCAAAATTGTGTCAAGCTGCTGCTTTTCTGCTGACAGCCGCTGAACCTGGTCTTCAATTCGCTCAGACATATCATTTAGGACAGTAGCCAAGGTCCCGATTTCATCTGATGAGACTACCGGAATTCGTGCTTTGCCACCTCCATGACCGATACGGGCGGCGGCTTCTGCCATATCGCGCAGAGGTTTTGTTGTCAGGTTGGAAAGAAAATAACTGAACAGCAGGGCAACAAGAATCGCTACCGCAGTTGCGCTTCCCACCATGCCGTGGAGGGCATTTCGCGCAGAAGTGAGATATTCCAGAGGCATGGCAAGACGAATGATACCTTCCGTTTTGCCGCTGCCGTACGTTAACGTCGAATAAAGCATGGAAGTCCGCAAGGTATCCGAATAGCGCAGCGAACTGCCGTTACCGCTTTTAATAGCCTCCTGCACTTCGGGGCGCTGCAGATGGTTTTCCAGTTGCGCAAGCTGCTCCGGCCTAACATCTGAATCACCAACAACGGTACCGTTCGGCGCAATCAATGTAACACGGGCCTTAATTACAGTACCAATCGTTGCCGCAAGTTGCTGAGGCGGTGTTGCCTGTTTATTATTTACAACCAACAACCGAGCCAACTGGATCTGGCTGGCAAGATTTGATCGACTCTCCTCAATCATCCTGCTTTGCAGGGTATGATTGAAATAGAGGTAGAAACTGCCGGTAATCAGCGCAATCAGAAAAATGTAGGAAAGTGCCAGTTTCGTTCGAAATCCCATCAGTTATACCTCTATTTTGTAGCCAAAACCGCGAACGGTCTTGATGATGTCGC
>CAIUUR010000517.1 GCA_903902345.1 uncultured Geobacteraceae bacterium | reverse complement strand
GGGGATCGGCATCGAAGCGATGCAGCAGTGCCGACTGGATCTCTTCACCATGGATATCGCCTCGCTGAGCGAGGACAAGCTAAAGCGCCTCCGGTTGACGGTTGCCGAGCATCTGCCCCATCTTGATTGTGCAAAGTTCCTGACGATCCTCCGGTTGGTTCAGACGGAGTTCAAATCGTTGGACGATCTCTGTGAAACCATGGAGAAACAGCACGGGACGGATACTTTTACTCCCGACCTTACCGACACCAGCGCCTCGGCAACAATACTCAAGGAGTACGCCAACCGGAGAACTCCCGCCACAAGGCAATAGTTTCCGCAGACACCTCCGTATGTCCTCCTTGGGAACCGC
The DNA here is from genome assembly GCA_903902345.1 of uncultured Geobacteraceae bacterium. Taxonomy (GTDB): domain Bacteria; phylum Desulfobacterota; class Desulfuromonadia; order Geobacterales; family CAIOGM01; genus CAIOGM01. The sequence continues at coordinate 1,377 of CAIUUR010000517.1, read as the reverse complement.
AATACCCAGTCGTTTGAATGCTGTTGATTCTTGTCTTTTTTTTAGTTAGGATGGCCGGATATTCCCGCAAGGAGTGTTGTACAAATGACAACTCGATATTATCCAGGCAGAATCATGCTGCTGCTGGCGGCGCTCTGCCTGACTTTCGGGACCCCCACGTTGGCGGCGACGACTCCTTCCCCCCTTCCCCAACTGCAACCGGGCGAGATCCCCCCCCAGGAATCCTCGGCAATCGGCGATGACGGTTTCCAGAAAACGGTAACGTTCTTTCAGAGCTTCAAAAAGCAGGGAGGCGAGCTCGAAGCCCTGCTGCAAAAGGTTACTGCTGCGGCTCCGGGGAGCCAGAACCAGGGGGCGAATTTCCTTAAACTGCTCTCCCAGCAGTATCCAGGGGCCACGTTTAACGGCAGAGAGGGGACCATCCCCCTGAGAAAGGATCTCGTCGCGCATTTCACCGACACCCTGAAGATTGACCGGATCACGGAAGTCGGCGGGATTACCGTGGGGTACCTTCTGTCACAAGGGCTCATCCACCTGACGGACGGCACGAACGCCGCGACCATCCTCATCGACCAGGCAGTACCGAGCAAATCGACCTTCATCGACGTGAATATCGCCGCCATAAAAGGACAGGCGGAGAAAATAGTTACCGATCCGGAGCGGAAACGGATTGCAGCCGAACCGGCTGAATCGGCGGTCCTCACCGACGCCTATCAGCTCCTGAGCATGGTCGCCAAGCTGAGGATGGATATTTTCGCCGGGAACATGATGCGTGATCCCGCTTTGCAGCAGAAGGCGCTGAAGATCGCAGCCAAAGGGTATCGGGAACGTCATCCCCAGGATTACCAGGCGGTGGACCCCAACCAGAAAAAAACCATCAAAACAGATGCTAAACCGGACAAGCCCGCCGACCAGCGGTTCTACGACGGATTTCTTCGAATCTTCGCCTTCGTCCTGTCGGCGGCCGCCGTTCTCTGGCTGGTCTTCGCCTTGATTCGCTTCATGAAAACGCAGTCACTGGATAACGCCCGAAAGATGCGTCAGGGGAAGTACCAGCAGCTCTCCCCCATGGTGAGGCGGATTTTAAGGAAAACGGGGAATTCATTGTGGGGGAGGAATCTCCCCTGGGCGAAAAACTATTACATCTATGACCGAAATGAACGGTGGCTTCTCTGTGACGGCAGGGAAGAGAAGATCAACAAGATCTCCCAGGCCCGCACCCGTATCGAGATCTGCCTCCGAAGCACCTACTTCAAGGTCAAATTGACCCGACTGAACAACGCCAAGGCTAACATCTGGGTCTCCTCCCAGGGATTATCGAAACGGGCCTTGATGGAGGGGCTGGAGGAGATCATCCGGGAGATGACCAATCCCACG
>CAIUUR010000516.1 GCA_903902345.1 uncultured Geobacteraceae bacterium | reverse complement strand
GTAACCGACCCGACTGGAGGTGACGATGGGAATACTTTCGCAGAGTTCCGGAGCCAGTTTCCGAGCGACAGCCACCGCCTCCGGCCAGGCACTCAGGTAATAGCTCAGCAACAGTCTCTGCTTATGGGGATCATCGTAGATGCTCTTCTGCATGACGAGACATCCTCTATCGGAGTGCGCAATGACCCGATAGCCATCATTTCCCAACAGGTCATGGCCGTTCACAGACTTGTGAAGATCGTCACCTAGGGGAATGGTTCTTCGCCATATGGGATTATCGGTAGAGCCTGCATTTCCGGGATAATAGGTAAAAACGACAGCGTCAATCCCCCCCCGCGCCCGCTCGTCGGTGTAACAGATACGGTTTTGCAAATTGGTGCCATAAACCGGAGCAGGCGCAAATAACTTGTAATCGGATACCAGGTAACAGTTCAGACCGACCCGATCATCCCTGGTCAGATAATCCAAGGGCTCCCAAACATATCTGAGAGCCGTTTGTATGTACAAAGAATCCGACAGGTATTTGTAGGCGGACGGGTTGCGATTATTTATTTTATCATTAATCAGGGTACCGAGCCGGTATGACGGCTGATCCGAGACAAACAGCAGGCTTAACGTGACTACGGACAAACCGGTACAGGCGGCCTTCATGAGTGATCTGTATCCCCTGTCGTTCAGGACCTTCATCGTTTCACAAAAAGTGAATAACCCTACGGCAACGATGAAGAGGGAAAACCTCCCGGAATAACGGGCATCTTGTGCTGTAAGAGAGAGCAGAAGTAAAAACCCCAGGGGTAAATAAGCCAGCACGACACATCGGGACAATCCTGTTTTCACCGAGTGGAGCAGCGAATAACCCACCATGTACAGCCACGACGAAAAACCGACACCCCAAAATACCAGACCGAAGCCGCCGTCGTAGGAACCGACACCGATGTCGTCAATGAAGTACTGGGAAGTCCATTGCCTGAGATTGACGGTGACATTATCCATCAAATTCACCGCTGACCGCTCACCAAACAGCGGCCCCAGGAAATTCAGTGGGTAGAAGGGATCGTTAAGCACCATATAATTTCTGAGGTACCACCAACCGCTCAGTATCACGACCGGCAGAGCATAGACGACCGCATGCCGCAGTTTCAATCGGAACAGGGGAGGAATAATCAGAAGTTGGAGAGGGAGCACCAACAGGATGGCGGTATACTTCATCCCCAGAAGGAGCCCCACCGTCAGGCCGGATACGTAGAGATAAGATATTTTCCTGAACGCCGAAAAGAGACAGGCGCAATAGAGCGCCAGCAGTACAAACAGGGAAACGATGATGTCGATGTAATTCACCCCCGCCTGCATCAGTACAGCCGGACAGAAGGCATAGAGCATGGAGGCGAAGAGGGCATCCCTGCGGGAAATCTCGAAATGGCGCAACAGCCCATGGAGAGTCAGGACCGACATGAAAACAAACAGGACATTGAGACCACTCACCATCCTGACGTTCCTGACGAAGACCATCGGCCAGAGGAAGAGGAGTTCCGCATTTTCCGGAAAGGCGAAATGAGGTCGCAGCGCCACCGGCAGCAGCCGTATCTCGTGAGACTGGATATATTCGAATATGGCAGGAAGGTGATAGGTGAGATCGTCCACCCCCCGCGGCGGCAGGTAGTACGCCGCAACCAGTATCCACCCATAGGTTAGGAGCAGAATGATTCCAAGGGTAATGGTGTGAAGATCCAACGCGTCGGCCAGGTGCAACCGGATGAGATTGCCATCTCTTTTCAAAACCGACGGAAGCGATTCGTCATTGATCTGCGATGCGAAAACCATGAGGATCAGGACAAGCAGCAGATTATTCAGGAGCAGGTAGGGTACGGAAAGCTTGCCGAACAGACCCAGAACCAATTCGACAATGACTATTTGCGAGCAGGTCATGACGAAGGTCATGGCTATTTTCCGCAGGGGACTCTCCGACGGAGGCAATAAATAATAAAAGGATAAAAATATCAGTGATGTGACGGTTACAGTGATCATGAAAACCCCAGGTGGTCCTGCATCAACCCTATCACGTTAACTGCGCCATAACCCGACGCTGCTCTCCGAGGTGGTCCTGAACACTCACCGCAAACGACCGGCATATCGTATTAGCCAAAGTTAAAACTACGAACAGGGTACCCGATCATATGTTGATTGGCAACCCTCAATAATATTAAAAATTAGAACAACTCTACAAACGGGCATCTCCGATTATAGTTAGAAAAGTCTGCTCTCCCCAAGGGGATGAGTCTGCTACTTTAACGTGAGGAGGTGGGTCATGATAGAGCAAGCCGGGTTTGGGAGTCGACTCACCGTTGTATTTTTCTGTCTGCTCTTTTCTCTGTGTGGTGCAGCGGGAATCAGCATGGCGGCGGCGCCTGTTTCCTGCGATACAAAAGGGTGGATCTCGACTATCGGGCTGGAATGGGTTGTCGACACGTGTGTTTCAAAGGACATGACGGATAACACTACCCTTATCTATGGCAACAACTTTCTTCAGTGCAGCGGGGGGAACGTATCGGTGTATGCCTCCTATGGTGACAGTCAGTCGCCCCCCACCGCGCTCGTCAACTATATTATTAGCCAAGGATACAAGGTATTTCGCAACAAGGAAGGGACTCATATCCTCATGGTTCACCCCTCGTACAAGGGAACCATCGACGGCAAGGATATGACCAAATACGCCACCGGCCAGGTGTACACGGATGTCTTCAGTCGCGGTCTGATCCTGCCGCAGACACCGATTTGCCGGGAGACTCCACCCTGCAAGAGCTGTCCCTGCCCCGAAATAGAGATGGGTTCCACGGTGAATCTCATTTCCGGACGCCTATCCCATGCTCAGGAGCTGTTCGCCGCCAAGGGGGGACAACTGCCGCTGACCCTTGCCTTGAACTACCGGAGCATGGATTTCGGCCCCAGCGCCCTGGGGTCCGGCTGGAGTCACAGTTATGAACAGTCGCTTCAGCTCCTGTCCAATGGTTCACTATCCTTTTGGCAGGGAGGAATCAGCCGTACCTATCTTTTGTACAATGGCGTCTACACGGCTCCCACGGGTGATTACTCGACTCTGGTGAAGAATGGCGACGGCAGTTATCAGCTTACCGAGAAAGAAGGTCTGAAGCGGAGCTTCGATCTTTCCGGCCGGATAACCTCTCTGGTGGACCGCACCGGCAACAGGGTCTCTTTCGTATATGCCGATGGCCGGTTGCAGCTCGTTACCGACCCCTCCGGGCGGAGCGCGACGTTTGCCTATAACCTTAACGGCAAGCCCTCCACGGTAACCGGCCCCAATGGCGCTGCGTATACCTTTACTTACCTCGGAGGTCTACTGAACTCCGTAACCGCGCCCGACGGCGGCGTCTGGGGCTACGGTTATGCCAACGGGATCCTTTCTTCCAGGAGTGATCCCGC
>CAIUUR010000515.1 GCA_903902345.1 uncultured Geobacteraceae bacterium | reverse complement strand
TTTTGCAGTTCACATTGCTCATCTCCGGAGCCATTCCGGATAAGTCCCGAAGCCTATCGGCATTACAACCTCGCTGTCTATAGCAGTGGCCATGGGTATATTCCCATGGCCACTGTTCATCTCTTCTCCGTGACGCTTCCTGCTGTCGTTTCAGGCCGCCTGAATGGTAACCTTCCTCGGTTTGGCCCTCTCGGCCTTGAGGAGCCGGAGCGTCAGTTCACCGTTGGTGAATGACGCATCCACCTTTTCCGGGTCGATCTCGTCGGGGATCAGGAACTGGCGGTAGAAACGTGACAACCCGAACTCCTCATAGACGTGGAGACCGGCTGTCCCCGGTGCCGCCGGAACTCCTTCCATGGTCAGTACGCCGTTTTCTATGGCGATGGTCAGGTTCTCCCGGGGCACTCCCGGCAGGTCTGCGATGATGGTCAGCCCCTCTTCCGACTCCAGGATGTCTACAAGCGGACGGATATACTGTTCCTGAGACCTGGTTTCTTCTTGTTTACGGGGGCTGTTTTCCTGGGGGGTGGTGATTGTTCGTTCTGCCATGTCACTCTCCTCCTTTCTCGTAGCGTTGCAAGGCATATCCGTAGCTGCCGGTTACCTTTGTGATGGATCAGGCTACTGTTATCGCGATCTTCTTCGCCTTGGCCGATTCGGCCTTGCTCACGGTGACGGTGAGGATGCCGTTGCGGCAGCTGGCGGCGATGGAACCGTTGTCGATTTCACCCGGGAGTTCGATGGTGCGCTGGAACCGGCCGATTCCTCGCTCGTTCCTGTGCCAGACGTGGGGGGTGCCGCCCGCATCGAACCCTTTTCGCTCTCCCGACAGGGTGAGGGTGTTCCCCATGACGGACATCTCCAGCGCCGACGGTTCCACGCCGGGCACCACTGCTTCCAGGTAGAGATGCTCGTCATCCTCCCTGAGGTTGACGTGGGGAAATCGCCCCCCGCCGCTGAGTACCGCCGGGGGAAAGAGCCTGTCGTTGCCTGCGCCGCGGAACGCCGAATCGATCTCCCGTCGCAGTGTGTCAAGTTCTCGAAACATATCCCAGCTAGCCATGATGATTGTCCTCCTTGCTTGTTGTTGGTTCATGCTAACTCCTTCTCGTAAAAGATAAGGTTCATTTTTCTGATGTCAAGGGCTCATTTGCCAGGGGGCGCAATGGAAACTATTGGTTATGGACCATCGGCTTCAATTGTACTCCAACGATTCGGGAAGAGTTGACAAGAGGCAGGCTCTACTCTATTGTGTGAATTTGTGCCGCGATGAGGCGGATGAGGCGAAGTGAATCATGACGAGGTGAGAGAGCCATGACAACAGAGGTAGTGGAAGAGGAAGAAACTACAGAGGAAGAGAGTTTTGCCGAGCTGTTTGCCCGAAGCTACAGCGATCCGGGGCGGCTGGAGCCGGGACAGAAAGTTACGGCCAAGATCCTCTCCATCAGCGGCGAGTGGATCTTTATCGATACCGGCAGGAAGGGCGAAGGGGTCCTGGACCGGAAAGAGCTGTTGGACTCTGACGGAAACCTTACGGTGGAGATTGGGGGGAGCGTTACCGCCTGGTTTCTCTCCGCCAGCGGCAACGAGCTCCGCTTTACCACCAAGGTGGGAGGGAGTTCCGCCGGCAATGCCCAGCTGGAGGATGCATGGCGGGGCGGAATTCCGGTGCAAGGTCTCGTTGAGAAGGAGATCAAGGGGGGATACGAGATCAAGATCGGCGGGTCGGTCCGCGCTTTCTGTCCCTTTTCCCAGATCGACCTCCGGCGGGGAAACGCGGAGGAGTTCATCGGCAAACATTTTTCCTTCCGTATCACCGAATACGCCGAACGGGGACGCAACATCGTCGTTTCCCGCCGGGCTCTCCTGGAAGAGGAGCGCCTCCGGGAAAAAGAGCTTCTCCGCGAGACCCTTGCCGTGGGGCAGACGGTGCGGGGGACGGTCTCCTCGCTGCGGGATTTCGGCGCTTTCGTTCACGTCGGCGGGATCGAGGGGCTTCTCCCCATATCCGAGGTTGCCTGGGGCCGGGTGGCGGATATAAGGGAGGTGTTAACGGAGGGAGCGGAGATCCAGGTGGTGGTCAAATCCCTGGACTGGGAGAAGGAGAAGTTTTCCTTTTCCCTCAAGGACACCCTTCCTGATCCCTGGGAGCAGGCGGTTCAGTCATACCCGGAAGGGACGTATGTCACCGGCAAGGTTGCCCGGTTAACTAACTTCGGCGCATTCATCACTCTGGGTGAGGGGGTCGATGGATTGGTTCCCATCTCCCGTCTCGGGGGTGGTAAACGGATCAATCACCCCCGCGACGTCCTCAATGAAGGGGAAATGTTGGAGGTCAAGGTGGAGAGCGTCGATCGCGACAGTCGGCGGATCTCTCTCTCTCCGGCCGCGGCGAGTCGCGCCGCTTCCCAGGCTGAAGCGGAGTTGGTGGACTTTCGCAAGAGTGCCGAAGAGGGAGCGGCCCGCTCGTTGGGGTCATTGGGGGATCTACTTAAGGCCCGGTTGAAATAATCCGACTGCGGCACGGAGAGGTGGATTAATTACCCGTTTCTCCGTGCCCTTATCAAAAACCTTAACAGTAACGTTATGGACCGGAGAAAGATTTTGCGTCACGGCCGGATGTTTTCAAGTAATGTCATCATCGGGTTCCTGCTGCTCATGCTTTCGGCCTGCACCAGCATGGTCCCGAAGAAGGATCTCCCCTACCCCCTTACTAACGAAAGTTTCAGTGATCCGGTGAAGACGGTTACCATTCCGCTACCCGTCATTGCCTCCAGTCCCAACGAAGGGATCACCGGCGGGGTATTGACCGCATTCCTGCTGCACAACAGCAAGGACGAGGTCAGCACGCTACTGACTCCCCAGATCAACTGGAACAGGAATTTCGGCATCACCGCCACACTCTACGGCGCCTTCTACCCGACCCCTGACCGCTCCGGCGAGGTCAACTTTTCTCACTCCACCAAGATCAACTTCGACTATGAGCTCCGTCTTCGTGACAAAAACTTTCTGGGCAGCAAAATCGAAACCAATGTCTGGCTCTACGGGTTCGATGACGGTTCCGCCCGTTTTTACGGCTTCGAGCATAGCAAGCGGCAGGATGAGACCAACTACGGGGATGTGGAGTACGGCGTTACCCTCTGCGGAGGGTACGAACTCTTTTCGGGGTTTCAGGTCATCCTGGGGGAACGGTTCCGCCACGTTTCCGTTGGGCAGGGGGCGATAACTGTCGTTCCCTTTATTCGTCAGCAGTTTACCGAGAGCCGTGTTCCGGGTATCAATGGCTTCATCACCCATGCCCAAAAACTCGCCTTTGTCTATAACACGCTGGATTCACCCACCGCGCCGACCAAGGGTCTCTACCTCCGGACCGGGGTGGAAGCCAGCGCCACCTTCCTGGGAAGCAGCGCCGATTACCGGCATTACGATGCTGAGGCAAAGGGATACCTTCCCTTGGATGACGCCCGCTATATCACGGTGGGGCGAATAGCCTGGAATCAGACACTGGGCGGCACGGTGCCGTTTCTGGAGCGGAGCATTCTGGGAGGAGAAAACTCGTTGCGAGGATATGGCCGTAACCGGTTCATAGACAATACCTATCTTCTCTGCAACGTCGAGGAACGTATCAGATTATTCAGGTGGGAAATATTTAACGTGGTTGCTGACTGGGAGCTGGCGCCGTTCATCGATCTGGGGGCCATTACCAAGCAGCTGGATTCGATCAGTGTCCGCGACTTCGAACTGAATCCCGGCATCGGCTTTCGGGCGACGGTCCGGCCCAACATCGTCGGACGAGTGGACATCGGCTTCGGCAAGGAAGGTCCCGCAGTATTCGTGGGGCTGGGATACCCCTTCTGACCCGGAAAATCAGGTTCAAGGTTCAGGGTTCAAGGTTCAAACCCTGAACCCCGAACTTTGAACACTGCCTTCGCGCCCTGTCTCGTCCCTCTCCTTTCCAGTTCATTGTCGATGGCGTTGAGTACCTCGAATTTTTTAAGGGACCAGAGGGGAGCCACCAGATGGTGGTGGCCGCCGTCGCCGGTGAGCCGCTGGATGATGATGTCGGGGTGAAGCCGTTCCAGGTAGTCGCAGACCAGCCCTACGTACTCGTCCCGCTCCATCACCGGAACCTCCCCCCGCAGATAGTTCTCCTCCAACACGGTTCCCTTCATGACATGGAGGAGATGCAGCTTCACCCCGTTCACCCCCAGCCGGTTTAACACCTCTGCTCCCGCCAGGGTCTCTTCCCGGCTCTCCCCAGGGAGGCCCAGCATGACATGAACACAGAGCCGGAGCCCCATTCCCTGCGCCCGTCGGACTCCCTCCTCAAGTGTCCGGAAATCATGACCTCGTCGGAGATACTGCAGTGAACGGTCCAGAGGGGACTGCATACCCAACTCCAACCAGAACCAGCATTTTTTCGTATACTCTCCCAGGAGGCGCAGGACCTCCGGTTGGAGGCAGTCGGGGCGGGTGCCGACGATGAGTCCCACCACGTCGGGGACGTCAAGGGCCTCATCGTAGAGCCGTCGCAGCTGGGTCACCGGGGCGTGGGTATTGGAGTACGCCTGAAAATAGGCGATGAAGAGCTTTGCCTTGTATTTCCGGACCATTACCTCCTTGCCATGCTCCAGCTGCTCCCGGATGCCCACATCCGCCGGGATACCGTGGGAAGCCGAGCCCCGATCACCGCAGTAGATGCAGCCGCCGGTGCCGATCGTTCCGTCCCGGTTGGGGCAGGTGAAGCCTGCATCCACGGAGATCCGCTGGACCCGGCAATGGAACTCCCGCTTCAGCAGGTCGGAAAAGGTGTTGTAACGTTTTATTTCGCTGGGCACGTTTACTCCTGAATCTGACAGCCGGTGGGGAGCAGCCCCACCTCTTTCCAATTGTAGTGATGGGAAAATGAATATACTATGTTCACAAATATAGTGCATGCGGCGGTGATTTGACAGATATTACACGTTGCCCCTTTAAATAGTCCCGTATTCATATCCAGTTGCATCGCATAAGGAAATTACATGGCAAAGGAAAAAGTCGTCAACGAAGAACCGTTGGAAAAACAGCTTTGGAAAGCCGCTGACAAGCTACGTAAAAATATTGACGCCGCCGAATACAAGCATATTGTGCAGGGTTTGATCTTTCTGAAATATATTTCCGATTCTTTCGAGGAACATTTCGCCAAATTGCAGGCCGGTGACGGCGAGTATGTCGGCGCGGACCCGGAAGATAAGGACGAATATAAAGCCGAAAACGTATTTTTTGTTCCTGCCGAGGCACGCTGGTCGTTTTTGCAATCCCACGCCAAGCAACCTGATATCGGAACCTTTGTGGATGAGGCCATGGACGCCATTGAGAAAGAGAACCCCTCGCTCAAAGGTGTATTGCCCAAGGTGTTTGCCCGACAAAACCTTGATCCGACGAGTCTTGGAGGGTTGATTGATCTGGTGGCCAATATCGCATTGGGTGATGCCAAGGCGCGAAGCGCTGATGTGCTGGGACATGTGTTCGAGTATTTCCTGGGTGAATTCGCGTTGGCGGAGGGGAAACAGGGGGGACAGTTTTACACGCCACGTAGCATCGTTGAGCTGTTGGTGAAAATGCTTGAGCCATATCAGGGAAGGGTCTTTGACCCCTGTTGCGGGTCCGGCGGCATGTTTGTTCAATCGGAAAAGTTCGTTGCCGAGCACCAGGGGCGCGTTAACGTCATTTCCATTTACGGTCAGGAAAGCAACCAGACAACATGGCGGCTGGCGAAGATGAATCTGGCCATCCGGAGCATCGACAGTTCCCAGGTCAAATGGAACAACGAAGGCTCCTTTTTGAACGATGCCCACAAGGATCTCAAGGCCGACTATATTATTGCCAACCCGCCGTTTAACGTCAGCGATTGGAATGGCGAGTTACTGCGTAAAGATGGCCGCTGGAAATATGGCGTGCCGCCGACAGGCAATGCCAACTTTGCCTGGCTGCAACACTTTATTTATCATCTTGCCCCCAGCGGACAGGCCGGTGTGGTGCTGTCAAAAGGTGCGCTCACATCAAAGAGCAGCGGCGAGGGTGACATCCGCCGAGCCCTGATTGAAGACGGCAACCTGATCGACTGTATTGTTAATCTGCCGGCCAAGCTGTTTTTGAATACGCAGATCCCGGCCGCGTTATGGTTCATGAGTCGGGACCGGAACAGCGGCAGATTCAGAAACCGTAGCGGCGAGATTCTGTTTGTGGATGCTCGCAATCTAGGACATCTCATCAACCGTCGCACCCGCGAACTGTCCGATGAGGACATCAAACAGATTACCGATACCTACCATAACTGGCGAAATTCCGAAGGAAACTATGAAGATGTAAAAGGTTTCTGCTGTTCCGCCTCCATCGAGCGGGTCAAAGAATTGGATTATGTGCTGACACCGGGGAGGTATGTCGGTCTTCCTGATGAAGACGATGACTTTAATTTTAAGGAGCGATTCGCTGCGCTGAAAGCTGAATTTGAAGCACAGTTGCAGGAAGAGTCGGCTTTGAACATGGCGATTGTCGAGAACTTGGCGAAAGTGGATTTGTCATGAACCTGTTTGATCAGATACGGCAAGGCGAGAACAAAACGTTGGAACTGAAATCACAGCTTCCCCAGCATGAGCAGATTGCTAAAACCGTTGTCGCCTTTGCCAATACCAGTGGCGGCAAGCTGGTAATCGGGGTGGACGACGACCGGGAACTTGTCGGAGTGGAGGAAGATACGCTTTTCTCCGTTCAGGACCAGCTGACATCCATTATCTTTGACCGCTGTTCTCCTGCCATCCTGCCGGAAATCTATACCGCCAACCTGAATGGGAAGCTGCTTTTGGTGGTTGAAGTATTCCGCGGCAATCTGCTCCCCTATTATCTGAAGGCGGAAGGTAAAAACGACGGCACTTATCTGCGTATCGGCGCCAGCAACCGTAAGGCGGATTTTGAACATATTCTCGAATTGGAGCGCCAGAAACGGAACCAGAGTTATGATGAAGAACTCTGCCGGGAACAGGCATTGGCTCTTCTGGATTTGTCGCCGTTGAATGCTCGATTTTCAGCCATGGGAAAGCCCCTCACCGAAGAAAAACTGAAGAACCTCAGACTCATCCAGGAGGAACAGGGAACTCTTTATCCCACGCAAGGGCTGATGATCCTGCTCGGTCGACACCCGCATATTGTCACCAAATGCGCCCGCTTCAAGGGGACCGACATGAGCCTGTTTCTGGATCGCAAAGAGTACAGCGGAGAACTGTTCACTCAACTGGAGCAGGCGGAAGCATTTATCAAAAATCACATAAATCTGCGGGGAGAAATAAAGGGGTTGCAACGCACCGATACCTTTGAAATCCCCGAAGCGGCCTTGCGGGAAGCATTGGTCAACGCCGTGATCCACCGTGATTACACCAACCAGGGGCGAGATATCAAAGTCGGCGTGTACGATGACATCGTTAACATCGTCTCCCCCGGTGGCTTTCCCAGCACTCTTACCGCAGAATCGCTGACAGAGGGTCGCTCGGAAATACGTAACCGTGTGGTCGCCAGGGTCTTCAAGGAACTTGGTTTTATTGAGCAGTGGGGGAGCGGAATTCAGCGGATCAAAAATTCCTGCACGGCCCATGGCTTGTCCGAACCGCGGGTCCGGGAAAAAGGGGATTTTGTGGATGTGGAGTTTTTTCGCCCGGTGGTGGATAATGCTGCATTGGTGCAGGATACCGGCGGACAGTTACAAACGGGCGCGCCCGATTACGCCCGATTACGCCCGATTGCGTCCGATTATGAGGGCTTAGATAGTGATGAATCACAATTGATTGCATACATGGACAGTCATGGCAAACTCGGACGTAAAGAAGCCATAGTGCTACTTCAGCTTGGTGAAACAAAAATTAAATCATTGTTTAATAGCTTGATGGAAAAAGGGTTGATTGAGCGCAAAGGGCAAGGGCGCGGCACCTATTACGTCCTCCTGAAAGCGAAGCAGGGAGGGGGCGATGCGTGAGGGAGGGGGTATGATTTTATTACCGTCACAAGTTGTGATGTCATCAATACCAACAACCGATATCCGCGGGGTTGAACAGATGCAACGGGTGAAGATATGAGTGAGTGGAGAGAATGCTTTGTTGAAGAAATCGCGTCTCCAGAAAAAAATTCGCTTTCCACGGGGCCTTTTGGCTCATCGATAAGTTCACAGTATTTTACGTTAGAGGGGATGCCTGTCATTCGCGGTGGTAATTTGAGTATCGAAATCACCAAGCGCTTCAATGACGAAGGGCTTGTTTTTGTGTCTTATGAAAAAGCAAAAGAATTCAGTCGGTCTATTGTTGGTGATGGGGATCTGGTCTTTACATGTTGGGGAACCATAAATCAAGTCGGGTTGATAGACGGAAAGTCGAAATACAAAAATTATGTAATTTCAAATAAGCAGATGAAGCTGACTCCTGATCCTGAACAGGTAGATTCACAATTCTTATACTATTTATTCTCAGGGCCGGAAAAACAGCAAGAAATTCTGAATAGTAGCATCGGAGCGGCTGTACCGGGTTTTAACCTTGGGCAATTAAAAAAGATGGTTTTGTCTTTGCCGTCACTTCCCGAACAAAAAACCATTGCAGCCGTCTTAACCCATGTTTGCCACCTTCGAGATAAAAGCTATCCATTCTAGCATGTTACGATAAAAAAAGTTATCCAGTGGCACTACACCTTATGTTGTGCGGCTTAGCAGACCATTTTCTTGACCCCTCCTGGAGCCGTCGAGATTCCCAAGCCCTCGTAAATTTTCAACAGCTTTGGTTCGGCAACGGTAGCCTTGCGGATATGCAGGGTCCGACCATCGCGCTGTTGGAAGGTGGCTGTTACCCGTCGCTGCACTGATAATATATCGCGCAGTCCCGTCCAGCTGGTAGTTATACCCTGCTCTTTCAACTGTCTCCGCATTGCCTGTATCGCCTGGTAGGCCAAAACCGTGATGAACAAATGACCATACACTCCGGGATGAGTTACCAGGGTGCCGACAACCGGAGTCTTCTCCCAGGTCAAAGCCACCGCCTTGGCGCCACTCTCGTCCGGTGTAAGCGTGATGGTGTAATGTTGCCCCATGCCATGACTTCTTTCTTTTAATCTGCCGATCCGTTCCCACAGTTTCTCTGTCCGCTTTTCACAGCGTGGTTTACTCAGGCCCGCCGCCAGAGCCGTCAAGCCCTGTTCGAACTGCGCTGTAAATCGTTCCACCATCGCCCGTTCTTTCTCGGCCCGCTTCTCTGAAGAACAATATAGACGTACTTCAGCGCCGTCAGGAGAGAGGACCCGCTGAAGCCGCACCACCTCTTCTGATGCCGTAATAGCCTCGACTACAGGGTGTTCCTCGTCAAACTGTCGGTCTCGCTCCCGACTTACGACTAAATACCGATAACCATGCGCTACCAACCACGCCACATTGTCCTCGGTAGCGATCCCCAGGTCCATGATCACCGTAGCATTTTTGGGAGCATTCAGGACCTCAAGCATTCCTTCCAAGGTAGCGGCTTCCCCCACATTTCCGGCAAATGCACGAGAACGACGGACAAATCCGCTGCCGTCCAGAACCAGCCCCAAGGTCACCAGCACGCAGTCACTGCGCTTCTCCTTGGAATGCCCCCGGGCCGCCTTGGCGTTACTCGCCTGCTCACCTTCAAAATAGGTATTGGTCAAATCATAGAGGGTCACCGTAGTCGTCAGATGAAACAGGTCCGAGATCCGGGCGAACAACTGCTGTTCGATCTGTTCCTGGTGGCGTATCAGGAGATCGGACACCTTGTAAAGCTGATTCAGTGCCACTCCCTCAAAGTCGACATCCAGGAGTTCACCCAGCGCGCTCTGTTCGCGTAGCCAGCCCCACGTCGCCAATTCACTTCCTGGTGCTGCCAGTCTACCGATGATGCTCCCCAGCGCACAGGAGCACTGAATCCCGTTCAAACCAGCATCAGCCAGTATTTCCGGCAGCCCCAGACGGTTCAACGCCATCAGTCCGGCGTGCTCCACACCCACCGATCGAGGGCGGATCAGCTCCAGGGACGTCACATCAACTTCCTGGAATTCGGGGGCAGGAGACTGTTTGCAACTATCTGGTTTGACTGAGTTATCTGAATCCGCCTCCGGTGTGCTCGCTGGCGTTTTGACGACGAGTTGAGCATAATATCGCTGAGCTAGTGCCTCAATGGTGGCGGACACCGGTTCCGGGCATAGCTCGGGTTGTCCCGACAGCAGGGTCTCAAGCCGTCGACACAATAACGGCCAATCTGCTTTAGGGAGGGCAAAGTGTCGCCCAAGATTAAGTTTAGTACACTGGCGTACTTGCTTGCCGACTCGCTCGGAGGCAACCAAGCGGTAAGTGATGTAGGCCTTGCCAGTGGCGGAGTTGCTGGTAGTCGTCTGTCGAATAAACATATCGCCAGCCTATCAGACTTGTAAAACGGTGTCAATGGGTGCCTGTCACTTCATGGCACTACATTTTGAATTTGCAGGATTGAAACGTTGGAATTATTGACTTTTTTATTTCAGAACACGCGAAAAAAGGTATAATGAAACGTCGTCATGGCAAACACGGGTTAGCACCATTCACAAGGGCACGGCAAGCCGTGCCCTTACGCTTCACCCTTCACCTGTTGAATCACCAAACCCTCGCCGGTGGCGGCGAGCTCCACCTGAACGGTATCCCCATCCTGAAACGTTCCATCCAGGATCATCAGCGCCAGGGGGTCCTGGATGCTTCGCTGGATGGTCCGCTTGAGAGGACGGGCGCCGTAGGCCGGATCGTACCCTTCCCGGGCGATGTATTCCCGAGCGGTATCAGCCACCTCCAGTTCCAGATGCCGCCCGGCAAGCCTTCTGCGGAGCCCCAGAAGCTGGATATCCACGATTCGTTTGATCTGTTCCAGAGGGAGGGAGTGGTAGATGACGATCTCGTCCACCCGGTTGAGAAACTCCGGCTTGAACTGCTCCTTCACGCTCTCCATGACCAAGGACTTCATCCGTCCATAATCGTCACTGTACTGCTGAATCCACTGGGAGCCCAGGTTGCTGGTCATGATGACCACGCAGTTGCGGAAATCCACGGTTCGCCCCTGACCGTCGGTAAGCCGGCCGTCGTCCAGCAGTTGAAGAAGGACGTTAAATATCTCCGGGTGGGCCTTTTCGATCTCGTCGAAGAGGATGATGGAGTAGGGGCGTCGCCGCACCGCCTCGGTGAGCTGCCCCCCCTCCTCGTACCCCACGTAGCCGGGAGGGGCGCCGATGAGTCGGGCCACGGTATGCTTTTCCTGGTACTCGCTCATGTCGATCCGGACAATGGCCTGGTCGTCGTCAAAGAGGAACTCGGCCAGGGTCCGGGCGGTCTCGGTCTTCCCCACCCCTGTGGGGCCAAGGAAGATGAAGGAGCCGATGGGACGGTTGGGGTCCGAGAGGCCGGCACGGGAACGGCGGACTGCGTTGGCCACCAGAATCAGCGCTTCGTCCTGACCTACCACCCGGCTCCGGAGCCGATCCTCCATCCTCACCAGTTTTTCCGATTCCGATT
>CAIUUR010000514.1 GCA_903902345.1 uncultured Geobacteraceae bacterium | reverse complement strand
TATCTGTTCGCTATCCTACGCTTAAAGCCTGCTGTTACCAACAGACCTCCAAGGACTCGCTACCCGGTGGCTGGCCTGCCTTCCGGGGCGGGATTCACACCCACTAAATTACACGACCTTGCCCGGCCGCACAGTTAACTACGTCCCCCTCAGCTCGGTCCCCCTCAGCTCGTCCCCCTCAGCTCCTGACATTCTATAGAGGGTTATTTATTAAACTCTCGTTCAACGAAAAAGGTGTGCATGGTAAACCCATGCACACCCTGATATTTCTGTCAGCCGAAAGCTTGCTATGATCCGTTGGGGTTCGTTCCTCACCCCAACCTACGGGAATCGATTTACCCCGTCACCAATCAACGGCCTAAGCCCGAAGCCCTTCGGCCACGATCTCCGCTACGTCACGCACCCGGACCTGCTCGGCCTTTTCGTCTTTCAGCCCGTCCTCGAACATGGTCATGCAGTAGGGACAGGAAACGCAAATGGTGTCGGGCTTTTGGGTCAACGCCTCCTGCACCCGGTTATGGTTGATCCGGCTCCCCAGATGCTCCTCCATCCACATCCGCCCTCCCCCGGCGCCGCAGCAGAAGGAGTTCTCCCGATTCCGCTCCAGCTCCTCCGGGGCTTTTCCCGTGGCCTTGGCCACCGCCTCCCGGGGAGGATCGTAAACATCGTTGTGACGTCCCAGGTAACAGGAGTCGTGGAAGACGACCTTTCCCAGATCGGCAACGGTGTGATTGAGCTTCAACCTACCAGAGTTCAGCAGGTCGCGGATCAGCTCGCTGTGGTGGATCACCTCCAGCTCCAGACCGTACTGACGGTAATCATTCTTCAGCGTGGTGAAGCAGTGAGGACAGGAGGTGATGACCTTCTTCACTCCCTTACTCTGGAACAGCTCCACGTTCTCCCGCGCCATCTTGTCAAAGAGATATTCGTTCCCCAGTCGCCGCACGCTGTCACCACAACACTTTTCGTCTTTTCCCAGTATCCCCCAGGAGATCCCGGCTTGGTTCAGGATCGTGGCCACGGAGAGGGTGACCTGCTTCTGCCGGGAATCAAAGGCCCCCGCACACCCCACGAAGAGGAGGTATTCGGTATCCCCCGCAGCGAAGGGTTTCACCGGCATCGTCCCGGTCCATTTGCTCCGCTCGGAAGGAGCTATCCCCCAGGGGTTGCTTCGCTGCTCCATGTTCTCGAAGAGGTTGAGGAGTTCCTCGGGAAAGTCGGACTTCATCTCCACCAGGTGCCGCCGGAGCGCCAGGAGTTTGGGCATCTGCTCGATGAAGACCGGGCAGGACTCCATACAGGCGCCGCAGGTGGTGCAGGACCAGATGGCCTCCTGACTGATGCTCCCCTCCCCTCCCGGACCGATGAGAGGAAGTGCCGGAGAGCCCCCTTTTTTTAACAGAGGACCGTTGGCCAGCAGGTTGGTCTTCAGGTCATGAATCACCTGACGCGGGTTCAGCGGCTTGCCGGTGATGGACGCCGGACAGGCGTTCTGGCAGCGACCGCATTCGGTGCAGGAGTAGGCGTCGAAAAGATCCTTCCAGGTCATCTCGTCTACCCTCTCCGCGCCAAAACTCTTCCCCTTGGCGAATTCCTCCCGGGGGAGGGTGTTCGGCTTACCCAGCCGCCGGAAGTAACAGCTGGGGATGGCGGTAAGAATATGCATATGCTTGCTGTAGGGGAGGAAATTCATGAAGACAATGAGTGCCACGGCGTGAAGCCACCAGCAAGCCCCGTGAACAATGGCCCCGGAGCCGTCGGGGATAAGACCGGCGGCGATGCTGGAGAGAGGCATCCAGGTATGGGCGACAATCTTCCCCGCATCGTCCAAGTTGGCGATCTTGGCCCCCGTAATCCCGTAGTAGGCCAGCATGAGGGTGGCGATGAGGCCAAGAATGAAGAAGGCCTCCAGGGTCCTGGCCGTGGGATAGGGGGGAGCAATAATCCGTCGGGTGGCGGCCACAATCACCGCCGTCAGGGCCAGGAGGGAGGCCAGATCAATGAGGAGCATGACGGCCAGGTAAAGCCGATCAGGAAGGAGAGCCAGGCTGATTCCGGGAAATACTCCGTGAAGCAGGAACTCACCATTGGCCATCAGCAGGATCAGGAAGGACCAGAAGATGACGAAGTGATTGATCCCGAAAGGGCGACTCACCACCCGCTTCTGGCCGAAGGCGTAGAGAAGCATCTCCCCCAGACGCCGTCCGGGGTGGCTGAACCGGTCTTCGGCTCTTCCCACCGTTACCAGTGAGAAGCGGCGATAGCAGCTCCAGACGAAAAAGAGGAGCGAGGCGATAAGTAGCGGGGTAAAGATGGCGGATGTATCAGTCATAAGAACCTCAGAATAATTGACAAGTGACAATTGATAATTGACAATGGGTAACCGTAATTGTCCATTGTCAATTATCCATTATCCATTTTTAGTCGCCTTTATCTCCCGGATACGGGCGGTGATGGCCGGGATGATCGTGAACAGATCTCCCACGATGCCGTAGGTGGCGACTTCGAAGATCGGGGCGTCCTTGTCCCGGTTGATGGCGATCACCATGTCGGCATCCTGCATCCCCACCAGGTGCTGGATGGCGCCGCTGATGCCGCAGGCGATGTAGATCTTGGGGCGGACGGTCTTGCCGGTCTGCCCCACCTGCCGATCCTGGGGCATCCAACCGGCATCCACGGCGCTGCGGGAGGCGCCCACGACCCCACCCAGTTCGTCGGCCAGCTCCTTGAGGAGGGCGAAATTGTCACCCCCCATCATCCCCCTCCCCCCGGAGACGATAAAGTCGGCGGCGGTGATATCCACACTATCCTTATGCGTGGAGTCGTTGATGATCTCCAGGACCTTCACCGCCAGATCCTCTTCCCGGAGAGGACAGGACTCCCGGATGATTTCACCCGTGGCTCCCTGATGGTACGAAGCGATCTGCATGACGTTGGGGCGAACCGTGGACATCTGGGGGCGAAACTTGTCGCACATGATGGTGGCCATGATGTTCCCCCCGAAGGCCGGACGGGTCTGCATCAGATGCCCCTTATCATCGATCCCCAGGCCGGTGCAGTCGGCGGTCAGGCCGGTAGCGACCCGTGTGGCCACCGCCCCCGCCAGATCCCGGCCAAGTCCGGTGGCCCCCATGAGGATGATCTCGGGTTTGTACCTGTCGATGAGGTGACAGGTCGCCTCCAGGTACGAGTTTGTCCGGTAGTAGCGGAAGACCGGCGCATCAATAAGGTAGACTTTCCGGGCGCCATAGGCAAAGGCCTCCCGGCAGAGCGGCTCCACATCACTCCCGATGACCACGGCGCAGAGATCCGCGGAGCGGGCCTTGGCCAGGTCGGCGCCAACCCCCAGCAGCTCCCAGGAGACCCGCGCCGGAACCCCTTCGGTCTGCTCCACGAAGACCCAGACATCCTTGTACTCGGCCAGTTTCCGGGCCAGGGCCGCGGCCTCCTCATCGATCTCCTCCGGGACAGGAACGCCGGCGCCCTGTTGGGCGGCGATTTCCCGGAGGATCTCCAACTCTTCGGGGGTGAAAAAGATCTCCAGCGCCTTGGCGGGGCAGATCTTGAGGCACTTGAGGCAGCCGATGCACTTGGCAGTCAGGATAATCGGTTCACCGCTCTCGCTCATCTCGATGCAGTTCACCGGGCAGGCGCTCTGGCAGCGGGCGCCGCAGGCGATACACTTCCCTTTTATGACCACGGCCACGCCCCGGGGCTTCTTCAGTTTTTTCGGTTCGGACATAAAAATCCTTTACCTCGTATCCACTGATTACACTGAGAAAAACTGAACAATCTCAACAACAGTCTTTTTCAGTGAATTCAGTGACCTCAGTGGATCAGCTTGTATGCTTTTTCAGTGAATTCAGTGACCTCAGTGGATCAGCTTGTATCAGTGGATCAGAGGGGTAGTACATCCTTGGCCAGGAGCTTCTCCACCAGGAGCCTGGCGGTCCCCACCGGATCGTTGACCCCGTCGCCGATGATCTCCCCCTGATCCCGCTGGGGGGAAAAGATCTTGGTGACCCAGGTGGGGGAGCCCTTGAGCCCGATGCTCTGCTCGTTCAGCTTCAGGACACTGTTGTTCCAGACCGTCACTGTCCCGTCCAGGGCATCCAGCCGCATGGGAACGGTGGGATAACGGGGGCGGTTCACCTCCCGCACCACGGTGAGGAGGGCCGGCAAGGGGGCTTCCACGATCTCGTGCCTCCCTTCCAGCTTGCGACGTACCCTGACCCGTTTCTGTTTCAAATCGACCTGCTCCACCCGGTCCACCAGGGTGAGCTGAGCACACCCCAGCCGGGTGGCGATTCCCGGTCCCACTTGGGCCGTGTCACCGTCGATGGTCTGTTTGCCGCAGATGATGAAGGCTATCTCTTCCTCCTCCGCCAGCTTCCGGATCGCCTGAGTGAGGACGTTACTGGTGGCCAGGGTATCAGCTCCGCCGAAAACCCGGTCGGAGAGGAGAATCACCTGGTCGGCGCCCAGCGCCAGAGCTTTTCTCAGCGTCGCCTCGGCATTGGGAGGCCCCATGGAGATGGCCGCAACCCGGAACCCGAACCGGTCCTTCAACCGCAACGCCTCTTCCAGAGCATTGGTGTCATAGGGATTCATTATAAACGGTATCCCCTCCCGCACCAGGGTATTGGTCACCGGGTCGATCTGGACCTGTGTCGTATCCGGAACCTGTTTGATACATGCGACGACAAGCATGAGTACCTCGTCAAAACCGTAAAATGTCTACGTTCAAAAAAGCCCGATGGAGGTATCTCCATCGGGCGGCATCGCCATACGCCGTAGCGCGTCGTTGCGTACAAACGGTTGTATGGCAGAAAGTATGCCAATCCGCAAGTCGCCACAACTTACTGTTTTTAAATAATATTTATTTTAAACCATTCAACGGTGTCGAGCGAATCGCCCTATTTATCGGCAACCTGCCTACTCTGAGGGCAGTTCCGAGGCTCCCGCTCCTCTCCCTTTCTTGGTGATAGTAAAATTTCCCATCTCCTTCTCCAGCACCCCGATCTGCCGTGAGAGCCGGACCACCGCGTCGTCCATGACCCGTGCCGCCTCGTGGGTCACCTCCGTTGACTGCTGAATGCCAAGAACGGCTGCGGAGATCTGGATGCTCCCCCGGGCCTGCTCATCACAGGCGCGCTTGATTCCCTGCACCATCACCAGGATATGCTCGGTGGAGGTGGAGATGAGCGTCCCCGCCGTATTCTGCTCACTGGTGGAATTACGCACCTGTCCGGTAAGCCCCTTCATCCGCGCCACGGCGGCCATGATCAATTCACTCCCCTTCCCCTGCTCATGGGAAGCACGGGCAATCTGCTCCACCATCTCCGAGACCTTCACCATGGACTCCCGGATCATCCGGCTCCCCTTGGCCTGCTCCACCGCGGCCCGGGCGATCTCAGCCACCCGGCCATCGGCTCTCTGAACCCCGGTAACGATCTTGGCCAGGGCCGCGCCGGAACTCGCCGAGAGCCGCTCCCCGTCGATGACGCTCTGTTCGGTGAGGTAGACGGCGCCGGCGGCACGCCGCGTTTCTTCCTGAACCCCCTTGACCAACTGCACAATCTCACGGGTGGAACTGCTGGTCCGTTCGGAGAGTTCCTTGATCTCGTCAGCCACCACGGCAAACCCCTTACCCTGCTCACCGGCCTGAGCCGCAAGAATGGCCGCATTCAGCGCCAGGAGGCTGGTCTGTTCGGCCACATCATCAATAACAGAGAGGATCAGACCGATGTCTTCGGCGCGCCTGGTCAGAGTGCCGATGACATCCGCCGTGATCGCCGACGAGCGCCGGATCTCCTTCATCCCGGTGATGGTGGCGTCCACCGAAGCTTTTCCCTCCTGGGCGTCGTTCATGACCTGACGGGTGATCTCCGCCGTCTCCAGAGCGCTGTTCTGAACCTGACCGATGGAACAATCCATCTCCACCACCGAAGAGGTGGTAGCGGTGGCCGACGCTACCAACTGAGCAATATTCGTGTCGATCTGTCGGATGGAGGCGGCCATCTCCACCATGGAGGAGCTGACCTCTTCCACCGATTGAGCCAACTGCTCCACATTCAGCGCGACCTCTTCCACGCTGGCCGCCATCTCCAGGATGGAGGAGGAACTGTCCACCGCCGACCGGGAAAGTCGGTCCACCCCTTCGGCCACCCCCCTGATGGAGCCGTTGATCTCCGTCACCGCCGAGGAGGTTTCGCACACCCCGCTCACCTGCAACTCCGCCGCCTCCATCATCCGCTTGGAGGCATGATAGATGTTCCGGGAGATGTTGGTCAACTCCTGGGACGTCCGGTTAACCTTCCCCACCATCTCCGAGAGCCGGGAGATCATG
>CAIUUR010000513.1 GCA_903902345.1 uncultured Geobacteraceae bacterium | reverse complement strand
GTGGTTATCCTCGCCCATGAACTGAATGAGGTTGCAACCATCACCAAGGAATACGGGCAGCTCCCACCCATACTCTGCAACCCCGGTGAGTTGAATCAGCTCTTTTTAAATCTGCTCCGGAATGCCGCGCAGGCCGTCACCCCGCCCGGTCGGATAACCCTGAGGAGCTGGTATGACGACGGGTTCGTCTATGCGGCGGTGGCAGATGACGGTCACGGCATTCCCGAGCAGTTGAAGGAACGGATCTTTGAACCCTTTTTCACCACCAAGGACATAGGCCATGGAACCGGCCTCGGACTGAGCGTCTGCCATGACATCATCACCAAACATCAGGGAGCGCTCCGTGTGGAGAGCGCGGTGGGAAGCGGCGCCATCTTCACCGTCAAGCTCCCTCGAAGAAATGAACTCTCTTCCCTTCATGACAGCACCCCCAATGGAGCCTAAATGTCGCCAATAATCTGGAATGAATCCTATTCGGTACACAACAGCGCCATCGACGATCAACATAAGACTCTTTTCGAGATATTCCGGAAACTGCACGTGCAATGCGATAATAACGACCTGGAATCGTTGCAGGAAGCCCTCCTGGAGCTCCTCCGGTACACCGTCTATCATTTCAAGGCGGAAGAGATATACATGGTTGACGTGAGTTACCGGGGAATAATCATGCACAGAATCGAACACAACTACTTTATAAAGAGGATTCAGGAGGTCATTGATTTACAAGACAACAGATCGGCGCACCGTCTGCGGATACTCATCACCTTCTTGAGCAGCTGGCTCGTGCAGCATGTCATGGGGGAAGACAAGAAAATACCCGTCACCGCTACAGTCGGCAAGAGGCCGGGGGTTACCCTGAAGAGCTGCGTTGCGCAGGAGTTATCTCCCCCCGCTTACCCACCGAGTCAACCGGAGCGAATTTCCCACCACGCAGAGTGAGCTCAGCGCCATGGCCGCCGCAGCGTGGATGGGAGTGAGTCGTCCCGTCATGGCCAGGGGTATCCCCACCAGGTTATAGATGCAGGCCCAGGCCAGGTTTTGGCGAATAACCCGCATGGTCCGGACCGCCAACCGGTGGGCGATTACGATCCGGTTCAGATCCGGTCTGGTGAGGATGAGCGTCGAACTCTCCAGGGCGATGTCGGTCCCCCCCGCCATGGCGCACCCCACGGAGGCGGTGGAGAGTGCCGGGGCATCGTTGATCCCGTCCCCCACCATGAGGACCGGATCCCCCTGCTCTTCCCTGCGCCTCACGAACTCCGACTTCTCCCCCGGGAGCATTCCCCCATGGGCCTGGCAGATCCCCACCTCCCGGGCGACCTCCCGAACATGTTCCTCCCCGTCCCCCGAAAGGAGGGTCACGGCAATTCCCCGTTGAGCGAAATAGGCGATTGCCGCCGACGCCTCCGGACGGAGCTTATCCCTGAGGAGAATCCTTCCCAGATACGCGCCGGCTCGGGCGACATGAACCACCGTAGCGAGGATTCCTTCGGGTTCGTCCGAAAGTTCCACCCCCCGTTCTTCCAGAAACCGTGCCGTTCCGGCCATGACCTGAACCCCATCCATGACGCCGACGACTCCACCTCCCGGAGTCGCCGTGACATCCTCGGCATGAGTTACGGGAACCGTCACCCGCGCCATAATTCCCCGCGCCAGGGGATGACCGGATCCGGACTCCACCCCGGCACAGCTGGCCAGGAGAAGTTCGGCGGAAACTCCTTCCACGGGACGTAGCGACAGCACCTGGGGAGACCCCTGGGTGAGGGTTCCGGTCTTGTCGAAAACCACGCCCCTGACCCGGCTCAACCGCTCCAGGATATCCCCACCCCGAAAGATGATCCCGGCGCCGGCGGCAGCCCCGCTCCCCGCCACGATGGCAGTGGGGGTGGCCAAGCCCAGGGCGCAGGGACAGGCAATGACCACAACGGCCAAAGCCCTCATGAGCGACACGCCGAAGCTACCCCCGGCAAGGAACAGCCCGACGAACGTCAGCAGCGCCAGGAACAGCACCGTCGGGACAAAGAGGGCTGAAAGCCGATCCGCCAGATCCTGGATGGGGGCGCGTCGCTGTTGTGCCTCTTCCACCAGTCGGGCGATACGGGCGATGAAGCTGTCGGCGGCGAGACGTTCCACCCGGACCCGGATGCTCCCCAGGAGGTTGATACTCCCCGCAATGACCGAATCACCGGGCTTTTTCGGAACGGGGATGGACTCGCCGGTGGCCGGGGACTCATCAACCTCGCTCTCCCCCGACAACAGCGTACCATCCACGGGGAATCGCTCTCCTTCCCGCACCAGCACAATATCACCGGGGATCAACTCCGATGACTCCACAGAGTCCGGGTGGTCCCCCCGAAGGCGGGTAGCCTGGGGCGGGGAACAGGCAAGGAGCCGTTCCACTCCGGAGGAAGCGCGGTGACGGGCCGAGAGCTCCAGGAGCCTCCCGGTGAGGATGAGGGTGATGATCATGGCGGCAGTCTCGAAATAGACTTCGCCGCCGCTGGTTAGGGCATAGATACTGTAGAGATATGAGGAGAGGGCGCCGACGACGATGAGGAGGTCCATCCCGGGAACCCGGTTGACCAGACTCCGCCAGGCGCCGGCCAGGAAAGGCCACCCTGAGTAGAAGATCACCGGGGTTGTCACGGCCAGGGAAAACCACTGCATGACCCACCGCATGGGGCCTCCCATCCCCTGCACGAAGCCGGCGTAGAGGGCAAAGGAGGAGGCCATGAGCTGCATGGTGAGGAAGAGCGCCGTGCCGAAGCGAAGGAGAAGATCCTTTTTCTCCTGGCGATAGGCGGATTCGGCAGAGTCGGAAGAGTAGGGTCGCGGCCGGTAGCCTGTGGAGGAGATCCGGTGGAACAGCGTGGCGGGGGATGTTCGGGAAGGATCGAAGAGCACTCGGGCCCGGCCGGTGGCGTAGTTCACCCGGACCTCCCGGACTCCGGGAATCCCGCTGATAATTTTTTCATTGAGCCAGACGCAGGAAGCGCAACGAATTCCGTCGATGAGGATATCCATGCTGGAATCCTCCCCGGCGGGATGAACGAAGCGGGCGAGATACTCCTC
>CAIUUR010000512.1 GCA_903902345.1 uncultured Geobacteraceae bacterium | reverse complement strand
ACGATATCTTCCATATCGTGGCTGGCCAAAAAATCTCCCTTGCCACGACTGTAAAACGCGGCAATTTTAGTGGCGAGAAAGTACGGTCCGGTCACCATCCGAATCGTCAGCGCTTCGGTAATCTCAACTGACGTTGCGTAGCGCAACGCCTGAGAGTACCACTGGTTGCTAAATCCCAGGATTTCCGCATCGGTTGGCATGATGTCAACGGCAATGCCGTCAATTCGCCACCGACACAGGGGCGCATCCGCTGTCGAATCTTCTCTAAAGTTGAGGGTGCGCAACGATTCTGCCAGTTGATAGTAAGCCACCCGTGAGGCTACTTCGACAATAACATCTACATCAGTCGTTACCCGGACGTCAGGTGTTGCCGAATCGGTTATGAGCAATGCCGTTGCCGCCCCGCCAAGGAAAACTACCCGCTCTCGCAGGTGGCCAAAGCGTTCGGCAACATGTTTGATCATAGCCAAATTGGTTTCGACTGCTCGTGCCATTACGTCTCCAGTCGCTCCTCAAGCAGTTTTATAGCCAGCGCCCGTTCCCTCGCCCGCCCGTCACGAATAGCGTCCACGAGAGTTAACAGTTCATAGAGAACTTGATCCTGTGCTGCGGCCTTGGGTACAGACCGGTAAAGAGGAGAAAAAGCATAACCACGCACCGTTCCTGCCGGATCCGGCCAGACCGGCGGCGGTTCTTCAGTCTGGACGATGAGGTTTCGCAGCAGTGGGCCGGCGTAGCTGGTTGGAATACCGCGAGTTAGAGAACCCCGGTCCGGTGCATAAGCATACTTGACCCCATGGACCAGGAACTCCTGCAGCGCCCGAATGACCGGGACATTCCGTTGAGCATCGAAGAGCCTGGCCGCCCCTGCCCTCTTGAGGCCACTATGGACCTCCGATGGACTCATGGCCAGAGCGTGCGCAAGGGTAACGTATGACCAAGGCTGGTGGCCGAGGACAATGAGTTTAAGCAGAATCACAATATCTTGGGGCTTGAGCACCATACACCATATTCTATTCGCGAATCGCGAACAACGCAAGGGGAATATGTTCTTGCCATGGTCTGATTACTTCCCGCCCCTTCAATCAAGGCTGTCGACGCTCACCGGATCAACAAAGCTAAATTTCTCGTTCATGCCTTACTTCCTTTAGCGGTCACCAGTGAGACAAATTTCTCGTTATTCACCGCAAACCGCTCATGGGTTCCTTTGCCGATGACCTCTACTTCATCTCTTGCCTCGATTGCCCATAGGGTCCGTTTTCCGTCCACTTCCAGACACTTCACTTGGGCGGTGACATTCATGCCGACCGGGGTGGCCGCCTGATGGGTGACATTGATCATGGTTCCCAGAGTGCATTCCCCCTCCTCAAGATAAGGGCGCAAGGCCTCCATGCAGGCCCATTCCATAAAACCAACCATAAAAGCAGTCGCAAATACCTCCGGCATCTGCCGAAATATATCGGACTCCGGGAAGACCAGTGGAACGGTCTTCTCTTTGGTGATCACCATGCTGAAGGTATGTTCCAGTCCTGGTTTAAGGCTTTCTTTCATACGTAACTCCTCGATTGTATTATGGTGACGTAATTTCGATCCCGACTGTCAAGCGCTCCTCGTCCACTGGCGTATCAAGGCTGGTGTGCCTGGTCTCCTTGGAAACCCAGAGAGCTATGAAGGTCAGCACTGAAAGAGCTGACAGATAGATGCCTACGGAGCCGACCCCATGATTTTTTGCAAGCCAGACAGCGGCAAAGGGGGTCAGGGCGGCGCCGAGAATTGATGAGACATTGTATGCGATGCCGGAACCGGTATAGCGGACGTTGGTTGGAAACAGCTCGGGAAGGATAGCCGACATGGGGCCGAACGTCAGCCCCATCAGCGTCATCCCAATGCAGAGAAACAACAGCAGGAGCCACATGTTCGCTCCCTCTCCCGTGCCAATGGTCTGGGGGTTCAGAAATAGGTCGAACGTCAGGCCGAACAGCAGGATGGCAGCAGTTACAACCATCAGTACGCTGCGGCGACCGTACCTGTCAGCCAGCCAGCCCGCTACCGGGATCATCCCGGCGGAAAAAAGCACCGAGACGAGCTGGAGCACCAGAAAATTGCGATAGCCGATCCCCAGGAAGCCGAGTTCCGTTCTGCCGATGGCATAGGAGAGGATCCAGGTGGTCATCAGGTAGAAGAGAACATATGTGGCCAGCATGATAAAGGTGCCCAGAACAAGCTCCTTCGGATTGTTCTTGAACACCACGGCCAGCGGACTCTTGAGTTTCTCCCCCCGGGCCATGGCGCGCGAAAATACCGGGGTTTCGTCAAGTTTAAGCCGCACGTACAGCCCCACCGCCACCATGAGGAAGGATGCGAGGAACGGAACGCGCCAGCCCCACGACAGGAAGTCGCTCTGAAGCTGAGCCTGGGCGGAGTTGTAGTGAAACAGGATCGTCAGCAGCAGGAAAAAGCATCAGGTGAACCGAATCTGGCCCTTGCTGATTTTATTGCATCGAAAGAGAGCGGGCTCAATGACTACATCGGAGGATTTGCCGTTACTGCCGGGCTTGGCATCGAAAAGCTGCTCAAACAGTTCAGCGAAAGCCTGGACGATTACCATCGTATCATGACGCAGGCACTTGCTGACCGACTGGCGGAAGCGTT
>CAIUUR010000511.1 GCA_903902345.1 uncultured Geobacteraceae bacterium | reverse complement strand
TTCAGGGGAGAGATCGAACTCTTCGGCACAAACAGGAAATCCGGGCACCACTGGACGGTGGTCTGTCCGCCATCCTGGGCGTCAAGCTGCTCCGCCTTCAACCGGAGTTGATAGGTGGTCACATCCAGCAGAGCCCCGTCCATCTCCAGCCAAACATGATAAGGGAGCGCCTTCGCCTGGACCACCATTCCCGGTGTTGGTGCATGGAGGATGACATCGCTG
The DNA here is from genome assembly GCA_903902345.1 of uncultured Geobacteraceae bacterium. Classification (GTDB taxonomy): domain Bacteria; phylum Desulfobacterota; class Desulfuromonadia; order Geobacterales; family CAIOGM01; genus CAIOGM01. The sequence continues at coordinate 2,062 of CAIUUR010000511.1, read as the reverse complement.
TCCCCCGGTCCGACCCGCCAGGCGGCGTGTCCGACGACAACATGAGAGTCGAACCCTATCTGGGACAGGACCTCACGGACGATTGCCGCATGAATATAACTGTCGGAGCCGAGGCAGTCGCTGGCGGCCATGGCGTATTTGCGCATCGCGGCGGCCAGGCGAGGGATATCCACTTCCACATCAAGTCGAGCGCGAGCCACCGCCCGGCGTTTAGCTGCTCCCATATATATTTCTCCCCTACCAGAATATTACCCGGATTCAGCCGGCAACCATCCACTACCCCGCCCGCACCATTACCTTAGGGGTTGATATCCGGCGTAGTGAGGAAACATACAGGGACATGGTCGTAGTGCCAGCCCCCTGTCCATCGTTACTACCAATAGTGTAAACGTCGGGCAACTGTAAACTGTTTTCTTGAGTAATGATAGGTTGAGAGGGATTCGGTCGGCAGGTCAAATCACGCCATCAGTTCTTTCCTGGTTGAATCGAGGTGGGAGGATCTATATCGTTTCGGGATGGTCAGGGTGTGTGGTCGGGGGAAACGGGGAAGCCGACAAAGAAGACCAAAGACTGTGGGTTGTTGGTCAGAACGATCCTGGATCTGGCCTGGGCACGGGAGGGGAAGAAAATGGGATTGCTCATAGTTAGGCATGCTCTGGTATGAATTTTATTTCAAGATGGCAACCTACGGCATGGGCATATTTTTTAAGGGTGGTCAAGGAAGGAGCATGTTTTCCTGAGGCTTCAAGTCTGGAGATAGCACTCTTTGTTGTTCCCATCAGTTCGGCAACGGCTTCTTGTGAAAGACCCATTCGCGCTCGGGCGGCAAGCATTTCCTTGACAAGAGCATATTCCTCTTCCAAATCTTCATAAGCCTTTTTAAAGCCTTCACGTTTCTTGGCCTTTTCAACAAAGTCGCTATGATCATGGGCTACGGGTTGAAATTTCAACTCAGCCATTTTGAACCTCCTTAATTCGTTTCCTGGCAATTTTCAATTCCGGTTCCGGTGTTGCTGGTGTCTTTTTTATGAAAGCATGCAGAATTATGATTCGTTTTCCGATGAGAAAACAGTAAAATGTACGACCAATTCCCTCTCGACCTTTTGGCCGCAATTCAAAGAGAGTGATTGTTACACACGCAGTATGGGTAAGTTTATGGTGATAGCTCGGTCACGATACCAGCTTGCCCGCCAGGATACGTTCAATAGCTGCATGATATGCCGCCAAGTCCTCCCGCTTGTCCACAGCCAGCACCAGCACAACCATCACGTCATCTTCAACCGTGTAAACAAGACGGTATCCTTGTTTTTTCAGTTTGATTTTATAGCAATTGTGAAGATCGCCATGCAGGCGTGAACCAGGCACATGCGGTTGCTCCAGGCGCTTTTTCAGCAGCTTGCGCAGAATCTGCTTGATACTGCCGTCCAGCATTTCCCATTCTGCAAGGGCATCGGGAACAAACTTCAGGCGATACTGAGATAGTGCTGAGGCGGGATCAGATGGCGTCAATGTCAACCTCTATGGCGTCGTCTTTTTGCCCGAGGCGAGTACGCGCCAGTTCACTCAAATCGCGGTCAGTCATCTCTTCAATAAACGCCTCGAAGAGTCGAGGTGACAGCATATAGAACGCGGGCCTGTTATGGTTGAGCACCGCAACCGGTTTGCCCCCTGCCGTACGAAGCACTTGGGCCGGGTTTTTCTTGAATTCTGACATACTGATTGAAAGATCGGCATATATGGTATCCATGTAGATCACCTCCCGGGATATTTAGCGCTTATTATAGAGCTAGATTTAGCGCTAATCAAGAGTTTCTTCACCCTCCTCTGAGGTGGCCGGGGCGATTCTGTTGAGCCGGACGGAGTGGATTGCGTCGTAACCGAAGGTGGCGGGAACGGTCAGGTCGCAGTTCAATATGTTGATCATCCGGAAGAAGTATGGAAAGAGTCAGGAGAATGTCTGAATGCGGATCATACGTGGGATAGGTCCCTTGAATATTTTTTCAGAGAATTTATCGCCTCCCGGCCCTTGTTTGGGAAACCAGACAACATCGATTTGCATTAC
>CAIUUR010000510.1 GCA_903902345.1 uncultured Geobacteraceae bacterium | reverse complement strand
GACAGGAAGGGGGCAAGGGGGCGGATACTGAACCGGATATCAGCACTATGCCGGAAGATGTCAGGAAAGCATTAAAATATGCTACCTTTAACTTCACAAAACCCAAAGATGGTTATGCTGTTGATGGGTATATCTATCAGGCGAATCTTCATGTTCAGTCAACGAATCCTCGTGTCTTTGTAAGCCTGAGCGGAAGAGGTAAGAGTAAGCTGGAAGCTCTCCAGCAGGCAATAAATGATTTGCGGCAGAAGCATCGGATTCTGTTCAAGTCGCCGGAGACGCAGCAGGCGCAACCGGACCTTCCCCAGAAGTCCATCGATCTTTTCAACACGGCGCTGGAGAGTCGGGACGTGGAGTCGTTGAAGCAGATGGTTCACCCTGATAATCCTGCCTGGCGCAAGATGTTCGAGGACGCCACCGGGACCAAACTCCCCAAGGGGGTGGCGGGGTCGGAAAAGGCGGTCAAGGAGTGGCGGTCATGGGTGTATGCAAAACTTGCCATGAAGAATCCGGATTCCATTGAAAAACCTGTGAAACCTGCTATGGTTGAGGGAACTGACGGAAGCAAGGAGGTAGTCAATGAACGTACAAGAGTTGGCGGTAATAGCCCTGGATCACTGGAAGCGGTATCCGGAAACGTATCAGGCGATGAAAAAGGCGGGACAACTCCAAAAGGAAGCGGAAGCGGCGGCGCGGCTGACCTTGGCGGAAATGGAAACCCTGATGTATCGGGGCGCAATGACCGAACACGACGCCTGGGAAGCAAGCCGGAACATCTTCATCCTGACGGACCCGAGCAAAAACTGGAGTCTGGAGGAGGAGGACGAGGAACCGAATCCACTCAGTCGGACCCAGCAGGACAACCTCGAACTGCCATTAGAACTGGAACCAACCCCGGAAACTACCGCATAACCGACAAGGACAAGCTGGGCGAGGGGACTCCCGGTGTCAAAATCGCGGGAAACCTCGCCGCTATTCGTCTCGTCAAGCTGCTGAACGAAGAAGGGCGCTACCCTACCGTGGCCGAACAGGCGGAGCTGGTCAAATACGTCGGCTGGGGCGGCTTGAAAAGCGTCTGGAACCCGTTATCCACGAAGAAACAGGACCAGACGGCACGGGTTGAGCTGGAAAAGATCCTTACTCCTGATGAACAGTTCTGGGCGCGTCAGTCGATCCTGGACGCTTTCTACACTTCCTCGCAGATTATCTCCTCCATGTACGAGATCTTGCGTCATTTCGGCTTTACCGGTGGGTATACCCTGGAACCGACATATGGCAGTGGTAACTTCCTGGGACTGATGCCGGATGACATGGCGGAGTCTTCCAAGTGGTTCGGCTCCGAGATCGACCCTATCACCTCCCAGATAGGTCAGTACCTCTATCCTGATGCTCAACTACTCTCGGGTGGGTTTCAAAAGGCGGAATTCCCGTATGGTCAATTCGATTTGACTATCGGCAATCCTCCGTTTGGTGATCAACAAATCACTGATACCAATAAGAAACGCAAGGAAATCAACGGGTTTAAAATACATAATTACATCATTGCCAAGGGGGGGATGCACTCTCGCCCTGGCGGCATCTTGGCGATGGTGGTGACTAACCGTTTTCTGGATACCGCAAACCCTGAAGCTCGTGATTATCTGGCGAAACAGTTCAAGTTCCTGACTGCTTTTCGTTTGCCCAACAATGCCTTTGCCGCCAATGCGGGAACCGATGTCACCACGGATATCGTCTTTTTCCAGCGTTTGATGCCGGGAGAGGATGCGGCGACGCAGTACCGAGGCTGGCTGGACACCGGCGCAACCATGGTCAATGCTGCGGGGGAAGAAGTTACCGTGAACAAGTATTTCGCCAAACGTCCAGAAATGATGCTGGGCGAACCGAGCATGAAAGGAACCATGTATGGTGGCGCGTGGCGGGAAGGGGGGCAGGGTGAATTCTCCTTGGAAGCGCGGGCGGGACAGGATACGGCGGAGTTGATACGCGGCTTGCTGGCTGATGAGCTGTCCCACCTCAAGGGGGTCATGACCGTCAACGACTCGACTCGTGAAGCCGTTGCGACCGGGATACGGATGAACCGTGAAGATATCGGTGTCGGCGGCTACATCCTGGAAAATGATACGGTGGCCATGCGCCGGGATGATGACGATAACGGCAACGTGGTCTTCGAGGAGCTGAACCCGCTCAGTAATTGGAACTGGCGAGCGTGGCCGTTGAAAAGTATCAGAGAACTGCTTCATTCAACTCTTGCGCCTACACCCCTGGCGAGGATGCAGTTGACGAATGCCATTGACAGCTACCTGGAGAGTAAGCCGGAAGAGGCCGGAGCTGATCCCGCTGCGTCATCAACCCAACAAGCGCCGACAAGTAAGCTGGCGGTGGCGCTCATGGCGCTCAAGAAGGAACTTGCTGCGGGGAAAGGGGTCAAGTCGACGCAGGATTCTGAATTCACCGGTGAACTTGACGCCGCTATCAAACGGGCGGAACTGGGGGCGGATAATCTGGCGCGAATCACCTCGCTGCTCAAATTGCGAGAGGCGACTAACGCCCTTATCGCCATGGAACGGTCTGATAACCCGGCTCTTACGAGGGCGAGAGGAGCGTTGAACGCGCAGTATGACGCTTATGTGAAGCTGTACGGTTTCATCAATGATCCCAAGAACGCCGGACTGATGGCCGATGATATCAAAATCGAGTTCGGACTGGAGGGGAATTATCGCAAGGAGATATCTCCGGCGCGAGCCAAAACCCTGGGAGTGGCGGCGCAACCGGCGCAAGCTCAAAAGGCGTCACTGTTGAAGGAACGGATCTTCTTTCCCTACAAGGAGGTAATCAGCTCCGCCACACCCCGAGACGGTTATGTCGTCTCGCTGTCGGAGAAAGGAAAGCTGGATATCGACTATATCGCGCAGTTGACCGGCAAGAGTAAGCTGGAAGTTGCCGATGAACTGTCGGAAGCGGGACTGATCTTCCCTGATCCCGAGCATGGTGGATGGGTGCAGGAAGATGAGTACTTGAGCGGTAACGTTAAGGCTAAGCTGAAGAGTGTCGAGGGGAGAGAAGGCTACGAGAAAAACGTAGAAGCGTTGAAAGAGGTGCTTCCCCCCGATGTGGCAGAGGAAAACGTCTTTGCCGGTCTGGGGGCGACCTGGATACCGGCTAAGGTTTATCAGGATTTCGCGGACACCATGGGGATTCAGGGCGCTACGGTCAATGTTATACCCGCTATCGGAACGGTGACGATTACCGAGCATGGGAATATTGTCCAGAATGATCTGAACGTAAACCTGGAAAACCCTGACCATACCATGGTCTCCCTGTTCAACCACCTGGCTAACAAGAAGGCGGTAGTAGCGTATGACGCAACTGCTGACGGGAGAATTGTCAATAAGGAACGAACTCGAAATCTGGTGCCCATCGTCAAGCGGTTCAATGCGACCTTTCGTGATTGGATCATGGCGGACCCGGAAAGGGCGCAGGAACTGACGAAGATTTACAACGATACCCAGAATACTCACGCCAAACGGACCTTTGACGGGCGGTTACTGCGAATGGTGGGGAATAACCCGGCTATCAAGATGCGTAATTCCCAGCTCAACGCGGCATGGCGGATGCTGCAATCTCCGGTGACGCTGCTGGACCATGTAGTGGGAGCTGGCAAGACCTTCACTATTATCGCGGGGATCATGGAGCGGAATAGACTAGGCCTTTCCAAGAAGCCGATGGTGGTGGTGCCGAACCATCTGGTGGGGCAGTGGGCTAAGGATTTCATGCAGCTATACCCTGGGGCGAATATCCTGGCTGCTACGGAAAAGGATTTTTCCAGGAAAAACCGCAAGAGACTCTTTTCTCGAATCGCAACCGGTAAGTTCGATGCGGTGATTATCGGCCATTCGTCTCTGGCTTTTATCCCTCTGGAAGCGGAAACGGAAGCGCGGTTTGTGCGGGAAGAGGTGAAGTATCTGGAAGTTGCTCATCGTGAAGCCATTAAGGCGGAAGATAGACGGGCGGAACGGACCCTGGCGAATCGTATCGCCAAGAAGCAGGAACGGCTGACCCGGCTGATGAACCGAGAGCGGGATAATGTGGCGACCTTCGAGGCTATGGGGGTTGATTATCTGACCGTGGATGAATCCCATGAATTCAAGAACCTGGAATATTCCACCATGATGCAGAATGTGGCGGGAATGGGGACTCCCACGGGGGCGCAGAAGAGTTTTGACCTGTATTCCAAGATTCGATATCTGCGGGAAAACAACGGCGGCATCTGCTTCGCGACCGGGACTCCAATCAGCAACAGCCTGGTGGAGATGTATACCCTGTTGCGTTACCTGAATATGGGGGAGTTGAAGGCGCGGGGGATAGATACCTTTGACAGTTGGGCGAAGACCTACAGCACGGTGGAGAGTCGGATCGAATATACGGCGGCGCAGAAGTTGAAAGATCGTTCGGTTATCATGTTCGAAGGGAACAGTATGCCGGAGATGCTGCAATTGTATAATGAATTCGCGGATACGCTGAGCATGTCCGATTTGAAGCGGATGTATGCGGAACAGGTAAGAGCCCGAAACAAGGCAACGGGTGAGCATGAAAGTGAAGCATTCCCTGTTCCCCAGGTGAAGGAAGGGGGAAGGGTGTTGCTGATGGCTCCTCCTACGGCAGCTCAGCGGCAGTTTACGGATTACCTGGTGGCGAGAGCGAACCGTCTGGAGCGGCTGGGGGGAGAGAATGACCCCAAGACCGATAACGCCCTCTGGCTCATGGGGGATGCGCGAAAGATGGCGCTGGATATCCGTCTGGTTGATCCCGGCGCTCCCTCTGCCCCCGATAATAAGGTTAATCGCTCTGCGGTGGAGATCAAACGGATCTATGACAAGTGGGATGCCGATAAGGGCACACAGTTGGTGTTTTGTGATCTGTCCACTCCAGCCAAGAATGCGGCGGGAGACGCCAAGAAGTTTATCACCAGAGCCAAGACCCTGTTGGGACTACAGAAAGACACCGCTACCAACAGCCGTCTGGATGGGATGGAAGCGTATCGGGATAAGTGGGAGTGGTTGAAGAAGGAGGTCGAGGGGCGAATTGAAGGGATTGACGCAGAACTGGCCGGCGGCAATGTCAGCGAGGAGGATGAGCGGAAACTGGACGCCAAGCGGGAAAAACTTGATGCTTTCCTGTCGGACGCTCAAGAGGAAGAGTCTTCCCTGTTAACGGCTGATATCGGTTTTTCTGTGTATGACGACCTGAAGGCGACACTGATCAAAGCCGGTATACCGGCCAACGAGATTCGTTTTATCCACGAATTCCCTACCCAGGACAAGAAAAGTGAAATCTTCGCCATGGTCAATTCCGGCGAAGTGCGGGTGTTGCTGGGATCTTCCAAAAAGATGGGGGCGGGTACGAACTGCCAACAGCGGTTGGTGGGTTTGCATCATCTGGATGCGCCCTGGAGACCGGCAGATGTGGAGCAGCGGGAAGGTCGAGCTATCCGGCAAGGTAATAAGCTGTATGAACGAGATCCTGAAGGTTTCAAGATGGAGATCATGGCGTACTCCACCGGCAATACCTTTGATGCGGTCATGTGGGGGGTGTTGGCGCGTAAGGCCGAGACTCTGGAACAGTTTCGCAATGGTGACCGTAATTTCAAGGATGAGGTGGAAACGGATTCCGACAGCTACGCAACCTTCATGGCGGAGAGCACGGGGAATCCTGCTTTCAAGACTAAATACAAGTTGGAGCAGGAGATTGAAGAACTGGAAGGTATGGAGCGGACCGTTGCTACTCGTCGCTCTGCTTCTGAACGAATCGTCAACGATACGCCTCGCAGGATGAAAGAAAACGCCGTCAAGGTTGAAAGCGCAAAGGGTGATATCGCAGCAGTGAAAGATGCTGATGGTTTCGACTTCGAGGGAGAGCACTACGCGGAGGATCTGGAAGGGGCGATTACTGCGGCGGCAGAGGAATATGAACAGGCGCGGAATGTCTGGTCTGCTGATATCGCCGCCTGGCTCCGAGCCCAGGACAGTGTGGTTGACCCTCTTCTTGAGGTATGGGTGAGTGAGCATCCTGAGCCCCCTTCTGTCCCCAAGTGGGATGGGAGCGATGGGGCAAGAGAAGCGCGTAAAACTCACGATAAATGGTATGACAACTGTGCGAAAATAAAAATCGCAGCAGTTGATGCCTACGGAAAAGAACATCCACGTCCCAAAAAACCGGGTGAACCGACGCTGGCACAGTTGGCTAAAAAGTCGGAAGCGGCGCAGTTGGCGCGGGATATTCTCAAGAAGCTGAACAGCTCTACTGATGAGGATATAAAGCTCCAGGTGAAGTACGGCAAGAAGATCATTACGTTTAGCCGTGACCATGAAAATGTTTTCGGCATAGATTTGCCTGGAATGGGGATTTATAACTCTCTTGAAACGAGACCGTACACGGCTGATCATCCTTCTGAAACAAAGACCATGCGCTTTTTCCGCGATGGTCTGATCAAACAAGAATATAACAAAAATCTTACAGCTACCCAGGGCGAAGCTAAATATATTCAAGAGAACCTTGCTTCGGCGCAAACGATATTGAAAAATGTCGTGTTTTCCGTCGCTCAGAAGCTGGCGAAAAAGAAGACGGAGTATCAAGCGGTCGTGGCGGAGGTCAATCAGCTGGAGGAGGAAATAACCGCACGACGCGAAACGACCAGTAATGTGTATATCTCCGGTGATACGAAACGCTTCAGCGGACAGGGTAATACACGGAGTAGCTCTCCGGCTCCCGTGAAAGAAGAGTTGAACTCTTCGCTGGGGATTCGTATCGAAGACCGAGACAAACCGCGCAAGGTAACGGACAAACAGGTTCTAGCGCAAAATACGGCGCGAGATACCTGGAGCGTCGGCTATGTGGGAGATATCCCGTACTACAGCAATAGTCAATTACTTATCAAGGGGGAGCATCCTGCTTCGGGCTACAATATATCCGAATCCAGCATCAAAAGTAACCTGGCTTATCCGGCAACCACGGCAGTGACTGCTATCGGTTATTCCGAACAGGGTGAAGTGAAGGTCGGCGGAAAGATCCCCGGTTTGATCTGGTTCTCCGATGGTGAAAAGATAAATGCCGCCTATTACGATTATGTCCGGCAGTTATATCCTGACGTACAATGGTTTACCCAGGGGGAGAGCGGCAGGGTATTGGCGTTCAAGTCGGGTGGTGAAGTTGTCGGCGTGGTCGCGCCGCTGAAGGGCGAAGCTCCTGAAGGGATTGTCAAGCTTCTGGAAGAGAGTAAGGACAAGGGTGAAACTGTTTCGTCTTCTCTGGATGGGGAATTCGACAGTAACGGCTTTGCCTTAACAGGGCAGGAGTACGGCAAGATCGATCCCAAGGCGTGGCTGACGGCACTGCTGGTTAAGCACGGGGAGCCCGGGAAAGTGACGTCGGTGGAGCTGACGGACGGCGCAGCCGGATTCGAGGTGGCCACTCCTGAGGATGGTGATCGAGCCGAGCAGTTGATAGAGGCGGCGCAAGAGCGGGGCTTTGCTCTGGCGGATGATGTGGATGTCGACTCTGACGATGTGCTGCGCTTCAGTTACGACGAGCAGGCTACCCAGCGGGAGATTGATCGGACAAACCTGCATTACGATGTCAACGTGGCGCAGCAAAGCGCGGTGTCAGAGGCCATTGACCGGGCTATTTCGCGCATGAAGGGTGACGACGTTCCTGAACGGCAACGGACTTCTGCGCTGTTGCGGTTACGGACCCTGGATAAACAGTTGGAGTCGGGGAAAATCAGTGATGCGGCCTATATCTACCAGACTCGGATGCTCTACGGGAGTCTGGAAAATAAGGCGGCGGAGGCCAAGTACGGTAAAGATACCGAACGAGTACGGGGGGCCGATTTTATTCGGCAACGACTGCTGGAAGCCAAGCGTCATGGCGACCTGTCCGAGGCGGAAGTTTCTTTTGCTGAGTGGTTCATTCAAAAGAATCCCCGTCTGTTGACGGATCTGGGGATCAGCATCAAACAGGCTCCTGCCGGAAGTGATGCCGCCGGTAACTATAACCAGCTGGGCAAGATCATCAACATCTTCCGAGGCCATAACAGCAATACCACGACCATTCACGAGATCCTCCACCACATGGAACGGATGATGCCTGCTGACTTGCAAGCGGAGGTGCGCAAGGCGTGGATGACGGAGTTATTGAAAGGGGCCACCAGCAAAGACCCTCACATGATGCAGTTCACTCACTATATCCTGGAAGCCGGGATGTTGAGTAAGTCACAAGGGCAAGAGGCGTTGGGTAAAGCTCGTGAGATGCTGGTGAACAATGATCTGCCCTATGACAACTATGCGCTGCTGAATCCTTCGGAGTTTTGGGCGGTGAATGCAACGAGGGTGGTGGGGGAACGGTACGCCGTGAATGATGGCGTATGGGGTAAGACGTTGCACTGGCTGAAAGAGGCAGTGCAGCACGTCAAGAAGGCGCTCGGGCTAAAAAACGATGCGGTTATCATCACGGCATTGAATCGGGTAGCCAAGGGCGACGGGGCAGAGATGTCCAAGGAAATGCTGAGCGAGGGGAAGAGGGGGACGGAAAACGCACAGGATATCAATACCGGCAACCGCATGACGCAGTCGGTCAGTCAGTTGCCTGATCATGCGTTTGCCGATAGCCTGAAGCAGTTTATTAACCCTCTCGACTGGTCACGCATGGAGCGGATACTTTCCGAGGCCGCTCCTCCGGCGGTGAGTCGGGGTATTGCCTTCCTGTTTCGTAATCCGGTCTTCGAGGCGGAGAAAGATCCACGGAAGAAACCGTTCGTCCAGGCCGGTACCAAGCGGGAAGAGGATCGGATGTCGGTCAAGTTGCGCTTCATGGATTATCGTGGCGCCGGAGAGCGGCAGAGCGTGTTTCGACAGTTTAAGAATTATTTCACCACCTGGGGCTCCGACGGTTCGGTAGCGCGGACTACCTGGGGAGACCTTCAGCAGCGGTGGGCGAAGCTGGACGACGGGCAGCGCAAGGCGTGGGATACCCTGGCCGTGGAAGGTGACTATAATGGCCGGTCCTATACGACACTCACCAGAGCGAATCAGAACCCGCGTATTCGGGCTGCCGGGGTGACACCTGAAACCTTTGCCCTGTACCGGGGACTGCGGGACCATATGGATGTGCATGTGGCTAGAGTCATCGAGCAGCTCTTTGCGGAAAGCTACCTCCAGGGGGCGATGCAGCGGGGCGATGTGGCCATGAATGTGGCGGCGCTCAATCCGACGCAGATGGCGCAGTTGGAAGAGGCACTCCAGGAGTGGAGCCAACAGGGAATAGTATACAAGGGGAAGGATCGTCCCGATCAAATGAGCGCCCCCACCTGGTCCGCTTACCAGCAAATCAGGAATCTGGTGCAACCGCGATTGGTAAAATCGATTGCCGATGCCCGGCGGCGCAATGTGGAGATAACGGGGTGGATGCACCGGTTCCATGGGGATGGGGAACATGCCGTCAGTGTCTATCATACCATCGATCGGCTGACCTTTGATCTGTCGCAACGGGAGGGGACCACCAAGGCGTTCCTCCCCTACTATCCAGGCGCCCGGCTCTCTGAACAACTGAAGGGAATAGCGGCTTCGATCTGGCCGGACAATACTTCTTCTCATTTTGTCCAGCTGCACAGCAACGGGAGGATTATCGCCCAAGGGGAAGAGGAGGATGTCCAACAGTTCATCGATCGTGCTCAGGGACTCGATATCGACAATCCTGAGACGGGAGATCCTGATCGGATATTGGTCTACAAGCGGTACGTGGAAACAGAGCGTTTAGCCAAGAAGCTCCATGAGCAGGTGGCGGGTGACATGAAAGGGTCCATGCCGCTCAATTACCGTGACGGTATGCAGTATCAGGTGAAGCATGGTGAGGTTGACGCCATGACCGAGGCCATGTACGGCGATATCAACGATCGGGCGCTGGAGGATGCGCAACGGCAGGCGTTCAAGAAGATGCTGGCCAAGGGGGAGATGAGCCGGGAAGAGTACGATACCATGCTGGACGAACTTATCTGGAATACGGCGGAGGTGGTTCTGGGCCGGGCCGCCGGCAAGTTCCAAATACGCCGGGCGGACTATCTGATTGAAGGGTATGACCGGAACGATACCTTCCACCTCTTCGGCGACTATCAGACCGCCAAAGCGGGGCAGTTCTCTAAGATGCTCTATGCCGTACGTCAGGGGCGCAACTTCCGTGATGCCGATGGCGGCACCAAGAAGTGGTCGGAACCGTACATAGCTCGGACCTTGCGCAACTATGGCGCTGCGGATCGAACTTCGGGCGTGGCTCGTTCCATTGCGACCTTCATGTATCTGGGATTCAAACCTGCTACCTGTCTGGCGTTTGCCACCAATGCCTATACTTTCGGAGCTGCGGAACTGAGCAAACACACAAAGAGCGCTGCTGCCCGTATCGTCACGGCGCAGGGGGATATCATTGTCGACAAGCTGAGCCGGGATGAGCGTGAACTGTTTGACAGCGCCTTCTGGCATGTCCAGGAGCAGGAGACGGCAGTCAGTGAAGCGGCTGGATTAAATGAGGGGATGGCGGGGAAAGGGGGTAAACACTGGCGAATACTGGTGGAGAAGTCTATGGCTCCGTTGCGACAGGTGGAACTCTTCTCTCGCAAGAGTGTCGTCCTGGCGGCATATCGAGCGTTCCGTAATGCCGCTCTTCCTGTCGGCCAGCTTGACGTTGAGGCGGTAGCCAAGGCAAAAGATCTGAACCAGCTTGCCAACCATGAGATGAGTCGGGGCAATCTACCGGGGTTTGCCGCTCATAATGCCATGGGAAGGACGGTGTATTCACTTCAGACGTTTATCTTTAGGAGCTTCAACACGATTTACAATAATCTGACCAGTGGCGAGAAACGAGACATGAAGGCGATGCTGCGGCTTCTGGGGACCATGTTCCTGATTGGCGGGGCGATGGCGTTGCCGGGGATGGACGAAATCAACCGGATCTATCGTATGCTCTTCGGGGCGGATCTGAAGCTGGAGCTTAAAACGTGGCTTCATAAGAATCTGCGCAAGTACGGCAGCCTGGGCGAGGCTCTCTACGCCTTCTCCATGTACGGCGGTGGCGGGGTAATGGGAGTCAATATCTCAAACTCTCATCGGGTGCAGATTCCTTTCTTGATGCCACTTCTGGATGGCAAGTCTCTTACCGAGGATGCGGGCGGGGTCTATGCGGGGATGTTCCTGAAGGCTGGCAGGGCAGGGAAGTCTTTTGCACGGGGGGATATCTATCGCGGAATTGAAGCGATTGCCCCTGAAGGTATTGCCCCTGGCATGAAAGCGATCAGACAGTACAACCATGGTGTCTCCACGGCAGGTGGGAGGCCGGTGTTTGGACCGGATGGGAAGCCAGTCAAGTATAGCCTGGGGGAGGCTCTGGTGTCGGCAGGAGGTTTTCATCCCCTGGCCAAGAGTGAACTGGCGGAACAGGAACAGGTACGGAGGGAAGTAGTCAAACATTGGGGTGATCGCCGTAATGAACTGTTAGATGGTTTGCGAGTGGCAGCACAAAACGGTGAGAAGAGCAATGCCATGACCAAAATATACAAGTTCAATCGTGAAGTGCGGGAATCGCAGGCTTGGCCGGAGGTCAAGATTATCAAGGGGGACACCATGCGGAGGGCGACATCCGATAGACCGAACAAGGGCAAATTGGGATGGTACCATCAGCAGACCGAGCAATAGGCAGAGGAGTCCACCGTGGGACAAGAGGAGAGAGACGAACAGTGCCATTCACATGCGAAAAAGCTCGAAGAGATGAAAGTGGACGTAAAGGAACTGCGTTCGGTCGTCCCTGAAATCAAAGTGCTGCTGGAACGTAGCTTAAACCTACAAGAGGGAATGAGGGATAACGAGGCGAGGCACGTCAAAATTCTGGATGTGATGCAAGGATTAACTGGGGATATTACGCGGATCAGATCGCAAGAACTGTCGGCAATAAATGTCGAATTAGCGAGGTTGCAGGGTGAAATTGACGTTATGGAATCAAGGATATCAGTGCTGGAAGAGTCGAAAAAGGGGGCGCTTACCAGTATATCCGGGGTTGCAGTGGGGCTGGTTGTCGCTTTAATCAGTGGGGCGACAACCATTATTTGGGCGCTGACGCACCAAAAATAAGGAGAGATAAAAATGAGTGAATTGGTTGCCGCACAACAGACGTTTTCGCTGAGGTTGGGGTTGCTCTTAGTCCATATCGACAGGGAAACAGACTATCGGGTGACCCTGGGGGAATCCTGGCGGACTCAGGAGCAGGCGGAGCTGAATGCCGCTCAAGGGATCGGCATCAAGAACAGTCTTCATTGTGAACGTTTGGCGCAGGATCTGAATTTTTTCAAAAACGGCAAGCTGGTGGCGACTCCTGAGGAGATCGGTGAGTGGTGGGAAGGGCAAGGGGGCGCTTGGGGAGGTCGGTTCGGTGATCCGGCGCATTTCTCCCTGGCATACGGGGGTAGGAAATAACCGGCGGCGACGCCATAACCAGGGAGGATGGAGTATGAAGATTTTGTTGGGAGTAATCTGGGGTGTGTTGGGGCTGTTGGGTTTCGTGATGTCGTCGGCCTATGGCGCTGACGCTGTACCGGTGGTGGTTGATCCCGGCGGAGGGGTAGCGGTGTCGGCGTTTCTCCAGGCGACGGTGTTCCCCGTCATCACGGCTTTGTTTATGGGGATAGTGGCGCTGTTTCTGAAGAAGCTGGGGGAGAAGTTCGGTATCGATACCCTGACGCAGAAAAATAACATTCTTGAGCGGCTGGCATTGCAGGGGATCACCCTCGCGGAGGAGAAGGCTGCTCAGCTGGTGGGCTCCAGAGCGGCGCTCACCGGAAATCAGAAACTCGACGTGGCGGTGGGACATATCCTGAACTTCATGCCGAAGGTAAGTCCTGATCAGGCTGCGGCGTTGGTTGAATCTCTCCTCGCTCAGATCTCCGGGGTCGGGGCCACCAAGGACGCGGCTTTTACTACTGGGTCAGTGGTAGGATATCCGGCAGCTGATATCCTGTCTCCCGTAACGGCGACGTAATGGCAACGTCAATCATGTCACTGTTGGCGTTTTTGTTGCCGCTTATCGTGCAGGGATTACAGGCGTGGGAAAACGAAAGAAAGGGAGGGAACAGTGATGCGAATATTCAGAAATACCGCAAGGCACTCAGCAAGAGTGATACCCGGAATCTTATTGTTCTTGATGCTGACCAGCATGATCGGGTGCTCTCGCTATGTGGTCGTCACCGGTGACGAAATGGTGCAGGTAAAAAAGGGCGAACTGGAACAGTTGCACTCTGATAATGAGTCGCTGATTCAGAATCTGACGGAATGTCGGGGCCAGAAGTAGTTTTTTGTTGACGGATAGCGGCTGAATAGGGTACAAATACATACGTTTTGAGGCTGTTTTGAACTGTTTTTGTAGCCAAAAAGAGCATAAAAAGCAAGTAAAAACAGTGTGTTGATAAAAATTAGCGTGCCGCCTTAGCTCAGTTGGTAGAGCAATTGATTCGTAATCAATAGGACATCAGTTCGACTCTGATAGGTGGCTCCAGTAAAAACAAGGACTTAGGCGATTTGCCTG
>CAIUUR010000509.1 GCA_903902345.1 uncultured Geobacteraceae bacterium | reverse complement strand
GTTACCGTAATGCCGAGTGGCTCAAGGCAGAGTTCCTTGATGATTTCACCTGGATGCGGAGGATTAAACATGGTTGCCATAGTAATTCTCCTTCAATGATAATCGACCAGATTCACGTCGATGCTATCTTCACCTTTAAATTTGAAGATGATTCTCCAATTTCCGCTTACCGTTACCGCCCAGAAATCGTGCAATTCACCTTGTAGCGCATGGAGTCGCAGGCCAGGAAGATTCATGTCTCTGGGCTCGTGTGATGCATTGAGGCGGCCCAAAATCAGGCGGATACGTTTTTCGTGCAGAGGTTGTATTCAAGATTTGTTGCCGGATTCAAAAAATCGTTCAAGTCCTTTGTGAGCAAATGTCTTTATCATGGTATAACGGTACGTTGTAACGTTACAGGTGTCAAGGGGTGAATTCCGCTGCCTGACAGAACTGTTTCATCACGACTGGCAGACGTAGGTGTCGCCCGCTTTTGATTTGCGTGGTTTATGGTGAATGGGCGGAGCAGATGAAGCTATTGCTTCGCCCCTGCAAAAACGCATAATGAAAACAACCGGGTATCCGTGGGTGTTGAGCACCGATGATCACCCGTTGGGGTTCGTGCCTCACCCCAACCAACATACGACATCAGCATGAAGCCGGTCATCCTGCGTATAAAATAGTCATGATTTCGTATAACAAGGCTCTTTGAGAGAGAAAGATGCGCGTGATACAAAAGCAAGTACGTTACGCCCATCCCTTTGCAAGGAGTACCTCATGCCACGCACAATTTCTTTTGTCTCGAATTTCTTACAGGGAATAAAGTATTCCAGTCTCTCTTTAGCCCTGCTGGGCTGTGCGATGATCAGTTTGACGGCGCTTGCGCCTGGTGATGCCCATGGCTCGGTACTCATCAACTTCGACTTGACGACGAGTAGTGGCGGGGATGCCTATGGACCTGGCGCAGCCGTTTATGGCGCGGCTGACTCACAGTGGAACCATCTGGCGAGAGGCACGAGCCCTGCGGGCATCAGTTTGATCAACAGCCTGGGGGGGGCGACCGGGGTCACCCTTACCTATACCAAGAACGGCTCCGGCGGCGACGGACCATTAGGTGCTTATAGCGCATTGGGCACGTCCAGAGTAGATTCGGGGCCAGTAGTCTTTAATGGCCTGGCTCCTGACAGCAGCTACGACCTTGCGATCTTCAGTGGAACGGTTGCTTCATTTATCGTCGCAGGTGTGACCAAGTCACTCGACGAGCAAGGAACCTGGTCATCGTTAGTTCAAGGAAGTCAGTATGTCCTCTTTTCGTCGGTTAAGTCTGATAACACGGGAAGTCTCTCCTTCACCCCCGCGACCGGAAACGTCTGGTCGGGCTTTCAATTGCAGTCGGGAACTGCCGCCGTACCAGAACCGTCTACCTATGCTCTGCTCTGTATCTCTCTGGGGGTCGTAGGGTTTGCGAGGAAGAAGATGGTGAAGGGCTAAAGGTGCAAGGCTAAAGGTTAACGGCGAAAGGTCGTGAATGGCGTGCCCTGAGCCCTTCGACAAGCTCAGGACGGGCGTAGTCGAAGGGTGAAAAGAACCTTGAACCTTGAACCTTGAACATAGAACGGCTTTAGACGGGTTTAAACGTGTTTGCTTCTTAAACTCCCCGGTGCATAGCCGAACCTCTTCCCGAAGGCATTGATGAAATGATTGACGTGCGAATACCCCAGTTGCTCGGCCAGGATTTTTAAGGGAATTGTCGTCTGAGAAATTGTCGAACTGGCTGGTGTTTTCATAATGGCCGGAGGAAGTTCTCTGTAATGCTTCCCAGAGCGGCGAATCCAACGTTTCCGACCAGTTTCTTGCGGACGGTTGCGGCACACGCGCCCTCAGTTTTCTATCTGCGATCCCCAGCAGGGACGCTGAACTCTGCGCTCCCCCTGAGAGGTCGCGGTAATAGCGGGCAAACGCTTCCGGATTTATTGTTGCCAGCGCCAGACCGCCGAAAGTCCCATCGGGGTTGTCAATACGGCGCGTGATCCGGAAGTGCCGCGTGCCGATGACCCAGTCCGGTTCTACTGAAGAAACAAAGATCGTATCGGTGTTTGTGGCGCGATGGAACTTGAAGTATTCCCGGTCCGCGATACTACGGCCCAGGGTTGCCGGGTTGTGTGATATGACGATTCTGCCATCGGCTCCGATGAGATAGAGATTGTCTATAATCGCTCGATCAAAGCCCAGTGAGTGGATGAAGGATTCAGTCTCGGAAAACGATCGTGTCCTCAGATAATAGCCGCGCACCGAGCGCAGCAGAGCATCGACCTGATTGGCAATCAGGATTGTATGATCAACATACGCATCAGTAACCAGTTCGGCGGAGCGGATCAGCCGGGCTTTTTCCATCTCCCTGATATTCACGTAACCAATTCCCAGCATACTGACGACACAGACAATCAGCACGGAAACGGCGCTCCAGAGCAGGAGCAGCTTATTGCGAAAGTACTCGACGAATCCCGAAAGGTTACGAGTTTTGTCGGCGTCTTTGCTGCGATCTTCTTTGAGTCGATCGACTTCCATCCACATCACGCAGACCGAAATGAGCGACATCATGATGATATACCCGAACACCGTCATCCAGGTTGTCGGGTTGGCGCCTTTCATGGCGGGGGGAGGCGGCGTGCTGACGAAAAGGGCCACAAAACGAACCGCCATCCAGATGGTCAGCGTGCCGAACAGGAGCGCCATGGCTCTGGCCAGTTTTGCAATCAACAGCGGCGCTCCCTATCTGGCGTCAGTAACCGGAAAGCTCCATCTGGACTACGAACTGTATGACGCCAATGTGGATTTTCAGGGGGCGGGAGTGTTGACGGCGCAGTACGGAGGACAGGATGCTCAGGCCTCGGTGACTGCTGTTCCCGAACCGTCCACGTATCTGCTTGTCGGTCTCGGCCTGGGTGGCATGGCCCTGCTTAGGCGACGCAAGAGCAGTGAAAGGTGAAAAGAACCTTGAACCTTGAACGTAGAACGGGTTTAGCCGTAAAGGGTGGTCCCTGAGCTTGTCGAAGGGTGGTCCCTGAGCTTGTCGAAGGGTGGTCCCTGAGCTTGTCGAAGGGTGGTCCCTGAG
>CAIUUR010000508.1 GCA_903902345.1 uncultured Geobacteraceae bacterium | reverse complement strand
CCTCGCTTCATCAGAGTCGTTCCACGCTATACTATCAAATGGCCAGATCCCTGTCTACGTAAACTTTGCGACAAAATAATTATTAGGGGTGGCCTAACGTGCCGGTCTATCGGGCTAAACCGTTTCGTGCGTCAGCCATGCAGGTAGCGCGTAGCGGCTTTTCTCGTTGACCTACCGGCTGTTCTGACATACAGTGCCTCGATGATGGGTAACTGTACCTCCCCGCCTTGACAACCGTCCCGGGAGTTGTTTTATTAAAACCATCGTCCGTCCCTTTTCCCGTACTCCGGGGTGGGTATCCGGCATGGAGAACGTCGAAGAGAGTCCCTGAGACACGCCAGAGGAGCCAGAGATAATGGAAGAAACCCAGGAAACCGAAGAGCTGAAGATACCGGATCAACTCCCCCTCCTCCCGGTGCGGGATGTGGTGGTGTTTCCCTATATGATTCTCCCCCTCTTCGTGGGGCGGGAGATGTCGGTTAATGCGGTGGAGTATGCCCTCGCCAACGACCGACTGATCTTTCTGGCCACCCAGAAGGACATGAACGATGAAGATCCGGCCCCTGAGGCCATCTACGAAGTCGGCACCATCGCCATGATCATGAGGATGCTGAAGCTCCCCGATGGCCGGGTGAAGATCCTGGTACAGGGGCTGGCCAAGGGGACCATCACCGAGTACTTGGAGACCAAACCGTTCTATTCCGTTCAGGTACAGCGATTGGTGGAGGTTCAGGAGGAAGAGCAGTCACTGGAAACCGAGGCGCTCATGCGCAACGCCCGGGAACAGGTCTCCAAGATCATCTCCCTGGGAAAATCCATCTCACCCGAGGTCCTGGTCATCATGGAGAATATGCAGGACCCGGGGAGCCTGGCGGATCTCGTCGCCAGCAATATCGGGCTGAAGGTTCCGGAGTCCCAGCAGCTGCTGGAGATCTTCAACGCCATCGACCGACTGAAGAAGGTGACGGAATTCCTCAACAAAGAGACGGAACTCCTCACCATGCAGCAGCAGATCCAGAGCGCCGCCAAGGAGGAGATGGGGAAAGCCAGCGGGAGTATTACCTCCGGGAGCAGCTCCGGGCCATTCAGCAGGAACTGGGGGAAACCGACTCCCGCTCCGAAGAGTTGGCGGATCTCCGCAAGGCCGTGGAAGAGGCGAAGATGCCCGAAACGGTGGAGAAGGAGGCGCTAAAGCAGCTTCACCGGCTGGATCAGATGCACCCCGACGCCGCCGAGGCCGGGATGCTCCGGACCTACCTGGACTGGCTGGTGGAGCTCCCCTGGAGCATCTCCACCCGTGACTCGCTGGATATGAAACGGGCCAAGAAAATCCTGGATGAGGATCACTATTATCTGGACAAGATCAAGGAACGGATCCTGGAGTTCCTGGCGGTGCGGAAGCTCCGGAAGAAAATGAAGGGGCCGATCCTCTGCTTCGTGGGACCTCCGGGGGTGGGGAAAACCTCTCTGGGCAAATCCATTGCCCGGGCCATGGGGCGCAAGTTTGTCCGGGTCTCCCTGGGGGGGATGCGGGACGAGGCGGAGATTCGCGGTCACCGGCGGACCTACGTGGGGGCGCTTCCCGGCAGGGTTATCCAGGGGCTCAAGCAGGCAGGCTCCAACAACCCTCTCTTCATGCTGGACGAGTTGGACAAGCTCGGCTCGGATTTCCGGGGAGATCCCTCCTCAGCCCTCCTGGAGGTGCTGGACCCGGAACAGAACCATATGTTTTCGGATCACTACATCAACCTCCCCTTCAATCTCTCCAACGTGATGTTTATCGCCACGGCCAACCAGATCGACACGGTGCCAGGGCCGCTGCGGGACCGGATGGAGGTGATTCATCTCTCCGGCTACACGGAAGAGGAAAAACTGGAGATCGCCAAGCGGTACCTGGTGCCGCGCCAGACCAAGGATAACGGCGTCAGCAGTCGCTATATCACCATCACCGACGAGGCGATCAAGGTTGTCATTTCCCAGTATACCCGGGAGGCGGGGTTGCGTAATCTGGAACGGGAGATCGGGAGCCTCTGCCGGAAGATCGCCCGGAAGGTAGCCGAGGGGGATCGGAAGAAGGTCGCCATCACTGCGGGGACCGTGAAGAAGTACCTGGGACCACCCCGCTATATCCGGGAAGACGAGATGGAGCATAACGAGATCGGCATCGTTACCGGCCTCGCCTGGACCCCCGTGGGTGGAGAGGTCCTCCATGTGGAGGCTACCATCATGAAAGGGAAGGGGGGGCTGACGGTCACCGGCTCCCTGGGGGATGTCATGAAGGAGTCGATCCAGGCGGCACTCTCCTGGATCCGTTCCCGGGCGGCGGAACTCCATCTGGCGGAAGATCTCTTCGGCGCCTCGGAGATTCATGTCCACGTTCCGGCGGGAGCAATTCCCAAGGACGGCCCTTCGGCGGGGATCACCATGGCTACGGCCCTGGTTTCGGCCCTGACAAAGACCCCGGTGAGACGAGAGGTGGCCATGACGGGGGAAATCACCCTCCGCGGGAAGGTCCTCCCCATCGGCGGACTCAAGGAAAAGATGCTGGCGGCAATCCGGGCCGGAATCACCACGATCATCATCCCCGAACAGAACCGCAAAGACCTGGAAGATATTCCCAAACAGATCTTGCGCAAGGTTACGGTGGTGCCGGTGAAGGTGATAGAAGAGGTGCTGAAGATCGCCCTGGAGAGCTACCCCCCACTTCCGCCGGCCCAACCGGAGCCGCCGTCCGAGGCGCCCGCCACGAAGAAGCCAGCGCCCCGGAGAAGCACTCCCCGCCCGGCGAACCTGACGGCGGAGAGTGGACGGTGACCCTGAAAGAGCTGGGGGAGTTTGGCCTCATCGGCCGGATAGCCACCTCCGCCGGTTCCGGTGACGGCGTAGCCCTGGGTATCGGGGACGACGCCGCCGCCGTCATTCCGTCTCCCGGGGTTCAGACCCTTGTGACGTCCGATATGTTGGTGGAAGGGGTTCATTTCGACCTGACGTTCACTCCTCCCCTTGAGCTGGGACGTAAATGTCTGGCGGTGAACCTCTCCGATATCGCAGCCATGGGAGGGGTGCCCCGCTTCGCGCTCCTCTCCCTGGCGATCCCTCCCACGCTCTCCCTGGAGTTTCTGGAATCCTTTATTTCCGGCTTCACCGGTTGCGGGGCGGAGCAGGGGGTCACCCTCATCGGAGGAGATACCTGCTCCTCCCGTTCCGGTTTCGTCGTCTCTGTGACTCTGCTGGGGGAACAGCACGCCAGCCGGATCGTCCGGCGCTCCGGCGCCAAAACCGGTGACAGGATCTATGTCACCGGAACCTTGGGAGATTCAGCTCTTGGTTTGAATCTACTGCGCCGGGGAGAACGGGGAGGCGCCGCCATTGCCCGGCACCTGGACCCCGCCCCCCGGAATCTGGCGGGGGTGGCGCTGGCGGAAAAAGGGGTGGCCACGGCCATGATCGACGTGAGTGACGGGCTCCTGGCTGACCTGGGTCATCTCCTGAGACTCTCCGGTGTCGGGGCCGAGCTGTTCCTGAAGAATATCCCTCTTTCAACCGAATATCTGGGATGGATCAGCGGGGTGTCCGACGATCCCTACTCCCTCGCCACCGCAGGGGGGGAAGACTATGAACTTCTCTTCACATCTCCTCCGGAGCAGGACGCGGCGGTCCGTGAGCTAGCCGCCTTCCTGGGACTCCCCATGACCGTCATCGGTGAGATTCGCAGCGAACCCGGTCTGGTCATCTTCGCCCCCGACGGCACTCCCCATACGCCCTCATGTCGGGGGTTCGATCACTTCGCCTGAAACGGTGGCGGAGCGGAGCTCCCCCCCCCACAACTCCTCCAGCTGTGCCGCCAGCTCCTCCACCGTCCCCCGGTTGTTCACCACCACGTCACCCCGGGCGGCCTTTTCAGCCAGCGGCATCTGTGCCTCCATCCGTTGCCGTGCCTCGTCGGGACTCATCCCGTCTCGGGCCGTGACCCGTTGCAGCTGAGACGCCTCGTCCAGATCCACCACCCAGATTTCGTCACAAAGCGTGTCGGCGCCGGCTTCCATGAGGAGCGGCGCCATATAGAAAGCGACGGGAGCGCCGGACTCCTTCAGCCCCTGCAGCTGGAGCCGCGCCAGACGGCGAACCTCCGGATGAATGATCCCCTCCAGCTCTTTTCGGGCTTCGGGGAGCGCAAACACCGTACGTCCCAACGCCGCACGATCCAGAGAACCGTCGGCCTGAAGCATCCGATTACCGAAGCGGGCGACAATGGCCGCCAGGGAGTCGGTTCCCGGA
Source organism: uncultured Geobacteraceae bacterium (assembly GCA_903902345.1). Taxonomy (GTDB): domain Bacteria; phylum Desulfobacterota; class Desulfuromonadia; order Geobacterales; family CAIOGM01; genus CAIOGM01. The sequence continues at coordinate 19,659 of CAIUUR010000508.1, read as the reverse complement.
AGAACCGCTTCCCTGGCCAGGGTATCGGCATCGATGACCGGAGCTCCCAACTCCTCCAGGAGTCGCGCCACGGTACTCTTGCCGGAGGCTATCCCGCCGGTGAGACCGATAACCTTCATGGCGTATCCCCTACGCCTTCCAGGCGCCTGAGCTGTTGTTCTATCTTCCGACCGACATAGGTGACACAGGGCTCTCCCGGAACGGTCGTGGCGACACCCTGGAAGAGCGGAAGAATTCGGGAACAGATTTTCTGTAATTCCGGATAAAGGGCACGGCAACAGTACTCATAACCATGGCCGGAAGCGCCAATCCCCGTGGAGAGAAAATGAACTCCATGTCCGGCAAAGAAGGTACGCCTACGGGGAGTGGAGATATGATGGTAGGAAACAGCATCGATGATGAGATCACCCGGGTCCAGATATTCGCCCATGTCGTGAAATATCGCTTCAACCTGAGGACCCCCCTGGACGAGAATCAGGATGGCACGGGGGGGAGGAATCGTTCGGATGAACTCCTGAACCGTGTCGCAAACGGTGACGGGTAGCCCCACGGCGCTCCTTTGAAGCTCCCGGCTTCGTCCGGAATCACTGTCATAGCCCGCCACGGGAAAGCCCTGGCGAGCAATGGCAAGTATCAGGTTCCGGCTGAGGAGACCGAGGCCGAGGATCCCCACGACGCAGCATGCGGCGGGTTGAGCGGAATATGGCAAGGTCGGGTGAGGCATCGTGTTCCGGCGTGGGGTTGGCGTACCATGAGTGGGGCAGCCCCTCACGTGCTTCCTTCGTGTCATAAATATGTAACAGAGGTTGAGACATGAATCAAGCCGGTTTGTTTTCATGAGACTTGACAGGTACTCATTCCCGCTGGTATGTTGTTTCAGCGTCACCAACAGACAAGAGGCATTTTATTATCATGAGCATAACCACCATGATGGCAGTGGGTATGGTGTCGGCGGTACTGTTTCTCCCGTTCACCTCTCCGGTGCAGGCGGGGCAACCGGTTCCCCCGCAGGAAACAGCTGACGGAGTCGGCGTGGAAACCCTTAAAAAACAGCTGGTGGACCGCTTTGGCGCTGTGAAGCCTCGGGAATGGGGAGAAACCGTAACGGGGGTGATGAGCCGGTTGAACACGAATGAAAAAGTCATCGCCCTTACCCTGGATGCCTGCGGTAGCCGCACCGGGATGGGCTTTGACGATGAACTGATAGCTTTTCTCCATCGTGAGAAGGTTCCGGCCACCCTCTTCATCAACGCCCGATGGATCGGGCCTAATCTGGGTAGTTTCAACCGGCTCGCCGCCGATCCGCTCTTCGAGATAGCCAACCATGGTCTGCGGCACAAACCGGCCTCGGTAACGGGGAGATCGGTTTACGGCATCACGGGGACGAAAGATATCGGGGAACTGGTGGACGAGATCGAGCTCAACGCGGCAAAGATCCAGGGATTGACCGGACGGCGCCCCCGCTACTACCGTTCCGGAACCGCCTATTACGATGAGGTGGCAGTGCAGGTCGCCCGGGAGCTGGGACATCTGGTGGCGGGCTTTTCGGTTCTGGGCGATGCGGGGGCGACCTACTCGCGGGAAGAGGTCAAGAAGGCGCTCCTCAGCGCCACACCCGGCGCCATCATCATCGCGCACATGAATCATCCCGAATCCGGCACCGGCCCCGGCATCAGGGACGCCATACCGGAATTGAGAAGGCGGGGGTTCAGGTTCGTCCGACTGTCGGATCTGCCCTTACAATAAAAAAGCCGCCCCCGCCGTAGTGACGGGGGCGGCTTTTCCTCAGGTGATGTGCGACAAAAAATATACCAATCGTCCGTCATCCTGAGCAACGCGAAGGATCTGTTGTTGAATCAACCGGAAGCAGATCCTTCACTCCGTTCAGGATGACAATCTCATCTCGCCAACTTGCCCCGTATCAGTTTACGCCTTTGGCGTTCAGGTAGCCGGAATATTTCTTGTCATTGCCATTGATATGGTTCTGAATCCAGTCGCGCAGGAAACTGAGGATCTTGATCGTCATGGGTGCATTGCCGGAGGTAAATTTATTCTGAAAATCAAGCACCTGCTGAACAAATTCCTCATGTTCCTTCACATGCCGCTCATAATCAGGATAGTCGTACAGCTTGAACAACCGCTCTTCCTCGGAAAAGTGGCTCGCAGTGTAGCTCACCAGCGAATTCAGAACTATCCCCATACCTTCCTGTCCCTGCCCCATCATCATGGAGTCATGGAGTTGGTTGAGCAGGTCGAAAAGCTGTTTATGCTGGTTGTCGATGTTTTTAATGTTGACGAGATAACTGTCGTTCCATTCCACAAGCGCCATGACTTGACCTCACTATTCCGATAAATGTTTCTTTCTTGCAACATAACCCATTTTCCGGCAAATGTCCAGATGATGGTGAGCTCCTTACTGCCGAATGGAGCGCATATGATCGGCCAGCGCCTTGTCGGTATTCATGATATGCTGAATCAGCCAATTCACCATGGTGTGACTGGTCTGAAGAACACTCACCTTGTTCACCCCTTTGACCTCAATCTGATTCGTCAGCGCCAGGACATCCTGGCAAAACTTCTCATGCTCCTTCCTATGGGGCTCCGTACGGGGATAGTCGGTCTCCTCCATGATCTCTTCTTCGTCATGGAAGTGGGTTACCGTGTAGTTCGTGAGAAACGTCAGCACCTCAAGCACCTGTGTCGTACCGTTCCCCTGGTTGATCGCGTCGATGAAGCCGTTTACCTGCCGGAAAATTTCCTTGTGTTGATCATCTATCCGCTCCACCCCCACGGACAGATATGAGTTCCATTCCACCGCCATAAGCTACTCCTTCCCTGTTAGATTGCACCTGACGGTGCGTCCTCCACTCCGGAACTTCAGTAACGTACGTTGTCCGCCATTTCCTCCGGGGTGCGGGGGAGGATGACCGTAAACGTGCTCCCCCTTCCCATCTGACTTTCCACCTGAATCACGCCATGATGACTTTTCACGATATCGTAGGCAATGCTGAGCCCCAGACCGGTCCCCTCCCCTACGTCTCTGGTGGTAAAAAACGGCTCAAAAATTCTTCCCTGAATCTCGTCGGGAATTCCCTGCCCGGTATCACCAATGGAGGCGTAGACAAAATCATCATCAGACCAGCATCTTACCAGAATTTCCCCCGGCGGAGCCACTGCCTGGCCAGCATTGAGCAGCAGATTCATGAAAACCTGATGCAGTTGGCCGGGGTGACAGAGAATCTCCGGCAGAGGCTCGTACTCTTTCCGGATTGTCGCCACCTGTTTCAATTCATTGGAGCAAAGATCCAGGACGCAATCGAGACAACTGTTCAGCATGACGTAATCGAACTCTTCCCGATCCACCCGGGAAAAACTTTTGAGATTACTGACGATCTGGGTAATCCGTTCCGCTCCGCTACTCATCTCGCGGATCAGATCGGCGCCGTCCTCCAGCAGGTACTCCAGATCCACCGATTTCCTGCAGGAGGAGATGGCTTCCTGAATCAGGGTGGGTAAGGCGTCATGGATTTGATCCCGCATAAAGAGATCAAAGCGGGTGATCTTGGCAAAATACTTCTCCAGGATACCCAGGTTACTGTAAATGAAGGCCATGGGATTGTTGATCTCATGGGCGACTCCCGCCGCCAGCTGGCCGATGGAGGCCAGCTTCTCGCTCTGCATGAGAGCCTGATCTTTTCCCCGGTTTTTGGCGACCTCGGCATCCACCCGCTCCTCCAGCTCCAGGTTCAGTGTCGCAAACTGCTGTTGCAGCTGCAGCAGCAACTCTTCACTCTGCCGACGGGTGTCGATTTCCTGCTGTAACAGCAACGCCTTCTCTTCCAGGGCCGCCTCGATCCGCTTCCGCTCCGTAATATCCTGGAGCATCCCCGAGATCCGGACCGGGCGACCGGTGTCATCGTATTCCGGATCCGCCAGGTTGTGCACCCATTTGATCTTTCCCTCCACAGTGATCCGATGCTCCAGATCATAGGGGATATGGTGCGTCAGGGCCTCATTCCATGTGCGCTGCACCCGAAGCAGGTCTGCCGGGAAAACGATCTCCAGGAACCGATCCCAGGGAACGGGAATAGTCGGCATCCCGTTGATCCGGCTCGCCTGGGGAGAGTTGTGACTGAGGCCGGTGACGAGATCGGCGCTCCACCCCCCGACCTTGGCCAGGGCCTGAGTCCGCACCAGCTGCGCGGTAACAGCCACCCGCTCCTCCTCCGTGGCGGCAAATTCCAGAGCGTAACCGATATCGGCGCAGAGTTCCACCATGAACGCTTCTTCGTCGGCGGAAAAAAAATTGCACTGGGTGGAATAGAGGTTAAGAGCGGCGATCCCCCCGCAGGGGAGTTGAATGGGGAAACATGCCGAAGAGTTGAAGCCGTACCGCGCCGCCGGAGTATGCCATAACTCCATGGCGGGAGAGGCCAGGATGTCGTTATGGACGACCGGTCTCCTTTCCCGGAGGGCGGTGCCAGTGGGGCCGTATCCCTCGGGAACCTCCCGGATGGAGATCCGCAGGGAGTCAAGATACCCCTGGGTGTCGCCGGAGGACGCCTGGGGGGCGACCCACCCGTCGGCGTCGGGGGCGCCAAACCAGGCCATCCGGAAGTCGCCGATCTCCACCAGTATCCGGCAGATATCCCGGAGCAGGCCCTGACGCCCCGGTTTACGGGTAATGGTGCGATTCACGGCAATAAGAACGGCGAAGAGGCGGTTGTCGTTTTGTATCTCTGTTCTCACCTTATGTTACCTCAGCGCCAGCTCCCGCTCCTCCAGCACCCTGATCCGGTCCCGCAGTTCCGCGGCTTTTTCGAAATCCAGCTCCTTGGCCGCGGCCAGCATCTCCTTCCGGAACCGCTTCACCAGCTTGGGGATCTCCCTGACTGAACCGTACTCCTCCCCACCTTCGGCAACCACCGGAACGGTATAGTAATCCTTCTCGGAGATGGATTCCAGGATGCTCCTTAGCCCCTTCACCACCGTCTGGGGAGTGATCCCGTGGAGGATATTGTACTCACCCTGGATCTTCCGGCGCCGCCGGGTCTCGTCCAGACAAGCCTGCATGGAGCCGGTGACCTTGTCGGCGTACATGATGACGTGGCCGGCCACGTTGCGGGCGGCCCGGCCGCAGGTTTGGATGAGGGAGCGGGTGGAACGGAGGAACCCCTCCTTGTCGGCGTCCAGGATTGCCACCAGGGAGACCTCGGGAAGATCCAGCCCCTCCCGGAGGAGGTTTATTCCCACCAGGACATCGAACTCCCCCAACCGGAGCCCCCGGAGGATCTGCATCCTCTCGATGGTATCGATGTCCGAGTGGAGATACTTTATCCGGACCCCCAGTTCCCGGTAGTAGGTCGTCAGCTCCTCCGCCATCCGTTTGGTAAGAGTGGTGACCAGAACCCTCTCCCCCCGGGCCACGGTATTTCGGACTTCATGGAGCAGGTCGTCCACCTGGCCGCTGCCGGCTGCGCCATCCGGTCCCGGGGTCTGCGAGGCGGGGCGGACCTGGATGACCGGATCCATGAGCCCGGTGGGGCGGATCACCTGTTCCACCACCACCCCCCCCGCATGCTGCAGCTCGTAATCCGCCGGGGTGGCGGAGACATACACCGCCTGGTGGATCTTGGACTCGAACTCGGGGAAAGTAAGAGGACGGTTGTCCAGGGCCGAGGGGAGGCGAAAACCGTAGTTCACCAGGGTCTCCTTGCGGGAGCGGTCACCCCGGTACATTCCTCCCACCTGGGATACGGTGATGTGTGATTCATCCACAAAGAGGAGAAAATCCTTGGGGAAATAGTCGATGAGAGTGTAGGCGGGCTCTCCTGCCTGCCGACCGTCGAAATGACGGGAGTAGTTCTCGATCCCCTGGCAGAAACCGACCTCCTCCAGCATCTCGATGTCGAACAGCGTTCGCTGTTCGATCCGCTGGGCCTCCAGGAGCATGTTCTCCCCCCGGAACCAGGTGAGTCGCTCCTCCAGTTCCAGGCGAATCTGCTCCACGCCCCGTTCCAGGGTCTCCTTGGACGCCACGTAGTGGGAAGCAGGATAGATCGTCAGTTTGGATAGACGGTGGAGGATCTGCCCCCGAAGTGGATCAATCTCGGCGATGGCCTCCACCGTGTCGCCAAAAAACTCGACACGGTAGGCCCGCTGATCGTCATGGGCCGGGAAAACCTCCACCACATCACCTCGCACCCGGAAGGTTCCCCGGTGAAAGTCAAGGTCGTTCCGCTCGTACTGGATCTCGATGAGCTTTTTGAGAAGAGTGTCCCTGCCGTAGTCATCCCCCTGGTGGAAGAAGATGTGCATGGAGTCGTACGCCGCGGGGGAGCCGATGCCGTAGATACAGGAGACCGAGGCGACGATGATCACGTCCCGTCGGGTGAGGAGGCTGCGGGTGGCGGCGTGGCGGAGCTTGTCTATTTCATCGTTGATGGCCGAATCCTTCTCGATGAAGGTATCGGTGGAGGGGAGGTATGCCTCGGGCTGGTAGTAGTCGTAGTAGGAGACGAAATACTCCACGGCGTTATGGGGAAATAGCTCCTTGAACTCGCCGTAAAGTTGGGCAGCCAGGGTCTTGTTGGGAGCGAGGACCAGGGCCGGACGATTCACCGCAGCGATGACGTTGGCCACGGTGAAGGTCTTCCCCGATCCGGTAACCCCCAAAAGCACCTGGTCCCGGTCCCCCCGGAGTATCCCCTCCACCAGTTCGGCGATGGCCTGGGGCTGATCCCCCTGGGGGGTATACGCTGAAGTGAGAGTGAAGCGGTCCATGGCGTGTATCTTATCATAAACTGCCCGGACAGTCGCGGTGAAAGTGATCCTTCCCCCCCGGAGGATGGAACTGCCGGTGGTTACCGCTCCGACATCACTGTGTGGGAGCAGGCGATGACTGCATATGCTTTTCTTCCGCAAAAAGAGCGGCGCCGACAATCCCCGACTGATTCAGAAACATGGCCGGAACAATGGGGGCCTGCGTGGTAAGCAACGGCGCGAACTTGTGCAGTTTGGCGCTGGCGCCACCGCCGAGGATTATCAAATCGGGCCAGAACAGTTTCTCCATGGCCGTAAGGTATCGGTTTAACCGTTTCCCCCAGGCCTTCCATTTGAGCCTTTCCCTGCTCCGGACGGCTTCCGATGCGTGACGTTCGGCCTCAAGACCATTGTCCAGAAGGAGATGCCCCAGTTCGGTGTTCGGCAGGAGTTGTCCGTTGGAAAAGAGGGCGGTTCCCAGCCCGGTGCCGATGGTGACGATCAATACGACACCCTGGACATTCCTACCCGCTCCAAAACGCATTTCCGCCACTCCGGCGACATCGGCGTCATTGGCGACATGGACCGTACACCCGGTTTGCGCCGTAAAATATTCGGCCACCGGCAAGCCGATGAAGGATCTGTCGATGTTTGACGCCGTACGGGCAATGCCATGGCGGATGGCGGCGGGAAAGCCGATGCCGACAGGTCCGTTCCAGCGGTGTCGCGCCACGATCTCTTTCAAGGTGATTCCCACGGCCTCGGGTGTTGCCGGGCGCGGCGTAACGATCCGGATCCGCTCACTCACCAAGCCGCCGGTGGAGGTATCGACAATGGCCCCCTTTACCCCCGTTCCCCCCACATCAATCCCCAGAATTTCCATGCCGTAACTCCTTTCTCAAACCTTGGATAGGTTTTTGGGCGACTATCTGCAGTTCCCACCGCTTTCGGGCACTATACTACAAAACAGGTTCGGCTGGTGTAGTTGAAACCAGTGCCGAAACGTCCCACGGGAATCATTTTTTCCCGACAGACGCATTTTACCTGTTTCATCCGCTGAATTGCGGTATTAATCAGGTAACATCCTGTGATATATTGCTACAATTGGCTTCGAAAAAGATCAGCTGCCGTTCCGTCAGATCAGGAGTGCGCTACAATCGTCAGGAGTAAACCGGAGGTTACCATGGCATCAACCCTCGATGAGGCGCTCCAGCGCTCGAATCTTTCTCAATCCAATCAGATGGAGATGCTGACCTTTCGCCTGTCGGACAATCAACTCTATGGCATCAACGTCTTCAAGATCATTGAAATAATCGAGTGCCCTCGCAGGCTTGATCTCATTCCCAACTCCCACCCGGCGGTGAAAGGTGTCGTCGACTTCCGCGGCAAGGCAGTAACCGTCATCGATCTCTCCCAGGCAGTGGGACTGCCGTCCAGTGATTTCCGCGGTGAACTGGCCTACATCATCATCTGTGAATATAACCGTACCCTCACCGCGTTTATCATTCGCACACCGGATACGCTCCTGACGAGGAGTTGGACCGATATCCACAAGCAGGAAGGTATCCGTTCCCTCTCCCTGGTTGCCATCGCCTATGCGGATGGCGGCGAGGCGATCATGCTTCTGGACATTGAAGCGATACTCGCCACGGTGGTGGGAATAGAGCGAGACCTGTCACATCTGGCCATGAACAAGGTTGCAGGAGCGGGGAGTGGCTTGCACGTACTGGTGGTGGATGACTCACGCACGGCGATCATGCTACTGCAGTCCGTGCTGGAGAAGATGGGCTTTACCTGCACGGCGCTCCTCTCCGCCGACAAGGCTCTGGAGTATCTGGAAAAGGAGCACAGCAAGGTCGCACTGGTAATTTCCGATATCGAAATGCCGGGAATGGATGGTTTCACCTTCACCCGGACCCTGCGGGATCATGACGAATACAAGCATTTTAAAGTCATACTGCATAGCTCCATGAGTAACCCTTCCAACCAGCTCAAGGCGCGGCAGTCCGGCGCCGACACCTTCGTGGCCAAATTTGATCCGACGGTGCTTTCGGAGGAAATCGTCCGCTTGCTTGAGAGTGACAACGAGTGAATTCACAGCTGAATGGAACCATGAACGAAGAGCTCCCTACCCCCGATAGCAGCCCAACGGCAGTGGAAGAGCCGCTTTATCTTCTCTGTGTGGATGACGAGGTGGATATCCTCAAGTCGCTGACCCGCCTCTTCCGGAAGGAGTCGTTCAAGGTGCTCACCGCTTCCTCGGGACAGGACGCCCTGAACATCCTGGGTAGTACGAAAAACATCGGCTTGATTCTCAGCGACCAGCGGATGCCGGAGATGAACGGCGCCGATTTCCTGGCCGCAGCGAAAGAAGTGGCTCCCGACGCCATCCGGATGATCCTCACCGGCTACTCCGATATCGCCGCCGCCATCAGCGCCATCAATCGGGGGGGGGCCAAGCAGTTTTTGAACAAACCATGGAACGATGCCGAACTGCTCCGGGTTGTGCGGGACGGGTTGCAGCAGTACCTCCTGGTCCGGGAGAATCAACAACTCCATGAGACGGTCAGGGAGCAGAACCAGATCCTGGAGGAGTGGAACGGCAATCTGAAACGAAGGGTCATTCAGCAGACGGCCCTGATCCGGAGCAGGCTGGAAGAGTCGAACCTGCAGAGGATTCGGCTTCAGTACACCAGTGACACCCTCCTCCATATGTTCATCGATACGCTGGAACAGAGCTCGCACCAGCTGAGTATTCACAGTAAAAACGTAGCCGCCCTGACGGAAACGATGATGGCGGCCCTCTCCCTGGCTCCGGCCTACTGCGAAGAAATCAGGACGGCGGCGCTGCTCCATGATATCGGTCTCTTCTCCGCGGCCGACCATCTCTTCGAAGGCTCCGTCCCCCTGCCCGGCACCGATGAGTTTCGGGATCACTGCGTCAAGGGGGAAGCGCTTCTGGCCATGAGTGCGCAGCACAAGGGAATAGGAATCCTTATTCGCCATCATCATGAGGCGTATGACGGCAGCGGTTTTCCCGACAAGCTCTCCGGCGAACAGATACCGTTGGGTTCGCGCATCATCAACCTGGCCAGTTTCATCGACAATGTTTATTCCGTGGACAGCGGGAAAGAAACCGAGTACCAGATAAATTGCAAGGTGGCGGCAGGGATGGGAACCCTCTTCGATCCTTCCCTGGCTCACGCAGCCTCCCGGGCCGTGAAGGAGATGCTGGAGAACCAGTATTATTGACCCCGCGTCACCATACCGCCATACCGTTCCCACTCCTCCCTGTCGATGGTTGTCCCGCCGAACGCCTCCTCAAACTATCCCCCCCGGGTGTAATTGTAACGAAAGCTCGTCATTCTGAGCGATCGCGAAGAATCTGCTTTTCCGTTCGCCAAGCAGATCCCCACTTCGCTCAGGATGACAGGCAAAACCGGGTATCCGGCGGTCCATCACCACTTTCAATTACATTCCTCCCCCCATTCTTCCGTGAAAAGGGTTTTATTGCACTCGGGAATGTGGTATATTCACACGCTTCTTTTACCCGGCCTGATTCCTGCCATAACCGGCATCCGCACTACTAAAACACCATCCAGACAGGGGCTTGAATGCTGAACCAGACGAACAAGATATCGGTGAATATCGAAGACGAGATGAAGCGGTCCTACATGGATTACGCCATGTCGGTCATCATCGGCCGGGCTCTCCCGGATGTGCGGGACGGTTTCAAGCCGGTGCACCGGCGCTGCCTCTACGCCATGTACGATATGGGGAACGACTGGAACAAGCCGTACAAGAAGTCGGCCCGCGTGGTGGGTGACGTCATCGGCAAGTACCATCCCCATGGCGACTCGGCGGTGTACGACACCATCGTCCGGATGGCTCAGGATTTCTCCCTTCGCTATCCCATGGTGGACGGCCAGGGGAACTTCGGTTCCGTGGACGGCGACTCGCCGGCGGCCATGCGATACACCGAGATCCGGATGTCCCAGGTCGCCCATGAGATGCTGGTGGATATCGACAAGGAAACCGTGGACATGGGAACGAACTACGACGACTCCCTCCAGGAGCCGCTGGTTCTTCCCGCCAAGATCCCCAACCTCCTCGTCAACGGCTCCTCAGGCATCGCCGTGGGGATGGCCACCAATATCCCCCCCCATAACCTCAGCGAGGTCATCAACGGGATCATCGCCTGTATCGAGAACCCCGGCATAACCTTCGAGGAGCTGCTGGAGCTGATCCCCGGCCCCGACTTTCCCACCGCCGGCTTCATCTATGGCAGGGAAGGGATCATCTCCGCCTATCGCACCGGTCGCGGCATCATCCAGATGCGGGCGAGGGCCCGGGTGGAGAAGCAGAAAAAGTCGGAGCGGGAATCCATCATCGTCACCGAGATCCCCTACCAGGTGAACAAGGCCCGGCTCATCGAGAAGATCGCCGAGCTGGTGCGGGAGAAACGGATCGAGGGGATCTCCGACCTGCGGGATGAATCGGACCGGGACGGAATGCGCATCGTCATCGAGCTGAAACGGGACGAAAACCCCCAGGTCATGCTGAATCAGCTGTACAAGCATACCCAGATGCAGGCTTCCTTCGGCATCATCATGCTGGCCATCGTCAATAACCGCCCCAAGGTCCTGACCCTGCGGGAGACCATCCGCCACTTCGTGGATCATCGCCGGGAGATCGTCACCCGGAGAACCATCTTCGAGCTGAAAAAGGCCGAAGCCCGCGCCCATGTCCTGGAGGGGTTGAAAATCGCCCTGGACTGGCTGGATGCGGTCATCGAGCTGATCCGGGCCTCCAAAAACCCGGCGGAGGCCAAACTGGGACTCATGGAGGGGAAATTCGCCGATCCGGAATTCCTCACCCGGCTGGAACTCCCCCGTCCTCCCGGTTACGAAGACGCAGTGCGCCTTTCGGATATTCAGGCCCAGGCGATCCTGGATATGCGACTCCATCGCCTCACCGGCCTGGAGCGGGACAAGATCGTGGACGAGTATAACGAGGTCTTGAGGATCATCGCCCGCCTCAAGGAGATCCTCGGCTCCGAAACGGAGGTCCTGAAGATCATCATGGGGGAACTCCTGGAGATCAAGGAAAAGTTCGGCGACCAGCGCCGTACGGAGATCATCGCCCAGACCGCCGAGATCACCCTGGAGGACACCATCGTCGAGGAAGACATGGTGGTGAACATCACCCATACCGGCTATATCAAGCGGAGCGCCGTCTCTCTCTACCGGGCCCAGCGCCGGGGAGGGAAGGGGAAGACCGGGATCAAGACACGGGACGAAGATTTCGTGGTACACCTGTTCATCGCCTCCACCAAGGACTACATGCTCTTCTTCACCGACGCGGGGAAGGTCTACTGGCTCAAGGTCTACGAACTTCCCGAGGGGGGACGGGCCACCCGGGGGAAAGCCATCGTCAATCTCCTCAACCTCTCACCCCAGGAGAAGATCTCCGCCATTCTTCCTGTCCGGGAGTTCTCCGAAGACAAGTACATCATGATGGCCACCCGTAACGGGGTGGTGAAGAAAACCAACCTGAAAGAGTACTCCAACGTCAGGGTGGGGGGAATCAATGCGGTCACCCTGGACGAGGGGGACAAACTCATTGCCGTCTCCCTCACCGACGGAAAGCAGGATGTCCTCCTGGCCTCCCGGAACGGCAAGTCCATCCGCTTCCGCGAGGAGGAAGCCCGTCCCATGGGGAGGGTCACCCGCGGCGTCCGGGGGATGACTCTGGAAGACGACGACGTGGTCATCGGCATGGAGATTGTCAACGAAATGACCGGCTCCACCCTCTTCAGCGTCACCGAGAACGGCTTCGGCAAGCGGACGGAACTCACCGAGTACCGGCTCCAGTCCCGGGGCGGCAAGGGGGTCATCACCATCAAGACCACCGACCGGAACGGTTGTGTCGTAGATATCAAGCAGGTCACCGACGAGAACGACCTGATGCTCATCAGCGACCAGGGGAAGATCATCCGAATCTCCGTAGCACAGTTTTCCGTTATCGGCCGCAACACCCAGGGGGTGCGGCTCATGGTCACCGAAGAGGGAGAGCGACTGGTCGCCGTGGCCAAGCTAGCCGAGAAAGATGAGAGTGAAGATCCGGAGGACGCGGAAGACGGTACGGAAGAAGTCGTCGTGGACGCCGAATTATCGGACGAAGAGTGACGCAGGAGCCGTATGCCCCATCGTAAGATCGACCGAACCCTTCAGGAGCGGCACAGCATCCTGAACCTGCTGGAAAAGCTCGACCGGGAATCCATCACCGTGGGAGAGATGGAGGATATCGGCATGAGGCTCCAGAAAGAGGGAAAACGGGCGCTACCGCCGCTGGTGCGAAAGCTCTGGCGTGAGAAAAATGGCGATCTGATCTCCCGGTACGCCTACCTTCTGGACTTTTTCGAAGACGACATCTGGCTGGACCAGCTCATCCGGATCACCCTGACCCGTAATGACCTGGGTAGCGACGCCAAATCCGCCCTCCTGGCGGCCCTGGAGAATTACGGGATCGACGTAACATCCCCCCCCTTCAGCCGAATTCTGGATGAGGTGGGAGGCCCCCTGAAGCTGACCCTGCCACGGGTCCTGGCAAAAGGAGAACAGGGGTACATCCTCTTCATGGAGGATTTCTGTGGTTATCCGGCGGAGGTCCAGTGCTCCCTGGTCAGGGAACTTCCCCAGGTGGACGATCCTCGAATTTTCACCCTCTTCGGGATGATCCTGGGATTCGACCATCCTGCCGTGGTCCGGGAAGCGCTGACGACCCTGGGACGAACCCGCGACCAGCGCTCCGTACCCCTTCTCCGCCGGTTTGCCGACAAGGGTGATCCGGAACTCTCACCCCTGGCGACGCGAAGTCTCCGCAGGTTGGGTTTTCTGGGGTTTGACATCACCGCAACGACTCCCGATCCCTATCTTGATCTGTACCACGCAGCCTTCGTCACCCCCTTTGACGGAACGGGAAACCGGTCGCTCTGGATCTGCCGCCAGCGTCGGGAAGAACCGCTCTTCGACCTCCTCTTCCTCCAACTCCACGAGGGACAGGGAATCCTGGATGCCATCAGCTACGGCGCCCTGGGAGCGACCGAATATGAAGCGCTCCTTCAGGAGATCGGCGAGGAGGAACGGCTTCTCCCCGTGGCGCCGGAGTACGCGCTTCACCTCATGGCCGATGCTCTCTTCCTCAACCGGGAGCAGGAACTGGAACTCCCCCCCGAGTATTTCGTCCGGAGCGCCATGTTCGGCGATCAGGGACTCCTCCCCCTGCTCCGGATCCCCAACTTTGACCGGTACGACCTGGAACGGATCACCGCCACCCCCCGGCGTCTCACCGAGAGCTCGCTCCTCCTGGACGACCCCTTTTTCTGCGACTGGTTTCTGGCGACCCCTGCGGTATACGATCTTGCCGAGGAATGGGGGAAGATCGTGGCCGTGGCGGACAAGCACGAACGGGAACACGCGGCCCGAGCCAAGGGAATCATCGAACGATTCTGCCGCGAGCTCATCACCCCCGACCTGGATACGATCACCCGCCGACTTTTCCTCACCGCAGACCTGATGCAGGAAACCGGTGAAGGGGCCGAGCAGGTGGAGCGGACCCTGGCGGTGGCGCTGAGCATTTCCGGTTCCCGGCTCCCCGCCCATGCCCATCCGTTCCTCCGTCGCCTAGCCCTGGAGAGTCTGGAGGCGGCCCGGGAGGCTCTGGCTGAGGGGTACGATCTGCGCAATGAGCCGTACCTGGACGATTTTGATGAGTGAGGGAGGATTCATGGCTAAGCGTATCGGAGTCATCGGAGCCGGGAGCTGGGGTACAACCCTGGCGAACCTCCTGGCCTGCAAGGGGCATGAGGTCACCCTCTGGGCTTATGAACCGGAGCTGGTGGCCGGGATGCGCGCCACGGGGATCAACTCCGCCTTCCTTCCCGACACTCCCCTCTCCCCCTCCCTCCGCTATACCGATTCCCTGGCGGAGGCGGCCGCCGGCGCATCTCTGCTTCTCTTCGTCTCTCCCACTCAGGTCATGCGGTCGGTCCTCCTGCAGATCCTGCCTCACCTCCCGAGTGGCATCCCGCTGGTAACCGCCTCCAAGGGGATTGAGCTGGATACGCTCCTCACCATGTCACAACTCTTCGGGGAACTCCTGCCGGCATCACGACACCGGGAAATCGCGGTGTTGTCGGGACCAAGCTTTGCCCGGGAGGTGGCGCTGCGGCTTCCCACGGCGGTAACGGTGGCGGCAACCGATGACGACGTGGCCCGGCAGGTACAGAATGCCTTTACCACGGAGACGTTTCGGGTCTATACCAACCGTGACCTGGTGGGAGTGGAGCTGGGGGGAGCCATTAAGAATGTCATCGCCCTCGCCGCGGGAATCTCCGACGGTCTCGGTTTCGGCCACAACACCCGGGCAGCACTCATCACCCGGGGACTGGCCGAAATGACCCGCCTGGGAAGGGCTCTGGGGGCCGATCCCGCCACCTTTGCCGGTCTCGCGGGAATGGGGGATCTGGTCCTTACCTGCACCGGAGATCTTTCCCGTAACCGGAGCGTGGGAATACGCATCGGACGTGGCGAGACGCTGGAGGAGATTCTCACCTCCATGACCATGGTGGCCGAAGGGGTCAAGACCACCCGGTCCGCCTGGATGCTGGCTCAGCGCCATGGAGTGGAGATGCCGATTATCGAACAGGTCTACCGAATTATCCACCAGGGACGGCCGGCCCGACAGGCGGTCATCGAACTGATGACGAGAAATCCCAAAGCCGAGGGCGCCTGAAGCCATGTCCGACAAAATTCTTATCGTCGATGACGAATCGGACATCGCGCTGATCCTCAGACTTCACCTGGAGGATGCCGGGTACCTCACCATCAGGGCCCGGGACGGGATGGAGGCGCTGGAACTGCTGACGTGCGACGGCTACGCCCTCATGCTCCTTGACATCAGAATGCCCCGGATGGACGGCATGGAGCTCCTCAAGCAGGCCAACCAACGGTACCCCTCCCTCCCCATCATCATGATGACCGCCCACGGTAGCGAGCATATCGCCGTGGAGGCGATGAAGCGGGGAGCGGCCGACTACATCACCAAGCCGTTTAATTGCGAAGAGCTTCTCAAGAGCATTCATCGGGTACTTGCTCTTACGAAGGCTCGGCAGGAGAACCTGCTGCTTCAGCAACGGCTGGAGGAAGAACGGCAGATGAGTGAGGCGATCCTCCAGGGGATGGCCGACCTCCTCGTGGCAGTGGATCGTCAGGGACGGGTGATAACTCTGAACCGGCGCGGGATGGAACTCCTGGGGATTTCCCGGGAAGAGGCGGTAGGTCGTCCCCTCAGGGAACTGATCCGGACCGATATCCCGGTGGACCAGCTCCCCCATCAGGTGGTGCTGGCCACCGGTCAACCCTGCCTGGACGTCTCCTTTGTGCTGAAGTCAACCCGGGGAGATCTTGCCATGCTCTCCAGCGGCACACTGCTCCTGGGAAGCGACGGTGAGGTTGCAGGAAGTATCATCATCGCCCGGGACATCTCTGCGCTGAAGGCCCTGGAACAGGAGAAAGAAGATTTTGTCAGCATGCTTTCCCATGACCTCAAATCTCCCATCACGGCGGTGGTCGGCTCCATCGACCTGGTGCGGGAAGCTCGGCTGGGGCCGGTAAACGATGAACAAAAAGAGTTCCTGGAATCGGCCATCGAGAGCTGCGACGAGATGGTGGAGATGATCGATAACCTGCTGGATGTCCACAAGCTGGAGGCGGGAAAACTGATTCTCTCCTTCCGTCTTGAGGAGCCCCGGGCGTTGATTACCAAGGGGGTGGCCCGGTTCCGCTCCATGGCGCGAAAAGCGGAGCTCTCCCTCTCCACCTCGTTTCCCTCCAAACTCCCTTCTCTGCTGGTAGACCGGGGCAAATTCCTCCGGCTCCTGGGGAACCTCATCGCCAACGCCCTGAAGTTCACCAAGGAGGGGGGGCGGATTCAGGTTTCGGCGGAGAGCGTGGAGTTTGAACAGTTCAAGGCGCGGATTCCCTCCACCCTCTACCAACCGGACTCCCTTCCGGCGTCCGGCTCTTACCTCATGATGACGGTTCAGGATAGCGGCATCGGGATCCCGGAAAGTTCCCACAGCATTATCTTCGACCGCTTTGTCCAGGCGCAGCATCGTCGCCGGACCCGGACGGGGGGGAGCGGTCTCGGCCTCACCTTTTGCCGAAAGATGATGGATGCCCATGGCGGCTATATCTGGGTGGAGAGCGAGCTCAACAAGGGGAGCAGTTTCATCGCCCTCTTCCCTCTTCCCTCCCCGACGGAAGAGCAGGGGTAGCAATGCCTTCGGCTCTCTCACTGCAAGGGTTGACCAAGCGCTACGGAACACTGACGGCGGTGGACCGCTTTTCCCTGGAGGTGGAACGGGGAACCGTCTTCGGGCTCCTGGGCCCCAATGGCGCCGGAAAGACGACCCTCATCAAGATGCTGACCACGACCATGAGGCCCACCGAGGGCGACGCATATATCGAAGGACGAAGCGTCGTCTCCGCCGGGAGGAGGGTCCGGGAACTCATCGGAGTCGTCCCCCAGGAAAACAACCTGGACCGCTACCTCACGGCTCGGGAAAATCTCGTTCTCCATGCCCGGATGCACGGCATCCCCTCCCGCGACTACGTCCGGAGCATCGACGAACTTCTGGAGCTCACCGGCCTAGCCGGGCGCCGGAACGATTTTCCCGACACCTTTTCCGGCGGCATGCAGCGGCGGCTGGTGGTGGCCCGCGCTCTGGTTCACAAGCCGCGCCTCCTCTTCCTGGACGAGCCGACCACCGGCTTGGATCCCCAATCCCGCCGGGCGCTCTGGGAGCATATCCGGACGCTCCGCTCTGAAATGACCATCTTTCTCACCACCCACTACATGGACGAGGCCGACTCCCTCTGCGACCGGATCGTTATCATGGACCACGGCAAAGCCCTGGTGGATGGGAGCGCGACGGAACTGAAGTCTCAGTTCGCCCCCCCCCACATCTACGAGCTGGAGGTTAAGCGGGATGCGGAGCGCTACGAGGAGCTGTTCCGGGCCCTCCCCGTCGTCACTTCGCTGGAACGGGATAAGGAAGCCTTTCGCATCGTCCTCAAGGACGAGGAGTCGCTGAAACTCCTCCTGGACAGCATCAGGAGCGGCGACATTCGAAAAATTTGCACCGTGGAACCGTCGCTGGAGCAGGTCTTTCTGGATCTCACCGGAAAGGCGGTGCGGGAATGATGCTGCGGGGCGCTACGGCCATCTTCTGGCGGGATCTGATCGTACTCCGGCGGAGTCTCCTCTCCGAACTGCTGGCCGTGGTGGCGTCACCCCTAACCCTCTATCTGGCCTTCGGCTTCGGGCTCAAGGGGTACATCTCCTCCGTGGACGGAGTCCCCTACGCCATCTTCATCGCCCCCGGGTTGATCTCCATGACCGCGGTCCTGGCAGCCTTCGAGGAGGGGGCCTGGAGCATGTGGTTTCACCGCCGAGTCCAGAAGACCATCGAAGAGTACCGGGTTACGCCCATTACCGTCTACGACATAGTCGTGGGAAAGCTCTTCTCCGGATTCTTCCAGGGGGGGATCAAGGGGGTGGCGGTGGCGATCATCATCTTCATCCTGACCCCCTTCCGCTTTCCTCTGGCGCACCTTTTCATCTATCTCCTCTTCATTGGCCTGGGAGCCATGATCTTCTCCTGTCTGGGGACGATCTGCGGCACACTCATGGACAAACCGGAAGCACTCGGCCGGATTCAGACAGTGGTCATCATGCCGCTCATCTTCATGTCGGGGATCTTTTTCCCCCTCTCTTCCTACCCTCCCGCCGTCCTTCCCTATATCAGGCTCCTTCCCACCACCGCCCTTTTCGAGGGGGCACGCTTGGCGCTCCTCTCCGGCAGGGGGGGAATCCTCCCCCTGGCGATTCTGACCGTGACGGCCCCGATCATGTTTGCCCTGGCGGTGGTCGTGTTTAACAAAAAGATTGAGGAATGACCGTACGCTTCCCGTACAAGCAGTGAAGGAGAATACCGACCATGCTGACCATGCAGGATATCAAGGGACACTATTTTTTCACCGAGGATGACGCGGAACTGCTGAAATCTCTCCGCCCCCTGGCCGAAGCCAATAAGGAGAAGTTGACCAGCGAATTCTACGACTTTCTCCTGGGGATTCCGGAAACGGCACAGCTTCTGAGGGACGATCAACTACTACGACGGCAGAAAGAGGTCCATCAGGAGTGGTTTATGGGGCTCTTTTCGGGGATCTATGACAACAGCTACCACCACACCCTGCAAAGGATCGGTCGTTCCCATGTGCGCACCGGTCTGAATGCGCACTTCGTCAATGCCGCCATGAATGTCGTCCGCCGCTTTCTGGTGGAGCTGGTACAGGAAAATATTTTGGTGGCGGCGGAGCGACGCGCCTATCGTAATGCCGTGGAGCTCATCGTCGACATCAACCTGGACATCATCAGCGCCTCCTATCAGGAGGAAGAGCTGCAAAAAGTTTTCCTGTCACACAAACTGGAGTCCAAGCTGATCCATGCGGCGGAACGCTTTACCTACGGGCTCAACCTGATCCTGGTGATGGCCCTGGCCGGCGTCTCCCTGGGGGTCGTGGGGCTCTTCATCTGGGATATCTGCCATGTTTTTCTGGGGGACGCGGAAAAGGGGATACTTGGGGCGCTGGGGACGCTGCTGATAATCTGGATGATGATCGAGCTCATGGACAATGAAATCAAGACCCTGAAGGGGGGGAAGTTCAACATTCTCGTCTTCATCGGCGTCATCATCGTCGCCCTGATCCGGGAGATACTGATCTCCACCCTCCGCCACGACGAGTTGAACACCCAGATTTTCCTGGCGGG
>CAIUUR010000507.1 GCA_903902345.1 uncultured Geobacteraceae bacterium | reverse complement strand
CGCAGAGTGGACACCCCTATCGTATAACGCCTTTTCTGAACGGCTGCGAATTCCTCCCACTCGAATTTCGCCCTTATTTCAATCCAAACGAGTCGTATGAACCTAGCGATTCGAAACATTTATAGCCAGATAACTCTAAAAGATGTCATTCTGAGCGAAAGCGAAGAATCTGCTTCTGTTTGAAAAGCAGATCTTCGCGTTGCGCTGGATGACAGACGGTTGGTATGTTTTTTGTCGCAAACTAAACTACTTGTGCATCTCGATCAATCCATACATTTCCCCCCGCAGCTGCGATTGACATCCCACTGCATCATTATATACTTCTAATAGCGCTAAGACAAAAGCCTTTACAGCCTACGGAGGTATCTATCATGAAACAGCTACTCTCAACGACCTGCATCTCCCTCGCACTTTTCTTCAGCGCAATCGGTCTTGCCGAAGCCACACTGGCAAATGGTGACTTTTCCGACGGCTTGAACGGTTGGGCAACTGGTGGCAGCGTCACCTCGACCCCTGGCGGGACAAACCTCAGTGATAATGGCGTGATCTATAGCTTCCTCTATCAGGAGGCAGCTTTTCCCACGGGGAGTTACACCCTGTCTTTCGACTACAAACTTCAAACTCTGGGCACTGCGCCGACTGACATACCGTTTGCGTTTAACGATCTCTTCAGCATCTCACTCTATTTTGCAAACAGCACAGGTGAAATGAATCCTTCGGCGAACACTTTTCCAAATCCTTCCGCATCGAACACCCTGCTATCCATGGACAGTAACAGTGGGAATGCAAACTGGCGGCATTATTCGCAAACGTTTGAAAACAGCTATCTCTATGTACTACCGACATTTGAGCTGTTCGACCTTAATTACGTAAACAACGATAGTGCAGTTTTTATCAACAATATCAACGTATCTGAGAACAATCCGGTTCCCGCGCCGACGGCGATACTCCAGCTTGGCTCCGGTTTGCTCGGGCTGTTTTGTTTCAGGAGGCTACAGCGAAAGAAAGCGACCGGGAACGGATCAAAGCAAGAGTAACAGTTTTTATCGAGGAGGTACGTCATGTCAGATTTTGGAAAAATCAATTTCAGGCAAACAGTGGCCGCTCTTCTGACAAGTATCACCCTCACCGTCGGCATCTACCCTGTCCCGGCAGAGGGAGCAGCCATGGAAGCCGTCACTTCCTTGGTTAAAGTCACAACCGCCAACGAGCGGTCCAATCTCGACAGCCGGACCCGCTTGATAACCAGCAGCGCCGACATCACCATCACCAATATATCCCCGCGGACAATCCTTGCGCCGCTCCACGCAGTAATTGATCCAAGCTCGTCAGGAGTGCAGATGCCGGGGGCGCTGGGTGGTCCACTGTCTTCGCCCTACAACAAATACTATTACGACCTGAGCGGTAAGCTGACCAATGCAGAGCTTACTCCCGGAAAGCAGGTTTCGTTTACAGCAACATTTGTCAGAAACAGCACAATCCGCTTCACGTACAACGTCCAGACCTATGGCACACCCAATATCCCACTCCCTGCGGATCTGATCATTGCAAAGAGCCACAGCGGCAACTTCAGCCAAGGTCAGGGTGGTGCGACTTATACCATTATCGTCAGCAACGTGGGGAGCGGCGCCGGCAGCGGATCGGTAACAGTGACCGACATGCTGCCGATCGGACTGACAGCCACGGGCATGAGCGGTAGCGGTTGGAGTTGCACGCCGATCTCATTGACATGCAGCCGGGGCGATGCCCTAGCCGCCGGCGGCGCGTATCCCCCCATAACCCTGACGGTGGACGTGAGCCGAACAGCCAAGCCCAGCGTGACCAACACGGCAACGGTCAGCGGTGGCGGTGAAACAAATACCGCCAACAACACGGCTGCGGATGTGACTACGATCACGCCGGTCATATTCCCGCCCGACATCCAGGTCACACCGTCGCCGCTCCCTTTCGGTGACATGACGGTGGGGACCTCCGTCAGCATGCCGCTGACTATTACCAACTCCGGCGGTTCCGACCTGGTGATCGGCTCAATCACAGTGAGCAATGCTCCCTTCGGCGTCTTCCCCCCCCTGAGTTTTACGGTTGCTCCCGGCGCGTCACGCCAGGTCAATGTGGGCTTTGCGCCAACCGCGACAGGAAGCGCCGGCGGCGTCATCACCATCTCCAGCAACGCCACTAACCGGAATCCGGTGACGATAAATGTTTCAGGTAATGGCATCGCGCCTGTCGGCACTCCGGCTATCAATGCGCCCACGGCCATGGAGTTTGGCCAGGTGATTGAGGGACAGAACAGTAACAAAACGGTGACCGTCAGCAACACCGGCGCCGCACCACTCATCCTCCGTCAGGCAAATATTACCGGTTCCGGCTTCAGTTGGCCTGTGAACGCTACACCGGCATTGCCTCAAACCATTGCGGTCGGTCAGAGCGTCAACCTGCCGTTGGTTTTTGGTCCGAGTAGCGGCTCCGGCGGAAAAACCCTTACCGGTGCCCTGGTGCTGGCAAGCGATGGCGGCAGCGCCACCGTAGCCCTGAGTGGTAATGCGGTTACTCCGCTCATTCTGCCTCCAAGTCAGACGGTGCTCGGTACTCTGGATAAGAATGGAGCCTCAAAAGAACCGATTACCTCGAATAACTGCGAAAGTGTCGCGGGCAAAGTGCAGTTTGGCAGTGGCTCCCAGTCCAGCGACACATTTATCGTCACACTCTCGGACCAAGGTGGCGCTACCGTCTCCAGCGCGTCGTTCAATGCCACCCAGGGAGCCGGAACGGCCCCTTTTGACGGCATTGCAGCCTGCAACCTGAAAGACGGCACCATCGGCTTGGCTGTGGCAGTAAACAACCTGTCGCCGGCAACCGGAACACCGCTTGCGAAAAACAGCTCATCCTTGGCGGCGCCGATACTCGCCCCTGTCGACCCGGCCACTGTGTTTTCTGCAATCCCGGTCTGTGGCACCGCGCCGGCAGGAACAATCGTGCAGATCGCCGGCGGTTCCGGAGCGGCCGCCAAACAACTGGGCGCCGCGGAAACTGATTTTTGTATTAATGTACCGCTACGCCTTAACACGGAGAACCTGCTGATCGCCTCGGCAACGAACAGGACCAACGGCCAGGTTGCCACAGCGGCGCCGGTCAAGGTTACTCAGGTCGACCCATCGTCTGTTTTGATAGCCCAGGCTTCCTCGCGACCGCTGACCACGGCGGAGGTCGAGATGCTGGTGCAGAACAATGTCATCAATCTCAACGATCCGTCTAATTTCAACGTCTCCATGTTTACCATCGTCCTCACTGTCGGCTCGTTCCCGGTCACAATCAGTCAGCCGGTAGTGGTCAATCCACAGCCAGGGGCTATCAGTTACGGTGGCGGCGGTTGGCCCGTCACTATGAGCGGAGGCGGTGGAGGCGGCTCTGTCGGAGGTGGTGGCGGAGTCGTCAGTAGCGTTGGCGCCAGCCAGGTGGTGGTGATCCAGACCCCCACCGGCCAGACCATCCCTGGGGTCATCATAATCGACAGCCGTATCAAGACACTGAAAGAGTTCTTCCTGGTCACAATAGCAATTCAGAACACCACGACCCAGTTTGATCTGACCAACATGGTGGCAACCATCGCCCTTCCTTCCGGACTGACGTCAATTAAGGCCGGGCTCGGCACAGATGTGGCGAACATCAGCATGAATAGCGCTACGGATACGGTGAACATCGGCACTATCGGACCGGCGCAGACCGGCGCCGGTCAATTCATTGTTCGCGGCGACGGTATCGGAGCCCATAATGTGGCCGTCAACTTTGCCGGGTTCCTGAACGGCGGCGGGCTCGATCCCTTCCCCATAAGCGGCTCAGCCTCCACCACTGTTCAGGTCTTCGGTCCGCCTACTTTGACTGTGTCGGCAGTTCATCCGACTCATGTAACCCTTGGACAAATCTACACCCTGACCATCAACGTCAAGAACAGTTCACAGGTGCCGGCCCTCTACACCAGCATGGATCTCCTCATCGGCCAAGGCGCTACATTGGTTGACGCAAACGGCAATGAGATCGCCGACTCGTCGACGCTCCGCAATCTGGGCAACATTCAGCCAGGTCAGACTATTTCCCAGTCATTTCAGGTGAAGTCGAAACTGGAAGGAGACGTGGTTGCCTGCCAGGCGGTAGCCAGTGAACAGATCAACCTTATGGTTACTGTCGGCTCAGGGAGCTGTAACATAACCAACACCATTCCGGTGAATTTTATCCCACCACCGGAAGAGTCGCCGCCGACGCTTCTGGCCATCAATCCGCTTAACAACCAGTCTAACGTTCCGGTCAGCAGCTCGGTCATGGCTACTCTTACGCCCAGGTCCGCCTGCCTTACGCCGGACAGCTGGAACAACATAGTCACCGACCTGATCGATCCTGCCGATCCGGGCAAGGGGCTCAAGGTGGTTTCCGCTGACCTGATCAGCACCGGCACCTTCTATCTGGAGGAGCTGGATGCCATGAAGAACCCGGTGCGGCATATCCCCACAGACCTCACCGTTACCACCGGTTTGAACAACAGTACGACTATTGCTACGTTGCGCCAGGGTCTGGCCACACCGCTGACCCAGTTTTTCCTGAAACCCAATACCTTCTATCGAGCGACTATCATAGGAGCAGTCAACGGGGTATGCAATGCAGTCGTACCTGACACCAAGCTGGCGACCACGTTCCAGTGGATCTTTTCAACCGAGCAGCCCTGTGCGGGAATCAGCGCACCGACGGTGACTCTGGTTCAGCCTCTTGATGGTTCCGTGGACCGACCCCTCAACCAAGCCATCATTCTCAACTTTTCCCAGCGGATGAACCCGGCCTCCTTCACCTTTAACGCGGGGACGCCACTCAGCAGCAGCTTCGTGATCCTTGCCGGCGGTTCGGTTTCCGGTGGTGACGTAACCGGTGGTACGGTGGTGCCCGGTTCGGCCGGTTTCACGAACCTGTTCCAGACCTTCACCTACACCCCCGCAGGCAATCTGCCGATTGGTCAACCGATCCACGTGCGGTTGAGGAATAGCATCAGCGACACCTGCGGACAGCCTTTACAGACACCGCCAAATGGCATCAGGTTGTTGGGCTTCACCACCATCCCACCGGACACCACACCGCCCGGACCACCGTTGGTCAACCCGTTGCCGGCGCTGACCAGCCTGACCAGCATTCAGGTGAGCGGTACAGCGGAACCGGCCTCGACTGTCGCCATTACAGGCGGGGCTTCCCCGGCGTCAGTGGTCGCCGCGGCTGACGGCTCCTTCAGTGTAGCGGTACCCCTGACCCCGAACGGACTCAGCACCCTGTTTATTACGGCAAAGGACGCTTCCGGTAACGTATCGGCTGTAACCACCGTCGACAAGAATGGCGCTCCATTGACTGTGAACCAGGACGCCACACCGCCGACAGTTACCTCCGTCACACCGGCAGCTGGCGCCGCGAACGTGGCGCGCAACAGCACCATCAACGTGCTCTTCAGCAAAAACATCAATCCGGGCACGGTCAACAGCCTTAATTTCAGCCTCACGGGGACAGTCGAGGTGAATGGCAGCTTTACCTTGAACGGAGCCAACAGTTTCACCTTCACCCCTGCCGCTATCCTGGAGTACGGGAGAACCTACACCATCAGGTTACGTGCAGGCGGCATCAGCGACACCCCCGGCAATAGCCTGACGACCATGTACACCAGTACCTTTGTCACCGTAAACTTCCCGGCCCCTACCCTGACCCAACTGAACACTTCCAGCGGCAGCCAGGGAACCAGCTTCAACGTTACCTTCACCGGGACGAACCTAGCCACGGTCAACGCAGTCGTTTCTGATAACCTCGGGGTGAGTGGATCCATCATCAGCCGGAGCGATACAAGTGTTACGGCCATTGTCTCGATAACATCACAAGCCGCCACTGGACCCACCACGCTGGGGATTAGCACTTTGGGCGGAACTTCTAAGTTGCCGTTTACTGTGTCAGGGTTTGTACCCATAGGTAACATAATCGATGCAACGTACGGCATAGGAGCCGGTAGCTTTGAACTTGGGAATTTTGTGGGAAATCAAGAATCTTACATGTCATTAACTCCAGGAAATACGACAATTTTGGGTTGGACAGTGGGAGGCCCCGGTGGTGGCATAGATTGGCTGAATGCTCCGTACTGGAGAGCGGATGACGGCATACACTCTGTAGACCTACAGTCGAACAGCCAAGTGTACGGACAGGATAACGGTTCTATTGCTACGTTCATCCCGACAGGCGCCGGCAAAGCATATCACTTAACCTTCGGCGCCGCCGCTGTGAATGGACTCAATGCATCAGGTCTAGTGTCTGCGGGTTCATTGGTTAATCAGCCGTTCTTCGCGCCTTTTAGTCCCACATTCTCCACTCAGACTTTTGCGCCATTCTCATTTTATTTCACGGCAACCGGGCCGACTACCGAGATTCGTTTTGCGGCTAATAACCCTAACACGATATACGGTCCGATAATTGACAGTGTAAGCGTTGTCGAGGTATCCACTGTTCCTGCTCCCATCCTTACCCAAATGAGCCCGTTCAGCGCTGTCCAGGGAGAGGTAGTCAACGTCACCTTCACCGGAACCAATCTCGCCACAGTCAACGCCGTTGTTACTGATAACCCCGGCGTAAGCGGCTCCATCATTAGCCGGAGCGATACAAGCGTTACGGCCATCATCTCAATTACCCCACAGGCAGCTATCGGCTCTACGACACTAGGGTTGAATACTCTTGGAGGGAGCGTGAAATTATCGTTTACCATTACTAGCTCGGTGAATGCAGCTTTAATAGCTCACTGGGGTTTTGACGAAACGGGCGGCACAACTGCCTTTGACAGTGTTGGCGGTGTGAACGGAACGCTTGTCGGCGGAGTCGCATTTATTCCCAATATCGGCATTTCGGGTGGTGCGATTCAAATAACTGACGGTTACGTTACAATGGGTAATAATTTGGCGAGTACCTCCGCATTCTCTGTTCAGGCATGGGTAAAGATTGCGGCTGGTGACACTTCCCCGATGACACCAGTTGCTAAGCATTGGGCCGGCATCGGTCAAGGCTATTACCTGTCAGCAAATAATGTTAACGATGGTTATACTCAAAATAATATGGCAGGGTTTCGTTCTATTGGAGGGCCTTCTTCCCCTACAGCAGTTGGTGGCCCCCCTGTCAATGAGGCCCATCGCTGTTTCAAGTGGGTAGAGCGAAATCGAGCTTACCAGCTATGAGGTAAGCCATGTTGATCAGGTTCTTTGTAGTTTTGTATCCTCGTGCCCTTCGTTTCGCGGATTGGAGCAGACCGTT
>CAIUUR010000506.1 GCA_903902345.1 uncultured Geobacteraceae bacterium | reverse complement strand
TGGTGACCAACACCCGCCTCATGCGCCAGAGAGGGATGGGTCAGCGCGAGGTACAACAATTGTCGATCGCGGAAGGTGTACCCCAGGTCACGCTCCAATTCCACCGTGTTGATCATGAGACAAAATCCGGTGCAGCGGTCAGGCCTTCATCTCCACCGTCGGGAGTTCCTGCTCCTGGGGCGGTTCTGTGGGAACGGTTTCGGAAGTGGCTGCCTTTTCTTTTTCCGACACCACATCGGACGCCGATGCGGGGTTTCCCGATGATTCCGCCGACGCCACGGGAGGGGGCGGAGTCGCAGCCGCCGGAAGGCCGTGGGTCAACAGATCGGCCACCTGACGCTGGACGGACAGCAGTTGATCGAGATGCAGGTCCGGATCGGCAACCGCCAGTATATCTCCGTTCCGGCTGTGTTCGTAGACGAAAATACGGCGGGTCCCCTCCCGGACTTCGCTCCGCACCTTGAGAACCCGCTTGCGCTCAAGCATGGCAGCCAGAACAAAGGCAGCAGCCGCGAACGACTCGTCCCGGAGTTCCAGGATGCGGCGCAACAAACCTTCCGCATCATCCCGTCCAATGGCTTCGGGGGGAGCTGCGACAGGAGCGTGATATTCACCCCGCCAGTGAGAGTCCAGATCGGGGCGGTCGGCGAAGGCCGGTCCCTCAGATTCCCACGCGGCCTGACACAGGTCCAGACGCTCGTAGCCGGAACGCAATTGGAGCAGGACCGTGTGACACGGCTGCTTGTCGACGAACGTATTTCCAGTGACGGCGCAGGTGCGCCCTCGTGATTGTATGGCCCATTCCAGCATGTGCTCTCTCCTGAAGAAACCAGCGATCCTGCGAGGATAGACGATTTCCAGCCAGAGGAAAGGGGCATTGGATGTTCCCGGCCATATCCTCCAGGCGGCCAACAGCGAACGCCCTGCTGCGGGCCAGCGCATCGTCCGGCCGCTACCAACCCAGAGGCGGTCCGGCAACCCTCCTGAACCCGCGTCTTGTTCAGCGGGGGGGAAACACTGAAATGTTACCGGGCCTGACGAACCCGAATGGTGTAATTCCGCGCCTGATCATTCATGGAGGCAAACGACAGTCCTTCCTGACCGTTTTCAGTCAGAATGACATCCTGCCATGGCGTTTCATCCCCTGTAGGAATAAATGCCGCGTCCTTGAAAACACATTGCGCCTGGACCTGTATCCGGCGCCCTTCCCGATTGCGAAGAACGACACCGACTTGGAGTCGTCCATCCGCCAGATGGGTTTCCTGGATCGCGCTGGTGGTCACGGAGTGCTGGACCGCTCCATCCATCAATACGAATTTGGCCTGGGTTTCCTGGTTGAATTTATCGCCATTGGCGGGAGCGAGCGCACCTGTTTCCGAGGCGCATCCGCCCAAAAAAACCAAGGCCGCACCGAGCATCACGAGGTGAATCTTCATAAGCTTGCAGTTTAATTTCGGTCACTGACAAAAATCACTGTATCGCGGTTCTCAACCACGTCGAAAGCCAGTTCCCGCCGAAGGGTGGCCCGTCCGTCCGCATTGCGGAACTCCACCACCATGGAGTGGTGTCCGAGGGCCCCTCGAACCGCGACAAATCCGAGAAGATTGGGAAGGTTGTCCCACATCCGGATATCGGCTTCAGGTGTTGTGGCTGACGAGACAATCTTGCTGATCAAACCCGCGACCATGAGTCCTGCTCCCACTTCCGTCGCACGTTCTCCGCCAGATAAAGCCAGTGCACCTCCAGAAATCAGGGCCGCATCGCCAAGGATGTCGGT
>CAIUUR010000505.1 GCA_903902345.1 uncultured Geobacteraceae bacterium | reverse complement strand
CTCCGGGCGCACCTTTCGGTTGCGCTTTTGGGTGTTACCACCTGAACAAATCACGTGTTATTAGCTAATTATGCACCATCTGTCGCGTCACGTCCCTGGTTTTTTTTCTTGAACTCGTTATTGATCAGTTAGGTTGGCATCCAATATTAGATACTGATATGTGATATTAGATACCGACATCTAACTTTAGATGCCATACAGTATGCAATATTAGATGCGTCCCTGTGTTTAGCTGGTATCTAATATTAGATGGCGGTATATACTATTAGATGCATTTACGAAACGCTGCTCTTTTGCGAGGCATCCGATAGTATATGCTTTTCCAGCTCGGTTCCCTTGATGGCTCCATACGGGATGTACCAGAGCCTGACATCATGGTCCCATTTCCCGCCCAGCGATTTTGCCATCTTTCCCAATTCACATTCGCCGTAGGAAATCTGCAGCGGTACTATTGCATCATCAGCAACTTTGCGACGGGATAACGGCAATTCTTTCTTCTCAACAATAAGTTCAACTGTTTTAATCCGAGTGCGACCGGACTCGTCGTACCGGTACCGTACACAGACAAGGGCGTCGCCATACTTCTCCACCAACGCTTTGGTTCCCTTTTGTCCGGGTCTCAGCTTCAGGCGGACGATCATGGCTCACTCCTGAGTTTCGTCTTATCTCTGCCCGGAACTATATCATTTACATTTCAAGACAATCAATTAAAATATCTAATTGAGACAAAAGTAGTAGAGATCACCTTTGGATCGCGGCGGTGCTCCATGAATCTGATTCCGAAAGCCGTTTATTCCAGCTATCTTAGCCATTTAAAGAACAACTTCATCGACGAGACTCTCTTTCCGGATTATCTGAAGTGGCTCCGGTATTACCTGGATTTTTGCGGCAAGTATGTGATTACGGACGACCTGTCCGAACGTTTACGGCTTTTCCTGGATAAACTCCGCGATAAGAAACAGAATGATGAGCAGCGGCTCCGCGCCGCTCATGCCGTGACGCTCTATTCGGCGATGCAACATGAAGAACCGTCGCCGAACGGTCAGCCAATTCAACTCTTTCCACCGACGCAACCGAATCAATACACGCCACATCCGAGAACATCACAGTACATCGATGCCGGTTATCAGGAAAAATCGGATTCACCTGAATGGGACAAAATCATCGGGACCATGGCCGATGAAATCAAGGTTCGCCACTATTCCCGCAAGACCTTGAAAACCTATGCCAACTGGTCCCGCAATTTTCAGCGATTTTTGGAAAACAAGCGTCCGGAAGAGTTGTCAACGGTGGATGTGAAGGAATATCTGACGTATCTGGCCGTCAAGTGTAATGTTGCGGCATCAACCCAGAATCAGGCATTTAATTCCTTGCTGTTTTTCTTCCGAAATGGACTGAAGAGGGAGTTTGGCGAACTGCGCGATGTGCCGCGAGCGAAGAAATCGCTGTATATCCCGGCGGTTCTATCCCGCGAAGAAATCGATGCAATCCTGGAGCAACTTTCATATCCGAATAATCTGGTAGTGAAAATGCTATTCGGCTGTGGCCTCCGGCTGTTCGAAGGGCTGCAACTGCGAGTGCGGGATTTTAATTTTGACGCGGGGGTGCTGACGGTGCACGGCAAGGGGAAAAAGGACCGGACCGTGCCGCTCCCGGAGTCGATCATTCCGGAGCTGAAGTCACAACTGAAGGTAGTAGGGGATCTGCATGATCAGGATCTGGCCGCCGGATACGACGGGGTCTTTCTGGACGACGCAGTGGAGAAGAAATATCCCCATGCGCCCAAGGAGTTTATCCACCAATGGTTCTTTCCCCAGAGAAGCATGACAGTGACGGCGAAAGGTGGCGAACGGCGACGCTATCATCTTCATGAGTCCGACTTTCAGGATGCGCTCTACCATGCGGTGCGCAGGGCAAAGATCCCGAAAAAGGTTACTTCACATATTTTTCGGCACAGTTTCGCTACCCACCTACTGCAGGCCGGCTACGATATCCGAGTCATCCAAACTCTCCTGGGGCACTCCAGCCTGAAAACCACCATGATCTATACCCACTGTGTGCCGGTCAGAACGGTGAAGGAGCCCAAGAGCCCACTGGATTTTTTCGATTAACACCCCAACTCCATCCTCCCCCACACATGGGTTGTTTCAGTGATCCAGGTGGTTGTCGTCGGGGGAAAGGGGCCGACCGTATAACCCGCGATCATCTGTTCCGGCAGGGTGGAGTGATCCGCTTGTCATCCTGAACGAAGCGAAGATACCGTTATCAAAGTAAAGCAGATTCTTCACTGCGTTCAGAATGACAGGCTTTAGGTGATTCGCGACAAAGAATATACCCGCAACCGGTCGAATCTATTGGGCCTTCTTGGGAGCACGGACATCCTGTCCGTATTCAAGCGGCTGTAGCGCTTGAAAAGCCTTTGATGACATGACAATGATTCAAAGATGAAACCGCTCAAAACGCGGGCAGGATTCCCTCTCTCCCAGG
>CAIUUR010000504.1 GCA_903902345.1 uncultured Geobacteraceae bacterium | reverse complement strand
TTACCACGCCGATCTGGACACAAAACAGAACCATAACCGCTTCTTTGCCGGCATCCCCAAGGTAACCCCCAAGAGCCCGGACAAGATGGCGATCTATCTCCTCTTTATCCAGCACATCATCTTTTCCCTCTCGCCCAAGGGAAAAGCCGCCATCGTCGTTCCCACCGGCTTCATTACTGCCCAGAGCGGCATCGAACGGAAAATCCGGGAAAAGCTGGTGGAGAAAAAGATGCTACGCGGCGTGGTCTCCATGCCCAGCAACATCTTCGCCACCACCGGCACCAACGTTTCCGTCCTCTTTCTGGACAAGGGAAACAGTAAGGGGGATATCGTCCTCATGGACGCGTCCAAGCTGGGGACAACGGTAAAAGATGGGAAAAATCAGAAGACCCTCCTGTCAGCGGAGGAGGAAGAGCTGATTATTACGACCTTCAACAACCACAAACCAAGGGTTCAAATCAATCATCCCCAACAAGGTATATTCTCCCCAGTTCGTTTACTATACGGTG
This sequence comes from uncultured Geobacteraceae bacterium, assembly GCA_903902345.1. GTDB lineage: Bacteria > Desulfobacterota > Desulfuromonadia > Geobacterales > CAIOGM01 > CAIOGM01. Next base: position 4,686 of record CAIUUR010000504.1, on the reverse strand, counting down.
AAAAACTCAATAGATACAATCATCCGGTACTCTTCCGGCTCAACCTTCAAGGAAGTTTCAGGTTCCGTATTGAAGACGGTACTTGTCAGTTTACCACCTGATGCAATCGTCGTTTCCTATACAAAAACAGTATCGTCGCTCTTCCATCGACAGGATATTCTGGAACAGGAGAACCAACACCTCACCTCCCTCCGCGACTGGCTCCTCCCCATGCTCATGAACGGGCAGGTGATTGCGAAGTGACTGATGGAGGCGGAATCAAAATCATCATGAAAGTAAGAAGACTGCCATGCTCACTGTAGTAATTCAGGCGAATAATGAACACCAGGAGCAGCCATGACCGACATCTTCAGCGCGGCGGCCGCCGCCATCAGGAACGCCCAGGCCCTCGTCATCACCGCCGGAGCGGGAATGGGGGTGGAGTCGGGCCTCCCCGACTTTCGCGGCAATCAGGGCTTCTGGCAGGCCTATCCCCCCTACCAGCGACTCGGTCTCTCCTTTGAGGAGGCGGCCAACCCGGACCACTTCCAGCGGGACCCGCTCTTCGGATGGGGATTCTACGGCCACCGGCTCAACCTCTACCGGGAAACAGTTCCCCACTCAGGTTTTACCCTCCTCCAGGAGTGGGTTGAGCGTTTCGGCCTGGACTATTTTGTGGCAACCTCCAACGTTGACGGCCAGTTTCAGAAAGCAGGGTTCCAGGAGAAGAAAATCTTGGAAGTTCACGGCTCCATCCACCACCTCCAGTGCACCACCCCCTGCGGGATGAACATCTGGCCCAACCGGGAGCAGATCAGCGTGGATACCGCCACCATGCGCTCCCGGAGCATCCCCCGCTGTATCCATTGCGGCGTTACGGCTCGCCCCAACATCCTCATGTTTGGCGATGGCTCCTGGATCAGCCGGCGGACCGACGAGCAGGAGGAACGGTGGGAGGAGTTCCTGGGACGCCACCAGGGAGATCGCACCGTCATCGTCGAGTGCGGCGCCGGCGCCGCCATTCCCACCATCCGCTATCTGGGAGAGCGTTTGGGAGAACGCCCCGGCGCAACTCTCATCAGGATCAACCCGCGGGAACACCAGGTACCGCCGCCCCATCTCCCCCTCCCCTGCGGCGCAGGGGAAGGATTACGGCGCATTGAGGCGATACTGGCTACAGGCTGAAATATTTACCCTTGCGATTTTATGGCGGCGTAGATATACTGAACACAGAATTAAAGCTTGCGAGGGGCAACCCTCATGTGCCCTAGCCACTTTCCCTCCTAGTAGCTAGGGTGTTTTTTATCCGGAATTCATGACAACACGTAGTGACACCGTCTTTTGACGGGATGAGGTGCGGGAAATGGCGACTAATGGCCATTTAGCCGCGCCTTTTTCGTTTTATATCGTGGGGAATTCCTGTTCTCCCCCCCCCGCCGTATACGGCAACCAGCCAAATAAGGGCAATAAAACGATAAATAGGCCCCATTCAGGTATTTGGCACAGTATTGGCAGGTGACCCTACATTCATTGAAAACAAATGCAATAGGGGGTGTCCAGAATGGGGAGAATGAGTGAGAATCCGCGGTACAATGTCATCTCTATGAGGATCAGCGATGAAGAGCGGGAAACCTTGCAGGAGCTGATCAGTACTACGCAAAAAAGCGTGTCCGACATCATGAGAGAAGCGATGGAACTATTACGGCATCAGCTTGTTTCTCGCAGCCAGGAGCTCAACAGGAAGGCCGCCTGAACCGGCGTACGGCAAATATTCTGCAAAAAAAAGACCGCAAATGCGGTCTTTTTGTGATTAAAGAGGGGCTATTTCACTCCCCAGGTTGTTCCCGCCGGGGAGTCCAGCAAGACAATGTTGCGGGAAAGAAGGAGATCACGAATCTCGTCGCTCCTTCTGAAATCCTTGGTCTTCCGTGCCAACGCCCGCTGGGCTATCAGCTCCTCGATCTCCTCCGTTGAAATCTCCAGAGCCGCGGCCCGGCGCGACTTGATCCGCCCCAGGTATTCCACCGGGACCGAGCTGAAAATCCCCAGCACCCGAGCCACGTCACCCACGGCCTGCCGAGCCGCATCCAGGATCTGATGGAGACGGACGTTGACAACAGAATCCTCGGTGGCTACACGGTTGACCCCCCGGATTAGATCGAACAGCCCGGCGATGGCCAGGGCAGTATTAAAATCGTCATCCATGGCCTCACGGAACCGGATACCGATGGCGGTAACCTTTTCCTCCAACTCCCTGCCACTGTCGCTCAAGGAGTCACCCGCCGCTACTCTCCCGTCACAGAGTCGGTGGATCTCCGCCAGCCCCTTGTAAATTCTCTCCAGTCCGGTATGAGCCTCGGTAAGGTTCTGATCGCAGAAGTCGATGGGTGAACGGTAGTGCGCCGAAAGAAGGAAAAAGCGGAGCACTTCGGCATCGTACCGCTCCAAAACCTCCTTGATGGTGAAAAAATTCCCCAACGATTTGCTCATCTTCTCCGAGTTGATATTGACAAAACCGTTGTGCAGCCAGTAGTTGACAAAGGGAGAACCGTTGGCAGCCTCGGACTGAGCGATCTCGTTTTCATGATGGGGAAAAACCAGATCCTTCCCCCCGCCATGGATGTCGAAGGTCTCACCAAGAAACTTCATGCTCATGGCCGAACACTCTATGTGCCATCCCGGCCGGCCGGCTCCCCAAGGGGATTCCCAGGACGGTTCTCCCGGCTTGGCACCCTTCCAGAGGGCGAAATCCATGGGGTTTTCCTTCCGCTCGTCCACCTCCACTCGGGCTCCGGCCTGCATATCCTCCAGATTTCGTTTGGAGAGTTTCAGGTAGTCGGCAAAGGTCGCCACCCGGAAGTAGACATCCCCCGCCACCGCGTAGGCATGCCCCTTCTCCTGAAGCCGCTCCACAATGGCGATGATCTCCGGGATATGCTCCGTCGCCTTGGGCTGGTGGGTGGGAAGCTCCAGCCCCAGAGACGCCATGTCCTTGTCGAACTCGGCGATGAACCGCCGGGAAACCTCATGCCACGGAATCCCGTCCCGGTTGGCCCGATTGATGATCTTGTCGTCGATATCGGTGTAGTTCCTGACGTAGGTAACGTCGAACCCCACATACTTCAGATAGCGGAAGATCATGTCGAAGACCACGTTGGCCCGAGCGTGACCGATGTGGCAGTGGTCGTAGACCGTCACGCCGCAGACGTACATCTTGACCTTCCCCGGCTCCAGCGGTACGAACTCTTCTTTCCTGCCGGTGAGGGTATTGTAAACACGCAATGCCATATATAACCCCTTCTCTTCCACTGAAACAACAAAAGTTTCCACTGAGGACACTGAAAACAACAAATATTTTCAGGTTTTTTCAGTGTATTCAGTGAAATCAGTGGCTGGTTTTTATATTTTCAGGTTTTTTCAGTGTATTCAGTGAAATCAGTGAAATCAGTGGCTGGGAGTTACCTCGGAATTACTTCACCCACGAATCCCGAAGGGTTACCGTCCGGTTGAACACCGGCCGCCCGGGAACGGAATCCTTCCGGTCGGTGCAGAAATACCCCTGGCGCTCAAACTGGAACCGCTCCTCCGGCCCGGCGGCAGCCAGGGACGGTTCCACGACCGCGTCGGTGAGAAGCTCCGTGGAGTCCGGATTAAGAAGACTCTTCCAATCATCCCCCGACGGGTTGGGAACGGTGATGAGCCGGTCGTAGAGCCGCACATCCGCGGGGATGCCGTGCCGGGCCGAGACCCAGTGGATTACCCCCTTCACCTTCCTGTCCGCCGCCGGGCCGCCGGACAGGGTATCGCGATCGTAGCTGCAGCGGACTGCAGTGACCGCCCCGCTTTCGTCCTTCTCCACGCTCGTGCAGCGGATAATGAAGGAATAACGAAGCCGCACCTCGCTCCCCAGGGAAAGTCGCTTGAACCCCTTCGCCGGGACCTCCATGAAATCATCCCGTTCGATATACAGTTCCCGGCAGAAGGGGATACTCCGAACCCCCATCTCCGGCCGCTGGGGATGATTGGCGGCGCTGAACTCTTCCACCAGCTCCTGGGGATAATTCTCGATCACCAGCTTCAGGGGTCGGAGCACCGCCATGGCCCGGGGGGCAGTCACGTTCAGGTCGGTCCGGACGGACTCCTCCAGGGTGCTCATCTCGATCCAGCTATCATTCCGTCCCACCCCGATCTGCTCGCAGAAGTTCCTGATGGCAAGGGGCGTATACCCCCGTCGCCGGAGTCCGTCCAGGGTCGGCATCCGTGGATCATCCCAACCGGAGACATCCCCCTCCCGGACAAGCTGGAGGAGTTTTCGCTTGCTCATGACCGTATAGGTCAGGTTGAGCCGGGCGAATTCATACTGTCGAGGGTGATAGACCCCCAACTGGTCCAGGAACCAGTCATAGAGGGGGCGATGATCCTCGAATTCCAGGGTGCAGATGGAATGAGTGATCCCCTCCATGGAGTCCGACTGACCATGGGCATAGTCATACATGGGATAGATGCACCAGGCGTCGCCGGTGTGAGGATGCGGCTCGTGAACAATGCGGTACATAACCGGATCGCGCAGGTTCATGTTGGGGGAAGCCATGTCGATCTTCGCCCTGAGCACCCGGCTCCCGTCAGGAAACTCTCCACCCCGCATCCGGCGGAAGAGCTCCAGGTTTTCCCCTACGCTCCGGTTACGGTGGGGGCTCTCCTTCCCCG
>CAIUUR010000503.1 GCA_903902345.1 uncultured Geobacteraceae bacterium | reverse complement strand
TTGTGGGAAAGGCTGCAGGCGCAGGTGGGGCAGGGCGCATACGGAGAATCAGATCATCCAGAGCCATGGTGCTGATAACCTGCTCGGCGGGGATGGTACTCACCCCCTCCTCGTTCCGGAGCGTTACCCCAGCGATCCGCCCTGACCCATGGTGGATTTCCACCACCTCACTCCGGGTTTTGACGACACCTCCTCGTTCCTCCACCTGCTCCTGCAGCCTTTCCCACATCATGCCCGGACCCAGTCGGGGGTAGTAGAACTGGTCGATAAGGGACTTGGGGCCGTTGTCCCGTTTCGGCCAGAGGGCGTGACGGACGGCGGTCAAGAGGCAGAGATCCTTGATCCGCTGGGCCGCCCATTCGGCCTGAAGCTCTTTGCAGGAGATCCCCCAGACCTTTTCGGTGTAGGTTTTGAAGAATGTCTCGAACAGGCGGCGGCCAAACCGGTTGGTAACCCAATCCTCGAAGGTTATTTCCTCCTTTTTGCGACTGACCCTGGCTGACGCGAAGCTCAGGGCCGCCGTAGTGCTTTTAACCGGTCCAAGGTTGCGCAATGTTTCCCAAATGTCCAGGGGGTATCGGTAAAACCGATGGTCATGAAAGATACGTGACAACCGCGGCGTCAAACGGAAGTCCGGACCAAGGGTCTCTTCCCACAGCCTCTGCACCTCCGGCACCTTGGTAAAAAACCGGTGTCCCCCAACGTCGAAGCGGTAGCCGCGATGCGCCTCGGTTCGGGCGATACCCCCGACTCTCTCGTCCATCTCCAGCACGAGCAGCCTCACCCCGTTGCGGGCAGCCTCGTATGCCGCCGTCAACCCGGCCGGTCCGGCACCGATCACTACCAGTTCAAAGGGTTTGTCGTCAAGGCTCATGTGGGCTCTTTATCGTTATGAGGAACTGGTCGCGAAAGTGCAGCAGCAAGCCGATGAACCCTGCCAGACCGCACTCCAGATAATAGATGAGATGCCAGGGAATGCTCTGCACTGTAAAAACTAACCCACGGTGCTGCGCCAGAAAACGGTAAAAAGCCAGGTTAAGAACCACGACACTGGCCACGGCTGTCAGCGCTACGCCACCCCACACGGCCGATCGTACGCCAAATGGCAGCAACACCACGGGGACCCACGCAAGAATCGTACTCAATCGTGCAACCCAGCAGGTGTTCAGGTCAGACTGCACCCTCCTGCGGGCCAGAATGAGGCGCATCCAGGGAATACCCCGCTGCCACAGGTCGGTTTTCAGCATCTTCAGGGGAGTCCAGCATTTCATGTGGCGTCCCTGAAGTGTTTTTACCAGACGAATTTCCAGCTCTGCATCCCGCAGGCGGGTCCCGAACTCGATATCTTCGATGCAGGGAACGCGGTACGAGGCATCAAAACCGCCGACTGACCGAAATGCAGACGTCCGGATTGCTCCCAATCCACCCCAAAACGTTCCGGCTCTTTCCTGGGAACGTTGGTGCACGAAATGATGCATCAGGTTACGGTACTGCGATAAAAAATCGGGGTCTCCCGGGGAGGTATCGTAGGAACCGAAGATCGCCGCCACCTCCGGATTACGTGCAAATTCCTCCTTCACTCGTTGCACCGTGTCCGGCGGGATGACTACATCCGCATCCACAAACAACAAAATATCCTGTACGGCCACCGTTGCCCCGGCATTTCTCGCTCTGGCCGGACCGGAAGCAAAGGGTACGTCAACCATAACCGCTCCCGCCGGGAGAAACGCTTGCTCTTCCATTCCCGACATCACGTCAGTTACCACAACGATCTGTTCCGGCGCCGGAGAAAGAGCGCAAACACCCTGCAGAGCCGGAGCTGATAGTGAAAGCCGGCCATGAACCGGCATGATGAGGGCCACGCCATCATGAAGATCCGCGGGTAAATGAGCGGGAGGAGATCTGTCTGCAGATCCGGAATACGAAGCTTTTAAATTTTTCAATGACATACGGATATCCCAGCAGAAACCAGGCTCTGTTTGCCCCTGTTCGGCAAACAGAGCCATAGAAAGGTAACGATAGGAACTATTGTTGATGCACTAAGGCTATAAAACCCAGTTTGTCAGATCCAGATTCAGTGCACTGTACATTATTCCCTGCACGAATGTAGACAAAATTTTGACTCCATGCCCCTATTGTTCGCTTTAATTTTGCTTTAACAATGCCAATAATTAACTACATTTACTTAGTTTTTACACTTTATCCCGAATAATCTGTACCGCTCCGATTGAGGTGTCCTGTCAATAGTAGACACTCCCAACTCAAGCGACAGCCTGCTTTATGGAGAGATTTTGTGAGAACACGGCAGGAGCAACGTAGCCCAACCGAGAGTGTCGTCGTTGACGGTTATAGAAGATCTCGATGTACTCACGAATAGAGGCTTCGGCGTCGGCCCTGGTCGCATAGCGGTAGTGATACACCAGCTCGTTTTTTAGGGAGCCCCAAAAGCTTTCCATGGGAGCGTTGCCATAGGAACATTGCTGGTCGTCGGCCTCTGGCGCTCTCTCTTTCCGCAACTGGCCCGGTTCCGGCACGTGCGGGCAATGTTTGTCAATCCATCCCTCAAGAATCGCGATGATGCTCCTGCCCGACAGCAATGAATCAAGCTTTAATCGCTTGTAGCACGAGGCAGACAGCTTAGGTGGTTCGCGGTAAAGACAATACCGCATTAATGTAGTTGTCACCTTTCATTGTAGGGATACCCCTTGCGGGTATCCTGTTCTTGAATCGGCAGTCAAGGGCGCCCGCAAGGGGCGCCCCTACAAAACTGCGTTCAGAATAATGGTATACTCTCTACCGCGGACC
>CAIUUR010000502.1 GCA_903902345.1 uncultured Geobacteraceae bacterium | reverse complement strand
GTTTAATATTAAGCTATATGACTTTAAGCGAACTGTCAAGGGAATTGCAAACAGGGAATTGGAATCAGTCCCGACGAAATCGCCACCGTCATGAACGAACACCAGGAGAAGATTTATGCGGCGTTAACCGGAAGATGCCACGTAACGCCTGTCAGTTCCCGCCACCGATCTCTTCGGCAACAAATACCGTTTTTTTGTAGACCTTATGTTTCCAATTTGTAACATCTTTCTTTCGCGAAACAAAGAGCAAGAAGCTCCTGAAAAAAACGTATACGCACCCTAATTATATGCTATCTAGTCGCACCTGTAAGGTAAAAAGTACTTGTTTTTTTTGAATATTCAGACTGACGATCCGCTCTTTTTCACTGCGAAAATTATATTTACAGTACTCCTCCACTCGCAGAGCTTCATGTGAACCGATTTCCGGCATCCGTTTAGAGGCGAAATAGACCGTATTTTCGGTATATTATCGAAAAGAGGTAATCCTGAATTTCCACCTCGTAAAGGCGCCTGATCGAACAATGTAAGAATTCGTAAGAGTTCCTACTCGAGTTTTGTGCTATACGCTACATAGTCGTCTGCAAGTGAAACACTACATAATTTTGTCCACCGATTTATCCGACTAATAGCGGCTTCATGTTGCAGCAATGTTTCGCACAATAGTATTCCGCACTACAACGATAAAGCCAAACCATCCGCGAGGTTGGGACGGAAATCCACGGATCTCACGAAGACAGCCGGGCTACCGAAGTGAATTTTATTCATGAAGTTGGCCCGTTTTTTTATGGATTGGTACGGAATATTCCCTGACTCCCGCTTACCGAAGACAAATCGATCAGCAGTTCATGCAAATGGAAATCAAATCAGGATCGGGAGCGATGCTCTCGGAGGATATGACATGAAAACTATGCGTGGCCATTGCCAACCGGAATCATTCTTCACCGGTGTCATCGCCGGGGTGACAACATGCCGGGCTCTTTGCCTTTGGCTTGTCACCTGCCTAACCCTGATGGGGATAGGGACAGCCCACGCCGGCATCGTCCAGGAGTTTTTCGTCCCCATGCCCGAGGATCAAGTTCGTTCGGCAATGGTTTCGTTGCAGCCGACCGGTATCGGTACGACCATGGACAGCATCACCTCTATCGTCGTAACGACCGACGGCACGGTGATTTATTTCGACCAATGGGAAGACGGCTACGAGATCGACCCCTCTCATCCGATACAAAGCACCACAAAGATCTGGGGAGATGGTAATGACGCGCACGGAATTCCGCCGGGGATGGCTCATAACCCGGTCGGTCTTCCCGCCGGCACTGTCATCAACCTGCGCAACAATGTCGTTCTTCCCCGCAGTCCATCCACCCTGTTGTATGACGGCAGGGACCGGATATCCTCAACAAAAGCAATAGTTGTAACCAGAGCCCAGTGGGCGACTTCTCCCGGTTCGGTTCTCGGCAGTGCCGTTGAAGTTCTTTCCACCCGCGATTACGGGACAAGTTTCAAGGCCCCTATCGGTGAATATGCCGCCACATCATATGGCGGTATGTTTACGTATGTAGGGATGATGGTGATGGCTTCACAGGATGGTACGGTCGTCAGCATCGACAAGGATGCCAACGGTTCCTTTGAGACGACGTTCACCCTCAACAAAGGGGAGAGCTATCTGGTTAATGGCGGGGTACTGACAGGGGCCACGGTCAGCGCCACCAAGCCGGTGCAGGCGCACCTCATGACCGGCAAGAAAAGTGCAAGCTATGAATCCCGATCTTATACACTCTATCCGACTAATTTGTGGGGCGCAAGTTACTACACCCCTGTGGGGACTTCCGGGGAGCAGACCTATGTCTTCGTCTATAATCCCAATGGTACGGCTCTGAATGTCAATTACCAGACCAGCAGTTCCAGCGGTCTTTTTTCGGTGCCGGCCAACGGAGTCTACCAGTTCCTCATGCCTGCCGCTTCGGGAGCACATTTCTACAGTTCGGGAAGTTCCTTTTTTGCCACATCTACGGTCGGCGCCAACCCTTCGGCAAATCAGGTGCATGACTGGGGTTTTTCGCTTCTGCCGGAGAACTACCTTACCACGATGACAGTGATTGGTTGGGGACCCGGCAGTTCGGAAACGACGCCGACGGTGAACGGCAGTCCGGTCTGGGTCACGGCCGTCAGACCGACCACCATCTACGTGGATTATGACGGCAACCCGGCCAATTCGTCCCTTACCGCCCCCAACGGGAACAAGTACGATATCTCGTACAGCCTGACTTCCTACCAATCCATGAAAATTTTCGCCCCCAGCAAGAACCAGACGGGGATGAAAATATTCACCACGGACGGCGCCAAGATCGCTGTCGCCTGGGGGGAGGACTCTGCTACTGCGGGAGCAGGGAATCCTTACCTCGATCTGGGAACGACGGTTCTTCCTTTCCCCGTTGCCGATATACAGAAAACCGCGCAAATCATTGGGGGTGGTTCAAAAGCCAACATCGGCGACACCATAGAATACACCGTCAAGGTCAACAACTCCGGCGTAGTGGTCCTGGGCAATCTGCTTGTGCTTGACCCGTTGCACACAGCCTTGACCTATGTCGTCGGTAGTTCTACCATCAACGGCGCCGCCATTCCTGATGATGTCACCAGTACACCATTTCCGCTGGACAGCCCGGGCTATGTTATTCCGATCCTCAATCCCGGTGTAGCTGCTACCTTTAAATACCGGACAATCGTCAATTCTGATCCCGGCGCCATTACCAACAGTGTCAGCTTCAACGGTGGCAACGGCACCAGCGTTGTTGCCGCGACGGTTCCTACCACCGGCGGAGTAGCGCCGAGTTGTACGTTGACCTTCTCCGACAGCGGTGGCACGGGAGTCTCTTCATACACCACCGGGCAGAATGTTTATGTCAAACTCACGGATCTGACAAATTCAGCCTCCACAAGAACCGTCAATATTTCTAATCCGGGGGTTGATCTGGAGTCTCTTACGCTGCCATCCGGTTCAGGAACCTTCACGAGTACGGCAGTGTTGCCGCTTTCCAGCAGCAGCGGTCTGGCAAATAACGACGGCATCCTCTACGCTCTGGGGGGTGGCGCCATTCAGGCTTCCTATTCAAATGCGACGTTGGGATATTCGTGCAACGCCACGGCGACCGTAACCGCCGCGCCGGTTACCACCAAAATCAAACAACTCTATCTGAACGCTCCGGGAACGGGCCTTGACCGTATCGACCCGGTGAATTACGCCGCCATCGTCCCTACACCCACCAACCCGCCTCCGGCCAATACTTCCAGCAGCGCCAATCTGGGAAATACGACCATAGATGTTGTCACGGCTGATGCCACGGCCTCTGCCACGGCTAGTCTCAACAATCTTGACGTGATAGCGACTGGTTCCAAGACATCAACGCGCAGTACTTCCCTGAGTATTTCACATACTACCGGTACGGCCGCAAATCGTCTGATGATTGTCGGTGTTTCAGTCGCAGGGAACGGAACTGTCTCCTCTGTCAAATACGGGACTCAAACACTGACAAAACTCAACAACATCGCCAATGGCTCCAGCGTGAACACGTACATTTATTATCTTGTAAACCCGACTAGCGGTTCAAATAATGTCGTGATAACTGTCAATTCCAAAAACACACTCTGTTCCGCCGGTGTTGCCACCTATTCAGGAGTGGACCAGACTAATCCTGTCGGCACCTTCAAATCAGCAACCGGCTCTTCTACCACTCCTTCCATAGATGTGAGTGGGACAAGCTCAAAAACAGTCTTCGGCGTTGTCTCCTATAACAGTAGCTCTGCGACACTTTCCGGTACCGCCAGTCAGTACACTAATTGGAACTTACCATCATCCGGGTCCGGGAACCCCCGGAGCGCTTCTGCTACCAAAGCAGGCGCTGCTGGCCCTAACTACACAATGTCCTGGACTGCAACTGGTTCCGCCTCTGCATGGGCTGCCGCCGCCGTAGCGATAAATCCCGCACCGGTAACGGTTTCTTCCTTTACCACCGGCGCCGGCACTAACAGACTCATGCTGGTCGGTGTCAGCCTGCAGCAGAATGCAATCAGCAACAGGTCTGTCGCCTCGGTGACCTACGGGGGTAGCCCGCTCTCTTTAGTTTTGGCGAACTCTAATGCTAACAACAAGGATCGGGTCGAAATTTGGAAGCTTGTCGCTCCTTCTTCAGGCAGCGGCAATGTTGTGGTAACGATGGCTGGAGACATATGGGCGAATAGTAGTGGCGCTAATGACTACAACGTGGTTGTAGGAGTTAAAACCTTCTCAAAAGTAGATCAGGCTAATCCCTTTGGAACAGCCGCTATTGCCAACAATCATAACGAGCAGAGCGATGGGGCTGGTACAGGTGCACCGACAGTGACGGTTTCGTCGTATGCCAACGGCATGGTGTTTGATGCTGTAGCCAGAGATAACAACACGGCCCTGACTGTAAACGCTGCGCAGTCAGCAAACTGGAATATCAGCGCTACTTCAGGTGGAATAGCTCCTACAACAGGCGCTTCCATAATCGGGGCGTCCAGTACCAAACCGGGTTCCGGTAGTAATGTGACTATGTCCTGGACCACTACCGGCAATACGGCAGAGGGGTGGTCAATCATTGCGGTTCCCCTAAAACCATCGACAGGTTCTGGCGTTACCGGTATCTCATCTGTTACCTATACCCAGTCAAGCCCACTCTGTGCCGATCTGGTCATGCCAACAGGCGGCACGGTGACAGTCAAGACCTATTACTCGATAGTGCAGGGCACGATGGGTACCGCTGTCACGGCAACCCTGAAGCATGGTTCAACACAAATTTTTAACTCCACAACTGCAACACTTGGCACTGACAGTAAAGGGAATTACCTGCAGTGGAGCGCCACTCTTGGCAGCGATATAACGGCGCTTGCCGGTGAAGCAATCAATTTGACAGTGACGACCAATCTTGCTTCGGGCAACGCTTTCCAGATCCTCTATGACAGTAGTTCAAGCCCTTCTCATATCGATCTGCCAACCAATTCGGTAATCGCCTTCAGCTCGCTCAAGGCCTATAACGCCCCCTACAGCGGCGGTAGCGAAATTTTTGGCGCCACCAACGGTCAAATTGTGTACCTCCGCACTGTTGCCACTGACCCGTTCTGTGCTCCCGATGTAACTTCCACCAGCATCAGCATTACACCTCCGGGTGGTTCTCCGGCCACCTATGATATGAATCCGGTCAGCAGCAGTTCCAGTTCAGCCACGGCGATCTATGAGTATCCGTGGCTTACCAGTTCCACGTCGGGGACGTACCAGTTATCGACTACCGCTAACGAAGGCTATGAAAACAGTATCAGCGCTTCCGGCGTCTCTCAATTCAGCCTGACCTATCTGGATCTGGGAACCCCGAGTACAACGGTGTTCACCACCGGTGATGATGGCCCGGCAACGACTACCTATAGCGCAGACGAACAGGTCTGCGTTCGGGTCACCGATCTCGATCAGGCAGGACTCGGTGATTTTTCAGTGAATGTCACCAGCTCAAGTAACGATACCGAATCGCTGATCCTTACGGAAACCGGTTCAAATACCGGAGAATTTACCGGGTGCATCGCCGCCAGCAGCAGCGCCAACAGTGCAGGTG
>CAIUUR010000501.1 GCA_903902345.1 uncultured Geobacteraceae bacterium | reverse complement strand
CCCCCGGTGTGAAGGTGGTCTATCCCTATGACTCAACCCCCTTCGTCAAGATCTCCATCGAAGAGGTGGTACACACACTGATCGAGGCGGTATTCCTGGTCTTTATCATCATGTTCCTCTTCCTGCAGAATATCCGCGCCACCCTGATCCCCACCATCGCCGTGCCGGTGGTTCTCCTGGGGACGATGGGGGTGCTTTCCGCCTGCGGTTTCTCCATCAACACCCTGACCATGTTTGCCCTGGTCATTGTCATTGGCCTCCTGGTTGACGACGCCATCGTGGTGGTGGAGAACGTGGAACGGATCATGTCCCAGGAGGGGCTCTCCCCGCGGGAGGCGACGATCAAATCCATGGGGCAGATTACCAGCGCCCTCTGGGGGATCGCCACGGTGTTGACGGCCGTTTTTCTTCCCATGGCCTTCTTCGGCGGCTCCACCGGTGTCATCTACCGTCAGTTCTCCATTACCATCATCTCCGCCATGATCCTGTCGGTGCTGGTGGCGATGATTCTCACCCCGGCACTCTGCGCCACGCTCCTCAAACCGGTGCAGCAGGGGCATCACGCCGGCGAGAGCGGTTGGTTTAGCTGGTTTTTCAAACGGTTCAACCGGCTGTTTGATTTCTGCCGGGACAATTACGAAGGGATCGTCGGTCGCTCCTTCGGCAAACCGGTGCGCTACCTCGTCGTTTACGGGGCCATCGTGGCGGCCATGGGGTACTTCTTTGTGCATCTGCCCACCTCTTTCTTGCCGGATGAGGATCAGGGGTTCATCATCTGCCAGCTCCAGTTGCCGGCCGGCGCCACCCAGGAACGGACGATTCAGGTGATACGGGAGATGGAACGGCACTTCCTGGAAAAGGAATCCAAGACGGTGGAGGGGATTATCACGGTGGCCGGTTTCAGCTTTGCCGGTCGAGGTCAGAACATGGGGCTGGCCTGGGTCAAGCTGAAGAACTGGAGTCTGCGCGAAGGCGCCGACCAGAGAGCATCGGCGGTTGCCGGACGGGCGATGAAAGCTTTCTCCCGGTTCCGGGACGGGATGGCCTTTGCCTTTTCCCCTCCCGCCGTTCTGGAGCTGGGGGTGGCCAACGGCTTCGACTTTCAACTGCAGGATCGTGGCGGGTTGGGGCACGAAAAGCTGATGGAGGCGCGCAACCAGCTCCTGGGAATGGCTATGAAAAATCCCAAGCTCATCGCGGTCCGTCCCAACGGTCAGGACGACTCGCCTCAGTTCAAGCTGGATATTGACGACGTGCGTGCCGGGGCGCTGGGGGTATCCCAAGCGGATGTAAATAACGTCCTTTCCACTGCCTGGGGCGGGGCCTACATCAGTGATTTCATTCAGAGCGGGCGGGTCAAAAAAGTCTACCTCCAGTCCGACGCCGGTTACCGGATGCTACCCGAAGATATCAACGGCTGGTATGTCAATAACAAGAGCGGCCAGATGGTTCCCTTCTCGGCCTTTGCCACGGCCCGCTGGCAGTACGGTTCCCCCCGGCTGGAGCGTTATAACGGCATCCCGGCCGTCGAAGTCCTGGGGCAGGCCGCACCGGGGATAAGCACCGGTGAAGCCATGGCGGAGGTGGAAAAAATGGCGGCCCAGCTTCCCCCCGGCATCGGTTATGAATGGACCGGACTCTCCTACGAGGAGAAGAACGCGGGGGCCCAGGCTCCGGCGCTCTATGCGATTTCGCTGCTGGTGGTATTCCTCTCCGTGGCGGCGCTGTACGAAAGCTGGACCATCCCTTTCGTCAACCTGCTGATGTTGCCGTTGGGGTTGGTGGGGGCGGTGACGGCGGTGAAGTTTCGGATGTTCCCCAATGACGTCTATCTCCAGATCGGACTCCTGACCACCGTGGGGCTTTCCACCAAGAACGCCATCCTCATCATCCAGTTCATCAAGGAGCAGATGCACCAGGGGCATGAGTTGGTGGAGGCGACCCTGTCGGCGGTTAAAATCAGGCTTCGCCCGGTCATCATGACGTCGCTGGCCTTCTTCTTCGGCACCCTACCCCTGGCTCTTACCAAGGGGGCCGGGGCCGCTGCTCAGAACGCCATCGGCACCGCCGTTACCGGAGGACTCCTCTCGGCGACCTTCATCGATCTTCTCTTTATCCCCTTCTTCTTTGTGCTGGTCTCCAAAATGTTTGCGAAGAAAGGGGAGAAGCCGGGTGGCGGACAGGTTACGGAGGTGTCACGATGAACCGTTACAAAGCATTCCACCACGGAGACACGGAGACACGGAGAAAAAACCGAAGCATACTTTACAGGGATGAACAGGATAAACAGGACATGACTTCAAGAGGGTACTTACGCAACAAGCCGGACACGATTTTTTCCTGGATATCCTGTGTATCCCTGTCAAATTCCTTGCCCCGCACTCTCTCAGCGTTATTCCTGATACTGTTGCTGGCGGGCTGTTCCACCATGGCCCCTAACTACAGCCGTCCCGCGGCTCCGGTACCCGCTTCCTGGCCGGCCGGTCCGGCCTATGGGGGTGTTGTCGCCTCGCCGGAGCAGAAGCCGGTGGCCGATATCCCCTGGCGGGAATTCTTCCTGGATCCGCAGTTGCAAAAACTGATTGCCCAGGCATTGGAAAATAACCGGGACCTACGGGTTGCTCTCCTTAACATCCAACGCTCCCAGGCCCTGTTTCAGATCCGGCGTTCCGATCTCCTCCCCAAGGTCGATGCCAATGCTTCCGGAACCTACCAACAGTTGGCTGATGATTTCGCGGGGGCGGGATCGCGGCATATCCACCAGTACAATGTCGGTCTGGGGGTAAGTTCCTACGAGCTGGATCTGTTCGGACGGGTCAGGAGTCTCAAGGATCAGGCTCTGGAGCAGTATTTGGCCACCGAGCAGGCCCGGCGGACTCTTCAGATCACCCTGGTTTCCCAGGTATCTTCTGTCTGGCTTGCCCTAGCCGCCGATCGGGAACGACTCCAGGTGGCCAAGGATACCCTGGCCAGTCAGCAGGAATACTACCGGATCATCCAGCGCCGCCAGGGTGTGGGGGTCGCGTCACTGCTGGACCTCAACAGTGCCCAGATTCAGGTGGATGCGGCGCGGAGGGACATGGCCGTCTACACGACCCTGGCGGCCCAGGACGAGAATGCTCTCAATCTTGTCGTCGGCTCAACTGTTTCGGCCGATCTCCTTCCTTCGACCTTGACTAGAACAGAGAGTCCCCTGAAGGATCTTCTCCCCGGACTCCCTTCGGAGGTCCTCCTCCGCCGCCCCGATATCCTCCAGGCGGAAAATCTCCTCAGGGGAGCCAACGCCAACATCGGTGCAGCCCGGGCGGCTTTCTTTCCCCGGATCACTCTGATCTCCAGCATCGGTGTGGGAAGTAACGAACTGGGGGGGCTCTTCAGTGCCGGCTCCTTTGCCTGGAAGGTCGCACCGCAGATCTCCTTCCCCATCTTCGACGCCGGCTTCAACAGTGCGACTCTGGCCGTGGCGCAGGCGGATCGCGAGATCGCCCTGGCCCAATACGAGAAGGCGATCCAGGGCGCCTTTCGGGAAGTGGCCGACGCGCTGGCTCAGCGGGGAACCATGGATGATCAGGTGGCGGCGCAGCAGTCCATCACCGACGCTACCATTGCCAACTACAAACTCTCCCAGGCCCGCTATGAAAGGGGGGTGGACAATTATCTGGGAGTCCTCGTCTTTCAGCGCTCTTCCTATGACGCCCAACAGCTCCTCATCGGCAGCCGTCTGACTCGACTCAACAATCTGGTGACCCTCTACAAGGTGCTGGGCGGAGGTGGAGGGGAGTGACGGGTGAAATAGTATGGAGTTGATACGAATCAGGGAGATGTTGGTGGAGAAGTTGGGCCGGTTGAGCTTCTCCCCACCGGTGGCCCATATCTACAATCCGCTGCTCTATGCGGCCACGCAGCATGACGAATACCTGACATCCTACGGGGGCGGACAAAAAGAGGTTCTCTTCCTGGGGATGAATCCGGGGCCGTGGGGGATGGCCCAGACCGGGGTTCCTTTCGGCGAGGTGGGGATGGTGAGGGAGTGGCTGGGGATAAGCGGAGAGGTGGGGAGGCCGGAGGGGGAACACCCCCGCAAGCAGGTGGAGGGCTTTTCCTGCCGTCGCAGCGAGGTCAGCGGCCGTCGACTCTGGGGATTGTTTCGCGCCCGTTTCAGTGGCCCTGAGCAGTTCTTTGCCCGCTTCTTCGTGGTCAACTACTGTCCGCTCCTTTTTCTGGACGCCGACGGCCGGAACATTACCCCCGACAAGTTGAAGCGGAACGAGCAGGAGCCTCTCCTCTCCCTTTGCGACGAAGCCCTGCGGCGGACGGTGGCCGCTCTTGCCCCGGCCCGGGTGGTCGGTATCGGCGCCTTTGCCGCGGTGCAGGCCGGGAGTGCCCTTGCCGGACTCCCGGTTCCGGTGGGGCGGATACTCCATCCTAGTCCGGCCAGTCCCGCCGCCAACCGGAATTGGGAAGAGAAGGCGCTGCTGCAGCTCCGGGAGCAGGGAATTGAACTGTAAGGCGATAGTTTTAGGCACACAACCCTTGCCAGGAGCGTAGGTAAGGGCGATACTGACAGATACTCTCGGGAGTTGGCGGTCGGGTTTGGCAGACGCTCAACCAGGCCTCACCGGAGGGGAAACTACGGCGGTACAGAGGAGTCTACCATGGTGGAACTATTGGAGAAGATGATGCTGTCGGGGTTGGGGGCGTTGGCGCTTTCCAAGAGCAAGGGAGAGGAGCTGTTGGCCGAGGTTCGAGAGAAATACCGCCTCAGCGAGGATGAAGGGAGAGCGCTACTGGAGAAGCTGCAGAGTTCGGCCCAGCAGGGGAAGGAGAGCCTTGCCGCCGCCGCGGAGAACGAGGTGAAACGGGCGATCCGGAGCGTCGGAATGGTGACTGCCGAGGAGCATGAACTCCTGGAAAGGCGGGTAGTGGAGCTGGAGCGTCGGCTATCGCTCCTGGCGGAGGTTGCTGATCCGGAGGAGTAGACCGATGGTCTCCTCATTTTTTTACCTGATTGCTGCTAATCTGCTGCCAGCTACGTTCCTCCCCTTTCAAGGGGGAGGTCAGGAGGGGGATGGGGTAAGTGTGGG
>CAIUUR010000500.1 GCA_903902345.1 uncultured Geobacteraceae bacterium | reverse complement strand
TGTCATGGGGTATTAAACGATGGACTTTCCCAGGGAACTACGAAACGAAGTCGCCACCATAGGGCGTGATATTACTATCCCCTCCTATGGCGGTATCATGCGGGTCACCGACGATACGCTCCTGTCTCGGGGGGGCGGTCGGGGCCTCAAGATCTATGATGACATCGAGCGGGATTGTCACGCCTACGCCGTACTCCAGAAACGGAAGATGGCCGTTATCGGTCGGGAATGGCAGGTGGATGCGGCGTCAACGTCACGCCTGGATAAAAAGGCGGCTGACCTGGTGCGGGCGCAACTGCACAATCTGTCCGGTGACGTGCCCGATGATGAGATTCTTCCCCAGGTGTCGGGTTTCGACGCGGTCTGCTTGAATCTGCTGGATTCCCTGTTGAAAGGATATGCGGTAGGTGAAATCATGTGGACTACCGATGGCGCTGAGGTTATCGCTGCCGAAGTCCGGGCCCGGGATCAGCGGCGCTTCGAGTTCGCCGTAGGTAATAATGGTTATCGGTTGTCATTGAAGACCTGGGAAAGTCTGATTCCGGGAGAGCCGGTGCCCCCGCGGAAGTTCATCGTACAAAGTTTCGGCGCTAAGGATGGTTCTCCGCATGGGATAGGGTTAGGGAGTCGGTTGTTCTGGCCCTGTTTCTTTAAGCGGCAGGATATTACGTTCTGGTTGTCGTTTGTGGACAAGTTCGCCGGTCCCACCGCTGTGGGGAAATATCCCATCGGTACCGACGAAGGAGGCAAGCAGAAACTCTTGAATGCCCTGGCTGCCATTGCGTCGGAATCGGGTGTGATTGTTCCCGAAGGTATGATAATCGAATATCTTGAGGCGCAGCGTTCGGGTAGTATCGACAGTTATGAGAAGCTGGCCCGGTATATGGACGAGCAGATGTCCGAGGCGGTGCTGGGAGAGACGGGGAGCACGAACCAGAGTGGCGGTGGTGGGAGTCGCGCGCGAGATGAGGTAGGGAACTCCATCCGCCTGGAGATCGTCAAGGCCGATGCGGATCTGCAATGCGCGGTGCTGAATGCGACGCTGGTCAAGTGGATTACGCTGTTGAATCTGCCGGGGGCGACGCCACCACGGGTGTGGCGGGATTGCTCCCTGGCAGAGGATTTGAAGTCACGGGCAGACCGGGACAAGCTCATCTGCGATATGGGGTTCAAGCCGAGTCTGAAATATATTACCGACACCTATGGCGGGGATTGGACGGAGAAGGCAGAGGTAGGGGCGAATAACGTAGGGGTAATCCATGAATTGCCCCTACAGAAACCGGGTACGGCTTCGTTTGCGGCGGGGGTGGAGATCGACGCCGCCGACCGGATCACGGCGCAGCTGGGGGCGAAGTCGCTCCCGATCATGGATGGTTTGATTACCCCTATTCGCAAGCTGGTTATGTCCGCCGGCAGTCTTGAAGAAATACGGGACGGGCTCCTGGGGCTCTATGGCGAGATGAACCCCACCGATTTGGTGGGCCTGCGGGTCAGGCTTCCAAGTTGCCAAGTTGAACTCTCGGAGCCTGAGGGGAAGGTTGAAGCATCCCACGATAAGATGCTGGTGGGCGATAGGGACGCCCTTGAAATTGTGCGTTTCCTCACTTTGGGGGGGGGAGGGCGTTAGCAACGCATAAAATCAATGGCGTCCCCCCCTTCTCCCAAACCGTTTGGAAGCCTGCCTTGCCATTGACATGGTCGTGGCATGGCGCATCCACCATCTCACCAAGCTCGGCAGGGAAACCCCCGATGTTCCCTGTTCCGTATATTTTGAAGAAGCTCAGTGGAAGGCGCTCACCGCCTTTGTCACGAAAAATCCGGTTCCACCCAAAGAGCCTCCAACGCTCAAGGAGGCCACCCGGATGGTGGCGACCCTCGGTGGGTTTCTGGGCAGAAAAAGTGACGGTGACCCTGGCACGCAGACTCTTTGGCTTGGCCTGCAACGCCTGGACGACATCACCGAAATGTGGAAGGTCATGGACAACCTGCTGGCTACTCTAGCCAACTCGTCCCACATCTCCGGTGTCCGGCAGAAATTCGGGTAAAGGTTAGCTTTTTTCTCTTCCTTATTGCCCGCCACCCACCAACCCATTTTGTCGAACCACCCTCCTGCCATAATCACAAAAGCCAGGATCAACCAGCATCGAAACCCACGACTGCATCAGTATGTAATTGTCTGTGGGGTTGAAAGCCGAGATATTTTTATAAATGACCACAACCGACCGACTTCGTAGAACACCTCTCCCAACTACTTATCAAGACACTAACTGACTGTCTTACTTCGCGATTTTTGAGTAAGTGAACAAGTGAACTGCGTCCCGTCCGTTTCCAAAGTTTTTTTGCTCAGCAGTATTCCAGCAGTGAAGGTGGTATGCCTACCGATATGTACTGCCCGGCCTGTAGGGAAGAGATCAACGGATCATACCTGCCGGTTTTCATGTGTCCTCATTGCGAAATTCAGATATGGCGGGACGACAAGGGAAATGTCACCCACCATGAGCAGAAACACACTTGTCCTGAGTGTGGACATGTTTTCGGTGACCTGACTGATGAAGCACCGACCGAGTTTCGGCGGATGGTCCGCAATTTTGAACAGAAGGCAGAAAGCGCCTTTATGGGGCTTGACCGAATCGTCAATCGTATTTTAGCCTGACGTACCGGTTGAAAGCGGCCCATATTCGTGTATACTCCATGACTTATATCACTAATACACCCAAAAGGATCATCGTGAGCACCTCCTATCGCCACTGGCTATTATTGCGAATGATCCCCCGCTTCCCGCGCAAGATTGACACGGCTACTATTGAATCGTTGATGGAGTGGCAGGGAATATCCATTCACCGCCGTTCCATTCAGCGTGACCTTGAAAAACTCTCTGACATATTTCCTCTGTCCTGTGACGACAGGGACAAACCTTTTGGTTGGTCATGGAGTGCTGACGCCCCAGCTTTTGATATTCCAGCCATGTCTCCACCAGTAGCACTCGCATACCGCATGGTTGCCGATTTCATGTCGGATATGTTCCCCAGAGAAATTTACGATCAGCTCAAACCGCATTTC
>CAIUUR010000499.1 GCA_903902345.1 uncultured Geobacteraceae bacterium | reverse complement strand
TCAGATTTCTTGACCCGGCAGGAAGTAGCTGTGGCACTTTACGCGAGAACGTAGACCATTTTCGCTCCCGTTTCGGGGTGCAGGAACTCCTGTTTGGTTAACTCCTCCAACAACCCAGCAATTGCCTTATCATGAGCTGGACTTGCCATTCGATGGATTTTGATCGTCAGCATCTGAGCATTTTCGTCAGGGATAATGTCGGCAGATGAAACAAATAGCTCTCTGATCAGGGCACGGGCCTCCTCCTCTTTCTTCAAGTTTCGCCGCAACAACGCAACCAAGGCCGTCTCGGAACGGTAAGCAATCATTTTCACCGAATCGGTCAGTATCTTGTTCAAGGGTAACAGCTGGGTTGGTTGATCTTCCTCCGGCAAGCTCTCGATAGTTATTTTCTTGGGCGTTTTTTTACGTTCGACGCACAGGCGCTTAATCTCACTCTGTATTGTCTGGATGGCGTCAATCGTTTCGGCCTTGTTCTGAATTTCAGTCCCGTCTTTCATGGTTTTCTTGGCAAAATCCGCCTGGAGTTTGCGCTCGGTGTGACGAGTTGTTCTGATCTCGCGATCAAGGGTACGCCACACCGGGTTTACGACCATTGTCGTGCCAGGAATATTTTCCGCTCCGTACTCAACAAGTCCATCAATATCGTAGTGTTGCATCATGTATGCGAAGAAGTTTTCCTGGCACCATCGGGCGAACATCCGACTGGCGATGTCGGTATTTCCCAAACGTTTAGCGGTGGTGATGATCGCGGTTTGATGGCCGGTTTTGGTCAGACACCGCACTTCAGTAACCGGGAGGGATGCCGTCCCGGCGGTTATCTCCGTGTCACGCAATGCGAGTTTCATCCGAGCGCTGCCGCCACCCGGCACCGGCACGTCATACTCCAAAAATTCAGACTCCGGCCAGACGTCCTTGACGTTTTTGCGATAGGTCAGGGCGCCGATGCGCAGACGCCAGAGATCGTGCAGCAAGCTGTGGGTTGAACCTTCACGATCAAAGACGATGACAAACCGATGGAGTTGCGGATCAAGGTCAAGTTCCTCTGCGGTTGGTTGTCCGGGAACAGTACGGAGCAGTTCCGGGACGATGTCTTTCAGCAGACTTTCGGCCAACCCCGCAGTAACCGCCTTGGAAACAACGAAGAAGGGACGCCCCACCGCATCGTTGACCCAGTAGTCGGTGGTACCGCGCAAACAGAGTCGTTGCCGCGACACATAACGGCGCGGCAGGTTCGCCTGAGAGCCATTATAGACCCGGACATGGCCATCAACATAAAGATAGCCGGCGGCGTCAGGGTCCTGTTCCAGCCACGCTTGGCTCAACTCTTTCATCCAGGCGCTCGGATTGCCCGAGGTCGCCATCAGGGTGATCTTTTCCCGCAGGGTGCGGACTTCGGGAACACGATCCAAGCCAATCGTTTTACCCAATTCGCCGGGCGGAATATGACGCAATCCCTCGGGACGTTTAATCCGTCCCAACGCCATGAAGCCAAGGGTCATGAGGATGTGCAGAGCGCTGTAGAATCCCTTCGGCAAGAGGTGGTGTTTGCCCAGGCCACTGAACAGCCCATTAGCGCACAAGGCCGGCAATGCCGCCAACAGTCCACCCATTTGCACGTCACAGCCGGCTTCGAATCGGGTGGTTGCGCATTCCGCCAATCCCATGGCCGCCGCGACCCGCTCGTCGGCACGGGTACAGGCCGTGCCCAAGGCGTCCGCCGCAACGGCATCAGCCCGACTCCGGTCGCTTTTGGTGCATAAGGGCTGATTGTCGGCAGAGGGCACTTCTTTCGAGAGAAGGGGAATCGCATTTCGTTGCAGAGCCTTGCGCAGGGTGTATTCAGAGACCTGCGCCCGCCTGGCAACCTCTGATGGGCAAAGGCCCTCTGCCAGAAGGTTCGCACATTCCGCACATTTGTCTGGGGTCATGACTCGTGGTTTGGGTCGGCTCGTCTGACGATAAAACGAAACCGGACCATCAGTGCGGTATTGGTGCCGCCAATTCATCACGGTGCGGTGCGGAAGGTTCAGGGGGGGATTTTCAAGGTCGCGCGCTCGAACATGGCCATTTTCCAACAAGCTCGCAAAAGCAAAACGCATGCTTTGTTGGTCACTTTTTGGATGAGAGAAATAGTTGTCACCACCAACGAAATAAGTGACTGTTCCGTCCTTCTCCAGAATGTTTAACGCAGCCCCAACTTTTTGTGCGCCTTCAGGAAAACCGGGAAGCAGTTGCTGCTTGAGCATAACCATCTCCTGCTAATAGAGTCTGGTCAAACGTACCAAATTTTGACAAACTTTTCAGCATAAATGTGCCAAATATAGTTACTGAATTATAGGCTAAAATGCCGTCTGGATCAGGAAGTCTGAGATTAAAGCGGGACTGTCGGCCGGTGGTGTTGCGGCGCCGTACCATGGCTCGCTCCCCCTCTTCGCCAACATCTCTGCACATTATACCGTGCGCAACCTGACCCAAGCTACTCCGTACACGGTCTGCTTCACCGCCGGCAATATCACCCTCCAGGAGACCCCGGCAACGACAACTATTACCACAATAGCAGCGGCAACGCGCACCTCCCCCGCCTGGGGCTCGCTGGGTGCCGCCGGGTTTTCCGCCGGTCAGGCTGATTACACATCATTGGCCTTTGCTCCCGATGGAACACCTTACGTGGCGTATTCCGATAGTAACTCCAGCGGATTCGTAACAGTGAAAAAATTCAATAGTAATGGTTATACCTGGGATGATGTCGGGTCACCCGGATTCTCAACCGATGTGGCAAGTTACACCTCATTGGCCTTTGCTCCCAACGGAACCCCCTATGTGGCATATCAGGACGCAACCAACAATGCGACTGTCATGATGTTCAATGGAACATCCTGGTCTGCCGTTGGCTCCATCGGTTCCGGCGTCACAAGTTACGTCTCTCTGGCCTTTGCTCCTGACGGGACTCCCTATGTGGCGTATCAGAACAACGGCGGTTCTGCTGCGGTCATGAAGTTCAGCGGCGGTTCCTGGAGTGCCGCAGGCACCGGACTTACCGGCATTGCGACATACCCATCGCTGGCGATTGCTCCCGACGGAACCATGTATCTGACGTACAAGTCAGATGACGGCCAAACAAATTACGCGGTGGCTGTGCAGAAGCTTGGTCCGACATCGTTGAGCTGGTCCCCCCTCACTACTCCGGCAAGTAGCGATCAATACAGCTACATAACATCGGCCATCGCCCCGGACGGCACGCTCTACATTGCGTTCCAAGACAATAACCATAACGGAGCGACAGTAAAAAGGTATGACAATATCGCCGCCAGCTGGAGCACTGTCGGAAGCGCCGGACTCTCCGCCGGGACAGTATCCTACACTTCCCTGGCATTTTCTTCTGACGGAATACCTCATTTGGCTTACAAGGATGGCGCATCTGGTCCCGCGACCGTGATGAAGTTCAAGAACGGCACCACTACTGCGGTAAGCTCCAGTGCCTGGGCCTCTCCGGCAGATCAGCAGGTAACCTACACCGCCACTGTTTCGCCCTCCGACGCTACAGGGACGGTGGACTTCTACTTTGACGGCGTCAACAAGGAAACAGTTGCCCTCGTCAACGGAACGGCCACATCGTCATTTGTTACCACCGGATATAACACCGGAAGCTATCCCGTTTACGCCGTCTACAATGACAACGGCGATCCCAACTACAACGGTTCCACGTCACCCAGTCGAAGCCAGTCTCTTGATGCCTCCACCAGCTTCGTCATCCTCATCTCCTCCGACAAAACTCTCACAAACTACGGGGACCCGATCACCTTTACGGTGAAGGTCAACAAGCCGGACGCCACGGGAACCCTGCTCATCAAGGATGGAACTACGCAAATTTATCAGACGACTCTGATTGCGGCAAACAATGGAACCGCGACATTTTCAACCTCGACCCTGAAAGCGGGAGTCCATAGCGTCTACGCCACCATTGACCCGAACCAGGATGGCTACCAACCGCTGAAAACTTCCGATCCCATCGCTCTGACTATTAACGCGATCCCCACGACGGCCGTTCTGGCGCTGAACAGCGGCAGCGTGACCCCTTCCAACCACGGCGCCTCGGTTACCTTCAAGGCGACGATCACCCCATCTAATGCCTCCGGAAAGGTGGTCTTCTATGATGGCGCCACCGCGCTGAATGCCTCCGGCGCCACCGTCACGGCAGGAGTCGCCACCTACGCCACCACCGCGCTTACCCCCGGCAACCACACCATCACCGCGGTGTTCACCGACAGCGTCGGCAATTTCATCACCTCCACCTCCGGGGCCATAACCCAGAGTGTGCTGACCAAGGTGGTCGTGACGACCACACCCACCGGCAAGTCTTATACCGTGGACGGCGGGGCATCGTTGTCCGTAGCCACGACTTTCTGGTGGCCGGTGGGAGAAAGCCATACCATCAACGTCGCCACTTCGCAGCAGGCCGGTGCGACAGGATACCGCTATGATTACAAATCCTGGTCCGACGGCGGAGCACAGAGCCACTCCGTGACGACCCCCGGCACGGACACTACCTACACCGCCGCCTTCGAAACTGAGTATCTGGTGACCCCGCAGTTGAAAGTGGGAAGCACCGTGACCCCCGCCAGCGGGACGACCATCCCTGCCGTGGCCACCTGGTACCCGGCGGGGAGCACCCCCTCGTTCATCGCCACCGCCGCGGCCGGCTACGACTTCGTCTCGTGGAGCGGTGCAGCGGCGACTCCGGCCAGCGCGGCGACAACACTGACCGCCCTTACCGGCCCCGTCACACTCACCGCCAATATGGCCACAGTTTCATTGACTCTCAGCGCATCCGTTCCAACCAAGGTGGCGGGCACCGGTGCAGGAGTGCGGAATTGGACGATCAATCTGACCAACAGCGGAGCTACCCAGGTCACCTCGGCGAAAATCACCTCCATCGTTTTTTCGTCGGGCACGAGTAGCGCCTGTCAACCGGCCACGGTTGCCGCCACCCCCATAAATGTTACCGCCGGAACGGGAACTATCCTCGCCGGCGCCACCGGGGCCACAGCGGCCATCCCCATTAACTTCGGCACCTGCCCGAAACTGACCAAGTTCAACGTCTCCATCAATTATTCCGCCACCGGCGGCGGCACGGGAACCACGAACTTGACCGGACAGGTCCAGTAACTGTCGTAACTATCATTTTAGGGAGGAACTGATGAAACGAATTCTACTTGCCCTGCTGCTGCTACTCGCAACCGCTCTCCCGGCGGCGGCCTCGCTCATTGCCATCGACTTTACCTTTCTGGGTTCCGCCTTCACCGACGGTCCAAATAGCGCTGAGGTCAACGGCACCATCCATTTCGACAGCCTCCTTCTATCGAATCCGGGACTCAACACCTTCGATCTGACAACACCCGGCGGACTCGCTGCGGTTCCCTATCTCACCCTGACCGTGAGCAATTCCACCGACGGCAATGGCACATTCAATCTGGGCGATTTCAGTTCGGTAATTTTCGACACATCGATCCTCGGACTGAACATGGCGGAAGGATCTCAGCTGGTGGGGCAGGCGACCTCCAGCCCCACCAGCAAGACTTGGGGTACACCGGATATTCTTACGGAAAGCACACCGCCAAGATCGTACACCGGGGATTTCCAGCTGGTGTTTGCCGCAACATCACCGACGGCCCCCACAGGGATTTCACCGTTCCAGCTCGGCACCAACGGCGGGAATACCGACGGAGTCCAGCTGACCTCCATGTACGTCACCCCCGAGCCCACTACCTATCTCCTCCTCTGCCTCAGCCTGGGAGTGGTTGGTTTTGCCCGGAAGAAACTGAGCAAAACAGTTTAAACCGGAGCGACCTCTTATTTGTGTAACACTGAAAAGCCCGCCTCACGGCGGGCTTTTCAGTGTCAGACGTAAAAAGTTGGGAACTATCCAGCTCAATGCAAACGCATGACTATCGTAACCCCTCCTGTCCTTCCCTTAACCCAAGGGGAGGGACGTCTTTCCGTGAATTCCGGTAGGTGAACGTTCCCCTACTTGAGGTACCGCATATGACAACACCGCTGTTATGGTCACTGCTGCTCGCAACCTTGATCATTTTTTTAACCGTCGATCTCAGCTTTGCCTGGAGCCAGAATCGGCGCAAACGGGGAAGCACCTCCCGCTTTCTCCCCTTCCTCCAACGCTGGGCCACCATGAACGGTGTCAAACTCCTGGGGATGGCTGCGTTGGTGATCGTCTTTTCCCTGGCTCTCCTCCTGCAAGAATACACTCTGGTTCTCCCGGAGATTCTGAAGCGGATACGACTCCCGTTCATGGTAAGGTGGGGGCTCGGCATAGCCCTGATCATGACCATCTTGGTGCTCGTCGACCTCTTCATCTCCCGGCGCACCTACCAACGCGCCACCAAGGTTCATTTCTATCGATGGTGGCTTAAAAGAAGCAGCATGAGATTCTGCGTTGGGGGGGTTGTGGGGGTTCTTGCCCTTGGAAGCATCTGGGGGGTGCGACAGTACAAACTTCTACAGCAGCAATCCCTTGCATCCCGCTACCTGACCAGCGCCGTCCGCTACTTCCGACAGCAGCAATTCCGGGAGGCAACAGTGGAACTCCGTAACGCCATCAAGGAAAATCCCAACGACTACGAGGCTCTCCTCTGGCTGGCCCGCTGTCACTGGCAGCTGGGCAACCTGCCTGAAGCCCGCAGGGGGTATAAGGAGTCGGTGAGAATCGAACCCAAACTCTACCTCGCCCATCTGGAACTGGGGCAACTCGCCTTTGCCATGGGGCTGAAGGAAGAGGCCGTCACCGAGGCTGGTCTGGCGCTGCTCCTGGCGCAGAAGGCGCCGGAACCACGATTGCTGCTGGCGGGAATCTACCGCTCCACCGGAAGGGTGGAGCCGGCGGCGGAGCAATACCGGGCCATACTGGCGACCAATTCCGCCAACAGAGAGGTCAGAAATCTTCTCGTCGGCATGCTCCTCAACTCCCACTCCTTTGCCGACGCCGGACGAGAGGCGGAAAACGGCCTGAGAGTGAACCCCCGGGATACGGATCTGAAGGCGGCACTGGCAACCGCCCGTGATGGCGAGGGACGGCGAGGAGAGGCGGAAACGATGCTCAAGGAGGCGGCTAGACAGGACACGGTCTCACCGCTGCCGCTGGTTGCCCTGGGTGAGCTTTACGTCCGGCGCCGGGAGTATATCCCGGCGCTGCAATGCTATGAAGAGGCTCTCAAGCGGTCCCCCAATAACCGTACGATCATCAACAATGCGGCCCTGCTCCACGCTGAGCATGGCTACGACCTGGCACGGGCGGCCGAACTGGCATCCCGGATTTACTCCCGCTACCCCAGGGAGCCTGCGGTGCAGGACACCATGGGGTGGGTCCTCTTCAAGCAGGGAAAGCTGAACCAGGCCCTTCCCCTCCTGCGGCTGGCTACAAGTGGACAACCTGCCAGTCCGGCCCACCATTACCATTACGGAGTGGCGCTTCTCAAGGCAGGGCAGAGCGTGACGGGTCGCACAGAGGTGGAGAAGGCGCTGAATATCTCCCCTGACTTTGACGGAGCCGCCGAAGCGCGGAGGTTACTGGGGGAGAGGAGATAACACCCCGAACCGCCACTGAACCTCCAGCGGCGCCCGGTCATAGTGGGAGAATTCCATGGTATAACTCCCCCGCCCCCTGGTGGCGCTCCGAAGTTCGGTCATATACCCGAACATCCCCGCCAGGGGGGCCAACGCCCGGATAATCTCCCGGTCATCTCGACCCTCGACCCCCTCCACCCGCCCCCGCCTCTGCTGAATTCCGCCCAGGACTTTCCCCGTCGTTTCAGCCGGCACCGTCAGTTCCAGCGCCATGACCGGCTCCAGGAGGGTGGGAAGCGCAGAGCGGGCCGCCATCACAAGCCCCTTCAGGGCTGCGGCCCGTAGCCCCAGCTCGGTGGTAATCCCCGGCTCAAAGGGGGTCTCCAGAAGGAGCAGCTCCAGATCCGTCAGGGGGTAACCGGAGAAGGAGCCGGCCGCACACCCCTGGAGCAGGGAGGAGGTCAGGTTCCGCAGCTGTTCCGGGGTGAGCGGGAGCCGCTCCGGCGGCGGCAGCACGACCCGCACCCCGGCCCCCCGTGGGAGTGGGGTGAGCCGCAGGAGCACCTCCCCCTTCTGCACCCTTCCCTCCACCTCCCTCAAAAAGAGCTCCCGGTGTTCCACCTGCTGCTGAATGGTCTCCCGGTAGACCACCCGGGGAGGGCCGCTACTGACCCGAACGCCGAACTCCCGAAAAAGTCGATCCAGAAGGATCTCCAGATGAAGTTCCCCCATTCCCGTGAGGATGGTTTGCCCCGTATCCCGCTCTTCATGAACTCTGAACGTGGGATCTTCCCAGAGGAGCTTTTCCAGGGCGGCAGGGAGCCGCTCCCGGTCATCGACCCCTTGAGCCTCCACTGCCAGCGAGACCACCGGTTCGGGGATAGCCACCCCCTCCAGCAGCAGGGGATGATGCGGATCGCAAAGGGTGTCCCCGGTAAGCGCCTCCTTGAACCCGGCGACGGCGACGATATCGCCGGCCGAGGCGCTTTCGATCTGTTCCCGCCGGTGGGAGTGCATCCGGAAGAGGCGCCCGATCTTCTCGACCCTGTTTCTCGAGCTGTTGAGCAGCGACTCCCCCGTCCGGAGGGCGCCGGAGTAGATCCGGAGATAGGTCAGCTTGCGCCCCTCATCCGCCTGGACCTTGAACGCCAGCGCCCGCAACGGCCCTGGGGCGCGGCAGATGACCTCCTCTTCGACACCCGTGACCGGGTTACTCCCGCGAACCGTCCCCCTGTCCAGAGGCGAAGGGAGAAAGGCCGCCACCCCGTCCAGGAGCGGCTGAATCCCCTTGTTGCGCAGCGCACTCCCCAGAAACAGGGGGAAAAGCCGGCAGGAAAGGACCGCCGCCCGAAGCGGGGGGAGGAGCCTCTCCGGGGAGATCGCGACCCCCGCAAGGTAATCAGCCATGACCGCGTCGTCAAAATCCGCCGCAGCCTCCACGATCAGCTCCCGAGCTCTGGCCGCAACCTCCCGGTACTCCTCCGGAAGGGGTCGCCGGGTGACGGTCCGCCCCTGATCCCCCTCGTCAAAGGTCACCACCTCTTCCGTAAGCAGATCGATGACCCCGGAAAAGCGGCTTTCGCTCCCCAGAGGGAGCTGCAGGAGAAGCGGCCGCGCCTTGAGCCGCTCCCGGATTCGCAGCATGACGTTCTCCAGGTCAGCCCCCACCCGGTCCATCTTGTTCACAAAGCAGATGCGGGGAACCCCATACCGTTCCGCCTGCCTCCAGACCGACTCGCTTTGAGGCTGGACCCCCTCCACGGCGCTGAAGACCGCGATGGCGCCATCCAGCACCCGCATACTCCGTTCCACTTCCATGGTGAAATCGATATGGCCGGGGGTATCGATAAGGTTGATGGTGACATCCCGCCACTGGCAGGTGGTGGCGCTGGCGGTAATGGTGATCCCCCGTTCCTGCTCCTGGGGCATCCAGTCCATGACCGCGGCCCCGTCGTGGACCTCACCCATTTTGTGGGTTTCGCCGGAGTAGAAGAGAATCCGTTCCGACACGGTGGTCTTCCCCGCGTCAATGTGAGAGATGATGCCGATATTGCGGATGGTTTCAGGAGGGAGAGCGGACATAGTGGTCACGTCCCAAGGCGAACGGGTTTAAACAAATTTTTCCAATACTAGCATTCTTGCACTCCGCAAGGCAAGCTGTTATCGGCAATCATTTTTAATTCTAAAAAAAGCAGTTGCACGCGGCGACGCGGAGAAAACGAGGCAAACAAGTCAATTACGGCGCAATTTTCTTTTACCTGACTGGCGCAGGCACCACGTACCATAACATCTTGAATTTCTCCGCGGTCTCCGCGTCTCCGCGTGATTGACCGCCGCTTTTAGGCTAATTGCGTCTCCGCCAAATCCGGAAACGCTCGGAGAATCTCCCTCACGGCGACAATGGAGAGGCTGTTCCCCGCCAGCCCCCATCTCCTCCGAAGCGTCATTCCGTCGGGAAAACGGAAGCTCTCCGGGAAATGAAGCAGGCGAACGATCTCCTCGGGGGTAAAGCGGCGGACCCGGGAACCGCACCGGAGGTACGAACCGGCGTTTACCAGGGAACGGCCATAGCCGGAGGTGAAACAGGTGGTACAGGCGACGGGGTCGGCAGGCGCCAGAATGGGGAGCGCATCACCGTAGGAAGCGACAATCTCAGGGGAGAGAAGGAGTTCATGGGGAGCGTTCTCAGCCATCGCCGGATCAAGGTATCCGGCAAGGTGTCGGAGGGGGAAAGGATCAATGCACTGTTCCGGAGCCAGGGGCAGGAGGGATGCGGCGAGGTAGAGGCGGGGACGACGGGAGGGGACGCCCAATTGAGTGGGGCAGAGAAGCCGTTCCCGCAGGTTATACCCCCGACCGGCGAGAACGTCGGTGAGACGGCCATGGGCCTGCGATCCCTGAAATCCGGCGACATTCTCCAGGGCCAGGTACCGCGGAAGAAGCTCCTCCGGAAGCCTGGCCAGGATCGCCAGGAGCTGCCGAAGGCTCCCCGCCCGACCATCGTCCAGATCCCGCCGTGCACCCCGTTCGCAGTAGGGCTGGCAGGGGGGGGAGAGCCACCAGAGCTCCGCGGCCGGTGCAGTCAGTTCCCAGGCGCCGATCCGCTCCAGATCCACCTGCCGGGTCGGGTGCTCCGGAAAGTTGAGGCGATAGGTTGCCAGGGCCGACGGCTCCTGCTCCAACGCCGCCACCACCCGAACGCCCCTGCCCGCCACCGCCGCGGCAAACCCACCGATACCGCTAAATAATTCCAATGCCCGCGTAGTCACAAATCAACACCCGTTCAAGGTTCAAGGTTCAGAGTTTGCCCCAGTCACCAGTCACTGCTTCCGGGGAGAGTAAACCATCAACCATTAACTAGCAATTTCATTTTCGACGTAAGGTGCAATCAACCGGGAAAAAGCAGTTCACCACAGAGGTCACAGAGATAAAGCATAAACAAATAAAGCAGTTATAGCGCACCCGTTCTTGGCCTTGGATTTACCCATACGGTGTATGGTCGTACTACTACGTTTTCTCCAATGATTTCTCTGTGTTCTCTGTGACTCTGTGGTGAAAAGCCGTTTTCGGAATGAAATGTGACGCACCCTGTCGACACTTTCAGCTCTACATCATGACGCTCCTGTGATAGAAACATAACGTCGCCTGTGAGAATGAGCATCATGGCGGGGAGCAGGGGGAGAGAGGGTAGGAACATGGACGAGTCGACAACCGTGGACCCGATGGTAATCGCCGCAGGATTGCGTAAGCTACGTAAGCGCCGCTGGTTCCTCTGGTCGCTCATCACCGCCTACCTCCCGGCAATCTGGACCTCCCTTACCCTGACTCATTCGGACAGGACCACAGGGGTGCTCTTCGGGATCTGGCTCATTCTGCTGGTCGTGGCGGTCGGTTTCGTGACCACCGCCAGATGCCCCCGCTGCGGCAATCTGTTCCATATGCATGGCGTCACCCCCCTCTACCTCAGGAGCTGTCTCCATTGTCAGCTCCATATCTGCGCGGACAAGAAAAAATGATGACGTTTATAGCCCTGCTTCTCCTGGCTGCGGCCACCGTAGTCGCCCCCCAACCCGCTGAACTCTGTCCCAACAGATGCTCCGAACCGCAGGCCGCGAGCCCTCTCCCACCGGAGAAAACTGCGGTCAAGGAGACCGCCGTAGAGGTGGAGGAGCCCCCTCCCCCACCCCTCCCGGCAGAGTACGAACTGGCCGACATCCGGACCCTTCCCCAGGATATGAGCGTCTACAGCTCCCCCCTTGCCGGCGGGAGTATCGCCCCGGCCTGCCGGGAAAGCCTCGCCTCCCAATTCCGAAAGCATTATTTCTCCCCCTGGGACAGCGGTGCGCCAATCTTCGATCCCTCCGAAATGATCAGGGACATGAACAAGGAGTTAGGCAAGGAGTGGTACGGAGAGAACCGACGCCAACTCCCCCGCACCACCCTGGCATCCCTCCGGGAGAACTGCGACCTGGGGCGCCTCCCCTCCCTGAACCGGCGTGGCATCACCGTCGTCGCCACCAACATGCGGGTACTTCCCACAGCCAGGCCCTTCTTCAAACGGGGAGACGGCTTCCCCTTCGATATGCTGCAGCAGAGCGGCGTCAAGCTGAACGAACCGCTCCGGGTCCTCCATCTCTCCCGTGACGGTCTCTGGGCGTTCGTGGAGACCTCCTACGCCAGCGGCTGGATACCGTGCAGGGATCTCGCGTATACCGATGACCACACCAGCAGGTGGTGGCGGAACGCGGAGCAGGTGGTAATCATCAAGGATTTCGTCCCCCTGCGGGATATTACCGGGGGCTTCGTCCGGTCAGCCAAGATCGGGACGATTCTCCCCCTGGCCCGCGAGACGGAAGAATTCTTCGAGGTCTACCTGGCGGCACGGTCGGAACCGGATGGCGGGGTGGTGGAGCTTCGCGCCAGGGTCCCCAAGGAGATCGCCCGGCGGCACCCGTTGGAGTTCGTTGGAGCAGATGTGGCCCGCATCGGCAACCAGATGATCGGCACCCCCTACGGCTGGGGAGAGCTCTTCGATGACCGCGACTGCTCGGCCATGATTCGTGATTTCTTCCTCCCCTTCGGGGTCTGGCTGGGGCGGGGCTCCTATGACCAGACCCACAGTGGCACAACCATTTCACTGGCGGGAAAGAGCCTGGACGAGAAATCGAGGATACTGGTGGAGAAGGGGGTCCCCTTCCTGACGCTGGTCTACCTGAAGGGGCACATCATGCTCTACGTGGGAATCAGGGACGGGAAACCGCTGGTGTTTCACGATCTCTGGGGGGTCACCGTCAAGGACAAGGAGGGGAAGGAAGCGAAACAACTGGTGGGGAAGGCCATCATCAGCACTCTGACCCCGGGGAGCGAGTTGGCCCTGGCCACCGGACCTCTCCTGGCCAGGGTCACGAAGATCCGGATCGTCACCGATTCCTGCGGATCACCGAGATAAGGAGAGAATCGCGGAGTAATCACCCGGTGGGGCGTCAGAAGATAAAGGAAAAACGCCCTATCACCAGAACCCCCTGGGTACTGTTACGGGTCAGCAGATCCTGATACCCCGCCAGGGAAATTTTCACGTGATCAAAACGGCCGAAAGAAAGCTCTCCCCCCACCGCAAGTCGCAGGAGTCCGCTGTCGGCAAGGGTAGCTCCCCCCTGCTTGTTGTCCCGCCCTGTGATGAAGTTTACGGCCGGTCCTACCCGGATCTTGTCGGCTACGCGGACGGTTGCCAGCAGCTCGGCCACAAACTCGTTGCCGGGAGTAACATCACTGTCAGCGTTGCGACAACGGACGGCATACTTGAATACGGCATCCAGGGAGAACGGCTCCATCAGCTTGTAAACATAGAGTTCCATGGTCAGATCCGTCTGACCGTCGCCGAAATTCACCGGACGCTGTACATCATAGCTCCCCGTGGGTACCTTGACCAGCAGCACCGGTTGCACCGTCGCCCACGATACGGGGAGAAACCAGCCCGCCCGCAACTGGATGTCGCCGAGGCCGGCATCTTCGCTGTTGAGCTTGCCAACCTCAATTCCTCCCACCGGAATGATGGCATTGAAATGGAAGTCCCCCAGGTAGTAGTCGTTGCTGATATGGACCCCATATTTTTTCAGACCCAGTCCCTGGACTGACGGATTTCCATTCTTATCGGTACGGGTATCCACGTCATAGTAAAACGGGTAGAGCCGCAGGTAATAGCCAGGGGACGTAGTGGCGCCGGTGGCATAGTTTACAGCGCCGGCGACGGCAGGCATCAGGCAGCCCCCCAGAAGGGAGACAAACGACAGCAATATGGAAATTTTTTTCATGAGCATATGAGCAATCCTATCTGAAGTTGGGACATACTGCAATGAAAACCTGACAAATCCCCACAACGGGCACACCGGAAAAGATGAACGCTTGGACACAATCAGACAAATGTGGGTACAACATACGAGTCGATCCGCTCCAGCAAAAAAATCCTTGAATCATCCCCCCCGAGTGTGGTAAAAGTTGCAGTTCCCACGAGGCGGTCACCTTCGACCGTCGCTCCTTGCTCCGGGCGGGACCGGGGCTACAAAACCCAAGAGGAGAATAAAGGTATGATACGGAAGTACGAGACGATCTACATCGTCAAGCCGGACCTGGCCGAGGATGAACTGAAGGCCCTTACGGACAAGGTCCAGGATGTCATTGCCGGCAACGGCGGCGACCTGAAACGCCTGGAAGATTGGGGCATCAGAAAACTGGCCTATGTCATCAAGAAGTCCCCCCGGGGACGGTATGTGTACCTCCGGTACGACGGCGTCGAGACGCTGGTCGCGGAACTGGAACGCCGCCTGCGGCTTGACGACCGGATACTTCGCTATCTCACCGTCAAGATCGAGAAAGAAACGGTAGCACCGGTAGTCGCTGAGGTCCCCGAAGAAGGGGAAGAAGTGACGGAATCCGAAACGACCGAAGAAGAAGCGTAAACCGACTACCGACTGCCAACGAAAGAGAGGATACATACCATGGCTGACGAAAGAGAAAGATCACCACGCCCCAGCGGCCCCCGGAAGAAGCGGACATTTCAGCGCCGCAAAGTCTGCCGTTTCTGCGCCGACAAGACCCTTGCCATAGACTACAAAGAGCCGCGCACCCTCCGCTACTTCATCAGTGAACGGGGCAAGATCGTACCACGCCGGATTTCCGGGAACTGCTCCGCTCACCAGCGTGCGATCTCCGAGGCGATCAAGCGGGCCCGTAACATCGCCCTGCTCCCCATTGCCTCAGCGCACGTCTCCCAATAACGGACCCTGACATGACTCCTGGAACCAGGGAGTCCCTCCGTGACGTCATCAAGGGGAGTTCGGCGACCGTAGTGCTGTTTCTGGCCTACGCCGTTTTCCCCCTGGTCGGCACTCCAGCCGGCATACTTGCTCCCTTCCCGGCCCTGTTCTATTCGCTGAAACGGGGCCGGGTCGTGGGCCTGGCCATCGTGCTGGTGGCGTTGGTGGTTTTGGCTCTGACCGAGCCGACGGTGGCGCTCCTCTACCTGTTTCAGGGGGGCCTCCTCTCTATTCTCCTGGCGGAATTTCTCCAACGGGGGATGGGGGGGGCGAAGAGCATAGCCGGCGCAGTTTCCATTATTGCGCTTCTGGCCGTCGTTGCGGCGACGGTTTATACTCTGGGAGGCGGGGGCAATCTGGACGGAGCAATCCGCACCGGAATCGCCTCCAGCATCGCCCAGACCGCGGCCCTGTACAAGAAGGGGAATTTTTCTGCGGAAGAGTTGTCGACCATTCAGGAGGCACTGAAGCAGAGCGGCATCCTCATGGGAAGTATCTATCCCGCGCTGCTCCTTCTTCTCGTGGCCTCCTTCGCCGGACTGAACCTGGCGCTGCTCCGCAAGAGCGCCACCCGGTTGCAGCAACCGCCTAAGCTGGGAAAATTCAGCGCCTACCGGAACCCTGACCATCTGATCTGGCTGGTCATCGTTTCGGGATTTCTCCTCCTGCTGGATCAGCCGATCCTGTTTCAGGGGGGACTCAATATCCTGATCGTCACCCTGGGGCTTTACTTCATGCAGGGAGTGGCAATCATCATAACGTTCTTCGACCGCTTCGCCGTTTCCCCCATCATGAGGGGATTTTTCTATCTGCTACTGGCGATACAACCCTATCTGGCCATCGGGGTGACCCTCTTCGGTCTCTTCGATCTCTGGCTCAACTTTCGCACCCCCAGAACGGGGGAAAACCTGTAACTTCAGGCTGGGAGGAACAAACATATGCAAGTCATTCTCAAGGAAAACGTCGAACATCTGGGTCACATCGGTGACATCGTCAAGGTAGCCCCCGGCTACGCCCGCAACTATCTGCTCCCCAAGGGGCTGGTTGTTGAGGCCACCGAGCGCAACGCCAAGGCTCTGGAACATACCAAAAAGCACCTGGAATACAAAAAGAACAAGGTCATGGAAGCGGCCCGCGGCATTGTCGCCCGCATCGAGGCGCTCTCCCTCTCCATAACTCACCAGGCCGGCGAAGAAGGGAAACTCTTTGGCGCCGTTACCACCAAGGAACTGGCGGAAAAACTCCTTGAAGCAGGGATAGAGGTAGATCGGAAGAAGATCGTGTCCGATCCCATCAAGCACACCGGCGATTATGCCATTCCGGTGAAAATCCATCCGGAAATCACGGCGACCCTCAAGGTCTCCATCGTGGCCGTCGCTTAGTTTACGACAAATGCACACAACAGGGAAGCCCCTCACAATGACCTATTGTGAGGGGCTTTTTTGGATTTCGCCCCCCCTCCCATGAATACAGAACCCGACAACCGACCCTCCACCGTTCTGGAGCTCCTGCGGCAAACCCCGTCAGGTGACATCTATCTGCTGGCCGATAAGGAAGCCGTGCTGGAGGGACTCAGCCACTGTTCCAACCCGGTCATCGACAGCATCGCGGTGCGTGAGGAAGGCCGGGAGTTGGTGGTGAAGCTCTCGGAACTCTCCTACGTGACGATCTCCAGCACTGCCGGTGAGCTGCGGATCACCGGCGACGGCCCCCGCCGGTCGTCCCGGGTGGTTTCGGTCATGGCGATCCTCAAGCGCCTGGTTACCCCGGGGAGCCTGAGCCATGTTCGTTTCGACATGCGCCACCTGGATGCCGTGGCCCTCATGCTGGGACTCGTTCCCATGGAGACGCCCGCCACAACGCAACCGTCCCGTGAAAGGCAAAGTCCGCGATTTGCCACCCGTGCGGCCACCGGCGCGCCCCCCATCCCGCCATCCTTTAAACAACTCCCCTCCCGGGCCTACCGGCTGGTCCTGTTCCAGCAGGGGGATTCGGTTAGCGGGCAGCTCCGTTACGGAGATACGCACCTCTATCCCGGGATGCCGGCTCCCCGGGATCTGGCCAAGTTCCTGGTGCAACACTACTTCTTTCGCGCCTCGCAGCACTATTTCCACGACTTCATCTCCCTTCCGGGCAAGTACCCCGTGGTCATGAAGCATCCCGACGGGTCGGAAACCCCCCTCACCTACCATGAATTTTCCCCGCGCTCTGCCGGGGTCGACTTCGATCTTCGGGACGGCCGGGTCACGGTCCGCCGCACCTTTGATGGCGCGGAGCAGGAACCCGCGGAGATCAAAGTCGTGGGAGAGTGCCTCTTCGACCTGGCCTCCGGCGCCATCCACCCCTTCAGGAATGTCCAGGCATGGCGGTTCATGGAGTCAGTGCTGGACGAGCTGCAGTTCAGCGAAGAGGAGACCGGCGCCATCCATCTCCGGCACGAGCCGGGCGCGGTCTCCATGGATGCGCTCTTCTTCTCTGCAGCCGCCATCAGAGCTAACCTGAGCGGATTCCCCTCCTTTGCCGAGAGCTGCCGTTTCACCGTCGACGGCGTCCCGGTGGACCCGGCTCAGACGCTCTCTCCCTCGTTTTTCCTCTCCATCGCCTCGGAGTTGACGGGGGAAACAATACGACTCATCCCTCAAGGGGAGGCCTCGGGAGTATCCTTCCCACTCTCCCAGGAGATGTTCTGGCTTCTCTCTCCGGCACACCGTTCCCATCTCAGTCAGCCATTGAAGGCAAAGAAACGGGTCACGGCGATGCTGGAGGGGGGATTCGCCGCTCTCGCGGCGACCACGGCAACGGGGCGCGCCCAGGCGATCCGCGCCGCCCTCCCCCCCCCCGACTTTGCCAAACGGAAGATCAAGGCTGAGGCCAAGGAGATAGTCCAGGGGTTTATGGAGAGTGCCGGCCACCGGATGCTCGTGCTCCTGGCCGCCGCCGACGGCTGGCGCTTTGTCGCCGACGATCGGAGGGGACAAGCCCGACTCGTGGAACTCATCTACCACTTTTTCGGTCTGGATTCATTCGGCGGTGAGGTTTCATTTCCCGCCGAACTGGCGGTCCCGCAGCGGGAACTCCTCCCCCGACTGGGGGAGCTAACCGCTGCGCTCAGAGGTGCGGGGTTCGATCTCCGGTTCGGTGGCACTCTCCTCCAGCAGGGTGAGTGGGAATTCTCCGTGGAGGCGCTCCCCACAACGGTGAACGGTTCCATCGACTGGTTTGAGCTCCGCCCCGAGATCCGCTGCAACGGTGAACTGCTCAGTGACGGTGCGCTGAAGGCGCTCCTCAGCGGTGGAATGCTCCCCCAGGGGGAGTCGCTCATTCTTTTGGGTGACGAGCAACGGAGGATACTGGAACTCCTCGTGGTGGGGGGGGGAAGCGGAGGGAAGAAAAAACGGAAAGTTGAGCCGGTCCGGATTCCCCGGCTCCAGATTCTCGACTGGCTCGAACTGCGATCCCACGGAGTTACGCTCCGTCTCCCCCCACAGATGGAGGAGCTCATTACGAGCCTTACCCGGCTGGAGCGGCTCCCGCAACGCCCACTCCCGGTGGGACTGAATGCCACCCTCCGCCCCTATCAGCAGGAGGGATACGAGTGGCTCTCCTTCCTCTACGAGCATCGCTTCGGCGCCTGCTTGGCCGACGACATGGGGCTGGGAAAAACGGTACAAGCCATCAGCCTCCTGGCCGGGCTGGCCGAAGGACGAATTCCTCCGGTGACCACCCTGGAGCTACCGCACTTGGTCGTGGTGCCGCCGTCTCTGTTGTTTAACTGGGAGAACGAGCTTGCGAGATTCGCCCCCGCACTCCGGGTTGTCACCTACAGCGGAGCGAAGCGTTCCCTGGAATTCCAGGGAGTAGATGTCGTCCTGACGAGCTACGGCATCCTCCAGCGGGATGTGGACAAGCTGGCGGAGATCCCCTTTCATGTCATCATCTTCGACGAAGCCCAGCAGGTAAAGAACCTGCAGACATCCACCACGACAGCTGCCCGCCGCCTGAGGGGGGAGTTCACCCTGGCCCTCACCGGCACCCCCATGGAGAATCATCTGGGAGAGTACTACGCCATCCTGGATCTCGCCCTGCCGGGGCTGCTCGGCTCCTACGAGGAGTTCCGGCGAAAAATCGATATCAAGGGATTCGGGGGGATCGACACGCTGATCCGCCGGACCAGACCCTTTGTCCTGCGCCGGACCAAGCAGATGATCGCCGACGAACTCCCCCCGCGTATCGAGAGCGACCTCTACCTGGAGCTGACCCCCCGGCAACGGGCGCTGTACCAGAAGACCGTGGAAGAGGTCCGGGGGACGGTGGCCGAGGCGTACCAGGCCAAGGCTACCGGGCAGGCACAGATGATCGCCCTCACCGCCATCCTGAGACTCCGACAGATCTGCCTCTGCCCCTCCCTCTTTGTCAAGGGGAAGGTGGAATCCCCCAAACTGGAGGCATTGGCGGAGCAACTTCTTGAACTGCGTGACGAGGGGCATAGCGCCCTGGTCTTCTCCCAGTTCACCGGTTTTTTGGATATCGTGGAGGAGGGGCTGAAGTGCAGGGGGCTGGAGACCCTCCGGCTGGACGGCTCCACACCGGTCCCCAAGCGAAAGGATCTCGTCAAGAGTTTTCAGGAAAGCTCCGGACCGCGGGTCTTTCTCATCAGCCTCAAGGCGGGGGGGAAGGGGCTCAACCTGACCCGCGCCACCTACGTTTACCACCTGGACCCCTGGTGGAACCCGGCGGTGGAAAACCAGGCATCGGACCGGGCCCACCGGATCGGCCAGACCGGTCAGGTAACCGTCACCCGACTCCTCATGCGGCACACCGTGGAGGAGAAAATGATGTCCCTGAAAGAACGCAAGCTCAAACTCTACAAGGCGCTTCTGGAAGACGCCACCGGCACGGCGGGGGGATCGCTCACCAGGGCGGATTTCGACTTCCTGCTGGGGGGACAAGGATAATGGCGCCATGAAAGTTCTGTTCATACATCCCTACGGCAGCAACTGGATGGGAGTCGGCAAGGATCTCACCACGATCTTCAACCTCATGCCCCCTCTGGGTATGCTCAGCATGGTCGCCTATCTGGAAGCCCGGGGGATAGCGGCGGAGATCATCGACTGCTACGCCACTCCCATGACTCCCGAAGAGCTCATCACGGAGATCATCCGTCGGTCACCCGACGTGGTCGGTTTCTCCTGCACCACCTCGTCGTTTCTTGAGGGGTACGGCTTCGCGGCACTGCTCAAGGAACGGTCACCGAAAATAGTCACGGTATTCGGGGGGGCCCATGCCTGCTCCGTGGGGGTCGGACTCCTGGACAACTTCCCGGCCATCGACTACCTGGTCATCGGGGAGGGGGAAGTCTCGTTTCATGAGCTAGTAGAGTCCGGCTGCCGCAACGTGGAGACCATCCCCGGCATCGGCTACCGCCGTGAGGGAGTAGGAACCCTTTCCGCGATTCGGGAACTGATTGCCGACCTGGACACCCTCCCCTTCCCGGCCTATCACCGGCTCCCCCAGTTTCCCCGGCGTTACTCTCTCCCCCTCTTCAGCTTTCCCACGGCGCCCAACACAAGCATCATCTCCAGCCGCGGCTGTCCCTACAGCTGTTCCTACTGTGACCGTTCCGTCTTCTCTCGGGGATTCCGTTTCAACTCACCGGAATACATCATCGAGCATATGAAGATGCTCCACCGGGATTACGGCATCCGTCACGTCTTTTTCTATGACGATCTCTTCACGGCCGATCGCGCCCGCATCGCCCGCTTCTGCGAACTGAAGGAACGGGCGCAACTCCCCGTCAGCTACAACTGCATCGCCCGCCTGGAGCATGTGGACGCCGAACTGATCTCCCTCCTGAAGCGTTCGGGGTGCTGGCAGGTAAACTTCGGCATCGAATCGGGGGACCCGGAGATACTCAAAAAACATCGCAAATTCTACTCTCTGGACGAAGTAGGACAAAAACTTCTCATGGTGCGCAACAACGGAATGCGGGTCAAGGGGCTCTTCATGGTGGGGCTACCGGGGGAAGACGCTGTGGCCATCCGCCGGACCATAAACTATGCCCTCACCCTGCCGTTGGACGAGATCAATGTCACCAAATTCACCCCCTTTCCCGGCGCCCCGGTCTACAAAACCATCCGGGAGCAGGGTGAGTTCAACGAAAAATGGGAGCTGATGAACTGCCTCAATTTCGTCTTCATCCCCCATGGCATGACCAAAGAGGAACTGGAGGGACTCTACACCGAGTTCATCCGCGGCTTTTACCGCCGCAGTCGCATCCACTGGGGGTATACGAAGATGCTCTGGAAATCGCCCCAGAGTGTCCTGACCTTCCTCAGGAATCTGCCGGAGATCGTTAAATTCCAGATGAAACAAAAGTGGTAGAAAAGAATACTCGGGGTAGAGCGCGCGTCCCCCTGAAGAGACACCCGATTATTGAGCAGGGCCCTGCACCGGAAGAACTATTCTGAAACCGTGATCGGCGTTGTTCTTCCCTTTTCGATGACCATCACGGGAGCAGTTCGTCGTTTGTTCCGCCTTGCTTTCGAAGCTCCCCCCCCTCCGGACGGCCGACCAGCACCTCCCTCCGGTATGGACCGGATTATTCTTACCCAGCACGGTATCGGCATCAGAGTTGTCACAGTCCTCCGTCCATTCCCACACATTGCCGGTCAGGTCGTGAATCCCGATGCTGTTCGGTTTTTTTTGACCGACCGCGTGGCTCTTGCCATCGGAGTTCGCCTTGTACCAGGCGTAATCAGCTACTGTTTTTTCCGTCGACGTCCCGGACCAGACAGTCGCACCACCACGCTCACGCGCTGCATATTCCCACTGGGCTTCAGTGGGCAAGCGGTAATCTCTCCCGGTCAACTTGTTTAACTTCCCTATGAACAGTTTTGCGTCGTGCCAACTCACACTCTCCACCGGATAGTTTGTCCCCTCCTTATTTTTCGCAGGATTACTCCCCATGATTTTCTGCCACTCTTCCTGGGTAACTTCATATTTT
Source organism: uncultured Geobacteraceae bacterium (assembly GCA_903902345.1). Lineage (GTDB taxonomy): Bacteria > Desulfobacterota > Desulfuromonadia > Geobacterales > CAIOGM01 > CAIOGM01. The sequence continues at coordinate 34,536 of CAIUUR010000499.1, read as the reverse complement.
CCCATGTAAAAACCGTCCAGACAAACCTCGTGGAGAGGCAACGCATTGTCGTCTCTGCTGCTGCTCCCCATCTTGTAGCATCCACCCTGCACGAACACGAGTTTCATTCCGGTCTCGGGATCGGTAGTGGCGCCACCCTGGCTGACCGGCGGCAACCGGTGCTCCGGTTTCGGCTTTTCCGGAGCGGTTATTGCTTCTTTGTTCCGTTTCTCCGGCGGTTTCACCACCGTCTTTCTCTCCGATTTCCCGGGGGAGGTAGATGTAACCGATCTACTGCCGGGGACGGGGGGGGGAGACGACGACTGGACCGGCACTCCGGCCTGTTCCTGCGCCACCCGGAAGGCCATCACCTCCATGGCAAGCATATTGCCGTTTTCATCATAATAGGGGTACACATTAACTTCACGCGGAGTCCTGACTATGTAGTAGCCTTGCCGACCGGTCTCACTCGTCATCATGCCGCTTTCAACGACCTGAAGATTCAGAAACTGTTCCCGTTTGGCGTAGGTGGTTCGCAAATTTTGATAGAAATCCTGGACCAGTCGCTGCACCTCTTTTTCCGGGTCACCGGCGCCGATGACAATCCCCTTGGCGGAGACCATTTCCCTCCCCTTTTCCGTCAGTCCGGCAGTGACGACCTCGGAAATTCCCTGATCAATATGTGCTATCGCCCTGTCCAGACACTCCTCGGCCACAAGGTCGCACCGGTAGCCGGTCTGATCGTAGTATTCGCCAAGTTTGCGTCGCATATCCTCAATCTTGCGGGTCGTAAGCTTTATCTCGTCGTCCTTCTCCTTGATCCTCCGGGCAAGCTGAGCCAACAGTTCGCCACTTTTCTTGTTCGCTTGGGCGTTTCCCTGCTGGATCACGTTTTGCCAGACCGCAACAATCTCTTCCAACGATCGTGTTTTTTCCGTCGCATAGGTGGGGCTGGTGTATTTGGCGAGATCCTGTCTGAAAAATGAGGAGTTATTCTTGAGGGAGAGGAGATCCGCCACGAACCCCCTGGTCAGGCTGACGCCGGCCCCATCGTGTCTGATGCCGCCGAAAAGGGGATTGACCCGCACCACCGCCACATACAGAAGCTGTGCTTTACCAAGAAAGGATTTACGATCCTCAAAGGCGACAACCTCCACATCCATTTCTCCCGAGGTCTCGGCCACCACCCTGTCGAACACCGATCGGCTCTCCTCCACAACCGATACGGAGCTGATCGCCACTCCCCGGAGATCTTGAACCGCCTTGGGGGCAATCAGTTTTTTCGCCTTGTCCAGCAATTGGTCACGGGGGGTTTTCAAGTCCGCCTCAAGGACGACAGCATACAATCCTTTCAGGCTTACCTGCGCCAGATCGTTGCCGAGAGTGTTCCTGATATCATTTTTTTCCGACTCCAGCGTCTTCAGGATGTCAATCTGGTCCTTAATATTGCGCATTCCTTCCATGGACGCCTTGTCACGAATCAGAATGGAGCCTCTGTCCTGAAAACCGAGAAGACGACTGGAGATCAGACTTTGACACGCCTTGACATTACTCTCGATCTGGGCGATCTGGTCGGTGGTGTACGCCACGCTGAGATCAATGGCAAAGGTTCCGTGCTCCACTTCCGACGCGGTAAAATGTTGCCCCCCGAGGGGAAGCTCACAGACGGTATCCGCCACGGCTGTCGGTGGTTTCCGAACCGTCTTGGATGGCTCTTTGGCGACACTGGAAAACGGCAACGCAAGAAGCAGCGTGAGCAGCGCCATGAGACAACGACAGACACCCGTGTGACCCGGTTTCCATGACATGATGTTCCCCCTCGTTTACCTACAGGTTTTCCTCTGCGCGCCCTCCGTCCTCTGCGTTATAAAGACGGGGTCTTGGGGCTCTTCGAGCCCGTAGGCTTTCCCGTCACCTTGAAGACGAAATCGTAGTTGAGCATATCCTCCCACAGATACCCCTTGGCAGTGGAACGGGTGTCGTCGCTGCCGCCATACGGTTTGCCGGGAGTAAAAAACCAGTTCATGACGGTTTCGCCGGAGTGGCGAAGTACGATCCAGTATTTCTCCCGCATCAGATGGAGCCCCGAATCCTTGGGGAAGGAAAAATCGACCCAGTAATAACCCGGTTTACGGGTGATGGTCTCAACGAAGATCGGAGTGGAACGGACTCCTGCCATGCCCGGTTTACCGTTATCATCCGCCACGACATCCACGTAGATGGTCCCGTCACCGCCGAACTTTCGCATGGCCAGCGAAATCTTTTCCAGCTCCATGATCTCCGGCGTAGTGAAAGCCTGGGCGTAGATCTGCCGGGAGGTAGCGTACTCGGAGGTCTCCTTGTCCATGATCTTTCGCCCTTCATTTCCCACCATGCGATAGGCGTCCACCAGGTTCGGAAACTCCATATTGCCGAATTCGATGGTCCCCCCGGTTGACGGTTTCACGGGGAACGGCTTCATGGCCGGTGGTTTCGGTTCCGGTTTTTTCCAGGATGGAGGGAGTGGCGACGGTCCCGCCGGCGCCTCGGGGTGAACGCCCCCTGGTCTCGCTTCTCCCGGCGACTGGGGGCCCTTGGCCAGAAACCGGTTACTCAGGAGGTAACTGCGCGGCGCGGTGGAGGAGGCGGCAACCCTGACGTTTATCCGGTCATCCTGGAACTCCGCCGTTACGGTTTCACTGTATTCGGGGTGAGTCGGTGCAGACGACCAGGAATCATTGATGTCGCCGGCATCAAGACCATGAGTCTGCTTTATATGCCGGGTCGGAGTAAACTGCCGGGAGTAGAGCGGATCATAGGAAAGCCACCCCAGATCAGGAAAATAGACCTCTATCCAGGCGTGCCCCCCCTGCCCCATCCGCTGAACCCAGGATTGCCCGTTTTCCATGGCAATCTGCCACGGCTCGCTGAGGCTGATCCCGCCGACAATGCGGGCCGGAATGCCCGACGCCCGGAGGAGCGCCAGGCTGTAGTGGGCCAGGTTCTGGCAGTTCCCGCTACCGGCCCTGAGAGTGTAGAGCGCATCATACTGGGGCGGATTGTAAGCGTATCTGATCGTATCGGCCACATGGGTCAGGAGGGCAGTGACCGCGTCGTATTCGGTGGCGCTATCCTGGGTCAGGTTCCCGGCGATGGCGCGGATTTCCGGATCACCGCTTTGCACCTCCCCGGTCGCCTGAAGAAACTGCTCATCGGCAGGAGAAACTTCCGGCAGCGGAAACGGCGCCTTGCTCTCCATGGCGGAAAGGGTCACCTTGACTCGGCTCCGATACCGAATGGTGATCCGGGCGTCCGCCGTCAACTCCTTCCAGTATGCCTTTTTGTAATGGTTGCCGAACTTGTCCACGTCAACCTCTTCCCGCTCCGGGCGGGGGGAGTAGCTGACCGCCAACTCCCGTGTATCCTGGGATACGGCCCTGTTAGCAAAGGAAGTCGGCAGTGCGAAGCGGAACGAGTGGGAAGTAAGCGGCTTGTCCACCGTAAAGCGAACCTGTTGCGTCAACTTGATGTCACTCTCCAGCTCCCCTTCCAGGACGAGGGTCTTGGCCTCGGTTGACCGGGGAGCAACAGATACGATAACCATCAGCATCAATAGTGGAATCGTTGAGTTGATCATGACGCACCTCATCCGGTCACGGGACTTTCATCACGAAGGTCTCCTGAGTGAATCCCCCCTTATCATCGGTGATGGTGACCCTGATCTTGTGCCTCCCTGAGGGGATGGCCGCCTCCCGCTCCGTCAACAGCACCACCGGCGCCGCCGATGCCGTCGCCCCAATAAAGAGCGTCAACAGTATCATCCAGCTCTGCAACAGGATCTTCATCGTTATCTCCCTGTTCTTTGTCGTAACGACCTGATAGCGTGTGACGCCCTACGGTCCCAGCCGGTCACGCAGGAACCGGGCTTGGCGATCCTCCGGGTGGAGACGGAGCGCTTCGTCCAGGGCGGCGCGAGCCTCTTCGGACTTTTCCCGGTCGATCAAGAGCAGTCCCAGGGATTTCCAGAGGAGGGGATCCTGGGGAAACTTACCCGTCCCTTCACGCAGCAGGATCACCCCCCGCTCCGGCTCCTTCATCTGCTGGTAACAGATCCCCAGGAAATAATAGATCTCGGCGGTGGGCGCCGCCTTGCGCGCCTCGTCCAAAAGAATGGCGGCATGGCCGTAGTTGGCTTGGCGGAAGAAGACCCCCGCCTGAATAACCAATTCGGTCCCCTTTATCTGCCGCTCCTGGGCTGTGAGGCGTAGATAGGGGTCGTCCACCGGCGGCGCCGGCTTGCCTTCCGGGAACGGGGCGTCATGGACCAGTTCCACGGCTACGGTGGGATCCAGCCCCAGTTCGTCCCGCCGGATGGAGCCGAACCAGTTGGGGCCGATGGTAATGAATTTGTCGCTCGTCACGTTCCGCTTGTTGTCACGAAGAGTGTTATCCCGCAACTCCCCGGAAAACCCCTCCACCGCCACACCATCACCATTCTGAATGATCGTGCTCCCCACGAGCCGGGCCGCGCTCCCGGTGAACCTGACACCCACGGTGGAACCGGAGACGATCATGTTTCTTAGCGTCAAAGGCCTGCTTCCCGTCAGGAGCATCCCGATACCACAGCCGGTAATACTCCCCCCTTCAACCTCCCCTTCCACATCCCTGAAGGTAATCCCCACGGCGGCATCCCGCAGACGGAACCTCTTCATGGCCACCGTTCCGCCATTCAGCGTAATCCCCTCCCAGCTCCCTTCCGCTGTCGGCACAAACTCCACCGGACTCTCTCCACCTTGTACCGACAGCGCTCCCCTGACGATCAACCCCGTGTCCGGTGCAAAGAGAAGCCGTGATCCGTCGGCGATGGTCAAAGTTACGCCGCAGGGAACAATCACCGTCTCCCCCACAAAATAGTCTCCGTCCAGGGTCAGGTCTCCCTTCAGTTCTCCGGCGAGGGGACGGGATTCCACGGCTCGCAGGGCGCAGCGGACAGAATCGGCAACTTCCGGCTCATTCCCTGCCCGGTCAACAGGGATCACCCGGTAATAATAAAACTCTCCTTGCCTGGCCGTGACGTCGGTGAACGCCGTCATTTCCGTCAAAACCAATTCCACGTACCCGGAGAGTGGAGATTCACTCCGGAGGAGCCGATACCCCTTCAGGTCAGGGACATCCTTAACCCCCTCCCAGGTCAGCTCGATCCGGTCGGCATACCCCTTCACCCGGAGTCCTTGAACCGGCGGGGGCGACTGAGTGTCGATGGTGACGTACTCTCCCAGGTCACCCCAGACCGCCTCCCCACCGCCGGGGCGAGCCAACGTGACGGAGAGAGGCATCTCCGCGGTTGCGTCACCGGGGAGTACGACGTACTCTCCGGCATATAGGCCCGGTTCCCGCTCCCGCAGGGGTACCCCCTTCCGGAATGAGCCAATATCAAAGGAGGCTATCATCCCCGGTTCCCCCTGAAGACCGACTCTGATCACCCGCCGCCTGCCGAAGGGACCATCCAAGGCATTGGTAAGCACCTCACGAATGGTCGGCGCGACGTCAACCTGAGCCGTCTCCGGCGTGGGCACCTCTTTCATGAATTCGTAGGCAAGTTCGTTCACCAACCGGACCCGCTGGATGTCACGCAGATTCAGCGCCGTGGAGACAACGGTTACGACAGCGGAAAGGGGGCTAAGGGGTATCCCCCCCTCATGGTAGCGCACCGCTTTTTTCAGGCGAAAGAGCTCTTTCCCGTTGCGGGCGTTGATCATCCAAATCTCCGCCTCCACCCCTATTTGGGAATAGACCCCCGCATAAAGCCACTTAAACTCGGTTATCCGGCCGAAGAGCAGACCGTCGCACCCCAAGGCCTGGGCCAATTCCTGAGGGGTGGCGTCGGCAATCCTCTTCCCCGATGCCTGCCGGAACCGGAGAAGCTTCTCGTCCACCACCGGAAGCTTCATCTCCCCATACGCCTTGGCGCTGAAATGATTGGCGACAGCTCGCCGCACCATGGTTTCACTTCCCTCCTCCCGGCTACCGTTGTCAAAGGGAAGAATCGCGACGATCCGGGGTAAATCGTTGTCGGCGATCTCCGTGACCGGTCGCGTGTGCTGCTCCAGCTTGAGGGTTGGAGCGCAACCGGCCGACGGCAGAAACAGGAGGAGAAGCAGCAGGTATCTCATCCCCTTATTTCAGGACAAACGCCACCTTGGCGTCGCCGAGAAAATTACCCTTCTGATTTGCGGTAAAAACCTTGATGGCGTCTTCATCACTGACTTGAAGATCGGAGCGGTTGTTTGCCCCGGACGCCTTAAGAAGGAGCGGGTTAGTCACCCCCCGCACGGCCAGAGCCGCCCTGGCCTTATCCTGACTATTGGTGTATTCGCCGCACCCCTGCTCCACCAACACCTTCTGACTCACTTTGGCCGGGTCATAAAGGACCTCCCCCTTGACGGTAAAGATCCGATTGATCAGGGCCGGTCGGAAATCCTGCTCGGTGGCGTCGATAATGAGCCCATCATAGGGGTGATCCAGCATCGCCGGCACAACCCCGGCTTCCTCCGCCGCCACCGGGGGAGGTTTAAATGCCGGTTTGTCGGTGGTCACCGCCTTTTTCAGAACAGGATCGGTGTTGATCCTCTCATAGAGGTAGGTTCCGAATCCCTTGGGGCCGTGCAGTCCGATCTTGATGATGGCGATGGCGGTCTCCTTCTCTCTGTTGTAATCCTCGAAAACCACCTGAACCCCCTTGATGAATGAAGCCACCGCCGTTTTGATATGGTCCCTGACGATGATCCCCTGATCGACCTCGGTGGCGCCGACTATGGCAAACCCTTCCAGGTATTCGGCCACTGCCCGCTGGGCGGTGACCACTGCGGCCCGCTTGGCCATCCCTTCCCGCTGGGCCGCATTGGTATGCGCCGGATTACCGTACCCCTCACCGTAAAAGAGAAGAGTCTCCTGCTCAAAGGCGGCTTCGTCATTGCGCATGGTGGGGCTGCCGGTGAGCTGAAGATTGTTTTTTTGCAACCATTCGTTGGCCTTGGTGAACGTTTCATCAAGCTTTATCGTGGTTCCCTCCACGGCAAGGCGGAACCGGTTAGAAGGGAGCAGGCAAGCAGGACGCCGATGACGATAACTCTTTTCATGATTTACTCTCCTTTACGTTTGCAATGAGTGGGGCCATTGACGGCGGTTCCCTTCAACCTTGAAAAAGCAGTTCACCACAGAGTCACAGAGATCACAGAGGTAAAGCGCATGCAATACTTACGTTTACGGAATCTTCGTTCTCGACCTTGACTTCATACTCTAAATGAAAAGGTGTCCAACTTTTTTCAATGATTTCTCTGTGCTCTCTATGACTCTGTGGTGTAAATACCGTTTTTGAGTTCAATGAATATTCTTCTTTTGCTGGAGCATCCTGATGGCCAGCAGCGCATCGGCGCCGTCAACCGGGTCGTTTGCACGGAACTCGCCGGAAAGCTCCCCCACCATGATCCCCCGGGTTGTCATGTTCATGACCGCATTGTAGTAGTGAGATGTCGACCGGACATCAGGGAACGGTGACTTCTCCTGTCCCAAATAGGCGGTAGCAAGTTTCTCATTTCCGGTTAGCTTGATCAGCAGGTCTTCCAGGGTCAATGCCAGTTCTCCCCGACTGACCGGTTCGGTCGGTTTGAAGAGGTACGCCTGGGAGGTTGAGTCATATCGGGGCTCCATCCCCCTGACCTTCCACTTCATCAGAGTGAGAATTTCTCCCCTGAACGGGTAATCGACCAGATCCGCGGGAGTAAATTCCGCCTGCAACTTAGCCGCCTGGGGGGCTATGGGGATCCGGCCGGCAAATAGTTTATCAATCGTCAACTCGTCGACGAACAGTGCCGCCAGCTCTCCCCGACTGACGCTACCCTTCACGGCGATCTTCTTGCCCACATCTCCCACGGTCATACCCGCCATGGCCCGAAGTATCCGGTCTACCCGTTTCCAACCCCGGTCGGCCCTTTCTTGCCATTTCCCTTCCCGCCTGGAGCCGAGAACCTGTTCAAACTGTTCCCTGGCCTTGGGAAATTCCAGCGCTTCCAGATAGGCCAACCCCAAGAAATATGGTGCGGCTTCTTTCCCCCGGTAGTAAAGCAGCTTCGCCTCGTCCACCTTCAGCTTTTGAGCATCGTCACTGGCATTTTCCGCCGTAACCAGCCACTTCTTTTCCTTGAGCAGCGGGGAGATCCTGAGACGAGCCATCTGGTAGTCGAATCTCTGCTCGGCGCTTTCAGCCTGCTTTTTTGATCTGGCAAGATTTTCCCTGGCCCGTTCGACCTGGAAAGTACGGGAACCGGTATCGGTCGCAGTTCCCCCCTTTTCGGCGGCAACGATGGCCAGTCCCGCGAAGCCGGGACCGAACTTTTCGTTGCAGCTGATAGCGCGATCAAACGAGCTCTGGGCATCGTCGAGCTTGCCGATCTCCAGGGACTCCATGCCGCGGAGATAGTGATGCTGCGGATTGTCTTCGTACGAGTTACAGGGGGTTATCTTCCCGGCGCAGCCAGCCAGGAGTACGATCAACAGGGGGAAGGTCAATAACAGGATGTGGCGTCTCATGATTATTACTCCTTATTTGTTATTGTCGGTAGGGGTACGGTGCGCCGTCCCCCTACCGATCGTCATTGCCGGATTAGCAATAAATGCAATCTAATTTATTTAGCAAACAGTAATGTAAAATTTATTAATTATCAAGCGAATTAAAACTAAACCACTGCCACTGTCAGCGTAGTCGACTCATTCCGCCCCGGTCGCCGGATAGGCATGAGGCCATGACCACCCCTTTCCGTTTGCTTTCCTCAGCGAAACCGGATAGATTACGCGGCATACACTTTTCTGATTGGTACTAATCTCCGGCTTTTTTCGTTCCTCCCCCTTGAAGGGGAGGGAGATTCAGGTAGCCGCAGATTGGTAATAATCAGGTACACTTTTGATTCACCGTAAAAATAGGAAGAAGGAAGGGGAGGGCGGAGCATGAAACGTGGATATCTCGGCAGGAGCCTCTGGGCCGCATGGTTGCTGTTCGTCACCGTATCCTCGACTGAAGCGGCGGAAACCGCCGCTTCAGCCAAGAGCGAGTTGGCCATCCTCAGTGGGTACGGCATCACCCATCGCGGTTTCGGTGATACCCGGACCCAGGTGCAGACGGTGGATCTCATCGGCCGTTTCGGTTGGTTTCTCTCCGACGAGGTCGGCGTCGGCTCCTGGTACCAGGGACGTCACGAACTCCTGACTGAACTACCTCTCCACCTGGTGATGGATCCTAAAACCGCGATAATAACCGGGGCGTATTTCCTCGGGAGCTGGAAATTCACCTCACTGGGCCCCTGGCTTCCCTACGCCTTTGCCGGCGGAGGTGTTGTCTACACCAATCTAAATCTTCCCACCATGGGGACCAGCCTCAACTTCTCCTATCAGGGGGGAACCGGCCTCCAGTACCTCATCCGGCCGGACCTGGCAATGGTGGGAGAGTACCGCTATCACCATATCTCCAACGCCGGCACCGGTACACCCAATGAACCACTGAATTCCAGCCATTTCCTGGTGGGTATTTCACAATTATTCTGAAACATTTTCCCCCGACCGGCAGCTATGAAAAAGTAACTGCGTGCATCTTGACTATTGCTGCGCTATAATTTACAAAATCAAAGGAGGATTTATGCAAAAATTACTCTTGTTGGTCGTACTTCTGGGGCTCTGCGGAACTAAAGATCCGTAAACTGTTCAAGAACATCCAGAGGGGTGGAGAAGCCAAGGGAAACACGGTCATACAGGAAGGAAGCTTTACGGAGTTCAACGGTGGCAGCCGCGCACTCAGGTTCTGGGTCGGTTTCGGCGCCGGGAAGACATATCTGAAAATAAAGGGACGCATGGTCGACGCCCAATCAGGGAAAGAACTGGCGAACTTCGAGGATCAGGAGACCGGTTACAAGGGAGTGGCTACCATGGAAAGTTTTGACGATCTCTTTCCGCATCAGGCAAAGAGTTGCGGCGAGAACATCGCCGACTTCATCCGGAAGCTCTACTGAACTGAAAACGATAACAGTTCCCAAAAGGAGAAGAGAGATGAGAAAGATGCTAGCCGTCGTCAGCCTTGGTGTTCTACTGTCTGCCTGCTCATCGGTCCCGGTAAGAATGAATGCCGTCATGCCGGGAGAAGTTGAAGGAAAAGATTATCAGGTGATGGGAGAAGGTGAGGGAAGCTCTGTGGGAATCATGCTCTTTAATATTATTCCCATCAATCAGAATGACAGGTTTCAGAAAGCCTACGATGAGGCACTCCAAAGCAAGCAGGGGGACCGGCTGCTCAATCCGGTCATAGAAGAACAGTGGTTCTGGGCGTATGTACTCAACGGTTATATTTTCAAGGTTAAGGGGACCGTGGTCAAGGACCTTAAACCAAAACCTCAGTAGCTGGAAAAAACAGAGCGCCTCGGCGGTTCATCATGCAAGTGAGGCAATGATCTTTCCAACGATGCGGCGATCATTCTCCGCATAGATCATGTCTGCCTTTCGTCCCTTGAACCCCAGATGATAATAGTCGATCTTCGTGACTCTTAGGGGGCGGGCAAAGAGCCTGAAACTCTTTCTCGCCCGGGTTAGAAGGGGGACCATGATTCCGGGGAGGGCGCTGGTAGTAATCAAAACCCCCTTGATCTCATTGGGCATTTTCCGTACGGCAGGGGAGTAGTTGTCGTCGGGCCAGTGGCAGAAGACGCTCATTCGCTCCAGAATCACCCGAAGCAGCGCCGGGAGATCGTAACAGTTGATGGGAGCCGAGACAATGAGGCAACGGGATTTCAATATACTCTCCAGGAGTCCCTTCATATCGTCCGGCAGATGGCACTCTCCCAACTCGTCTCCGGCCGCCTGCATACAGCTTCGGCAGTTGTTGCAAAAGCCGATCGTCAGGTCGCGAGCCTTGATGTAGCGGGGATGAATTCCCCGTGCGGTAAATCCTGCCAGCAATTCCGCGCAAATCCTGTCGTTGATCCCCTCCGCCCGCTGTGAAAAGTTGAGAATAGTGATCACGAAGAACTCCCTCCTGAACCGGTCCCGGACAGGTCATGAGCCGCCAGGATGGCCAGGTCGGCAGCAGAGAGATTTCCCCCACGGCGCAGCAGATTATAAGCCAGTGTAGTGAACCGCCCCCTGGGAGAGGAAAGTACGCGAGAAAAGATGGCCGGCCAGCGGTACACCTCCCGGCGGACCTCCAGCCACCCCCGATGGAGACGGTCCGGGGTCATGAGCTTGGGCTGGAAGACCACCTGGGAGTGATCGTACCGGCTCCAATCCTGGTGCAGTATCCGCCCCTCCTCCTGAAACTGCGTGAAGAGCGCCGTTCCGGGATAGGGAGTGAGGACGTTGAAGGTGGCGACACCGGGAGAACATTCATCCAGAAAACGAAGTGTCCGATCAAAGATGCTCTCGTCGTGATCGTCAAAACCGAAGATGAGGGACGCCTCCAGGACGATTCCCGCGTCCCGTACCCGCCGGATCAGCTGTGCGGGAGAAGAGCCGCCACTGTTCTTGGGGAGGTTGGCATAGGAACCGGTTGCGGTCTCAATCCCCACGAAAATCCCGATGCACCCCGAAGCGGCCACCAACCGGACCAGTTCAGGATCTTCGGCAAAACGGAGGTTGGCCTGCCCCCCCCATTTGAGTCCCATTCCCACCATCCCCTTGAGAATCGGGCGAGCCCGCTCCGGGTCCCCCAAAATGTTGTCGTCCAGAAAGATCGTGAGCCGACCACTGAAGGAACGGAGCTCCGCCAGAATGTCATCCGGGTCCCGGTAGCGGAAACTTCGGCCGAAGTAGGGGGTAACCGTGCAGAAGGGGCAGTCGTAGGGACAGCCGCGGCTGGCCTGAATCGTCTGGGTGGTAAGATACCGTTTCCCGGCCAGGAGTTCCCGCCGGGGCCAGGGGACGGTGAGCAGATCGTCACTGGGGGGTGAAGAGCGGTAGATCGGTTGCAGCTGTCCGCCCCGGCAATCGTTCAACAGCCGCTCCATAACCGGCTCCGCCTCACCGACGACAACCGAATCGGCATGGGTCAACGCCTCCTCCGGAAGGACCGAGGGGTGAATCCCCCCCATAACCACCGGAATCCCCCAGGCCCGAAACCGGTCGGCAATCTCGTAGGCCCGGGTCGCTTGATGGGACATGGCGGTGATTCCCACCAGATCGTACGATCGGTCCCAGGGAATATCTTCATGCACCTCGTCCACCAGGGTCACCTCCCAGGAAGCCGGAACGACAGCAGCCACCTGCTGAAGCGACAGGGAGGGGAGTTGGAACCGTCTCACCCAACCCAGCTTGACTGTCGCCGGGTAGACAAGCAGGAGACGGGGCCGGAGTGTGCCGGAGGGAGGGGGAATATCAGTTACCATGAGAGTGACCACGAAACGCCAGGAGCGCCGGCAGGGAGACCAGGGAAAAAATGACTGTGGCAATAACGCCGTAGTTGGTGGCCCAACCGATGGAAGACATGGCGCCGTAATCGGTGAAGGCCAGGGAGCCAAACCCGGCAACCGTGGTAAGAGCCGAAAGGAACACCGCCCGCCCCGCCTGGATAAACTGATCCCGCTGTTTCGGTCCGACGATTCCGGCCCGGTGGAAGATATGGAGCCCGTAATCGCTCCCCATCCCCAGGATGGTGACAACCACCATGGAATTCATGAAATTAATTTTCATCCCGGTGAGAACCATGAGCCCCAGCATGGCAATACCTCCGGCAAGTACCGGAAAGAGCGAGGCATAGATCCCGGCACGCGTATCAAAATGGGACATCAGGAGGAAGAGCACGAGGATTCCCCCCAGGAGAAAGCTCCAGCCGAAACTCCGCCGCACCGACGCGGAGAGCTGCTCACCCACCAGGTCTATCCCTGTTACCCTCGCGCCGGGAACCTGTATCGCCAACTCCTCAAGGAACCGCTCCCGATGAAACTCCTTCCCCCGGTAGGAAAGATGGCTGAGGAGCCGCCAGACACCATCATGCTTGACCAGATGCCGCTCCACTATCCCCTTCAGCGGCGAGGCGGAGAGCATCCTCACCGCCTCTTCCGCCCCGCCGGTTCGGGGTTCGGCCAGTGCTGCGACCCCGACCAACGCCGGTGCAAAGGGGGCAGGATCGAACCCGCTCCGCTCCAGGACGGTGCGAAGTTTCCCTGACAGATCGCTTCCTCCCAGGGTCGTCGCCAGCTGGATCGTCATCTCCCGCTGCCGCTGGGGTCCATTGAGAATCTGCCCCAGGGAAGAGTAGGCGACAAGCTCCCCCTCCCGCCGGTACCGTTCCGCCAGGGTATCTACCTTGGCCCCCTTGCTCATGACCTCGTTGAGATCGGTTCCCTCCACCGCCACCATCAGCGACTTGGGGCTCAAGTTCAGGTGCTGTTCGATCTTTTCCTGGGTCAGCATCGCCTCCGACTGCCGGGGCTGGAGCTTTTTCAGATCCCCCTCGAATCCGATCCTGGTTGCCGCCGCCAGAAAAACCACGATCAGCAGGGTGGTGACCACCGCGATCCACCGCCGGGACCGAAGACAACGGTCCCAGAGTCCACCCAAGCCGAAGGTGGGGAGAGGATGGTAGAGGGAGAACGGAAAACGCCTCTCCATGAAGAGGAGGAGTGGCGGCAAAAAGAAATAGGTGGCATAGAGCGAGAAAAGCACCCCCAGTCCCACGAGTAGCCCCAGCTCGAAGAGAGCCCGGACGTCGGAGATGGTGAGTGCCAAAAACGGCACGGCGGTGGTGAAGGCTGCAGTGAAGACCCCGTAACCGGTGTCAACGATGGCCAACCGGAGCGCCTCCACCGGATCGACCCCCGCAGCCCGCTCCCCATAAAACCGGTCGTAGATATGGATGGAGTAGTCGGTGCCGAGACCAATGATGAGGGCGGTGAAGGCAAAGGAGATGATATGAATGGAGGGGAGAAAGAGCCCGGCCGTCCCCAGCGCGAGGAAGACGCCGCAGGAGATGATCACCGGAATGAGGAGCGTGGGGAGGAGCCGTCGGTAGGTGAAATAGAAGATCCCCAGAACCACGATCAGGGAGGAGACGATGCAGGAGACGATATTCCCCTTCATGCTCGACTCATCAATGACCGCGCTCAGATGGGCGCCGGCGCAGGAGATATGCACCGTGGCGCCGGCACGAGCACCATTAATTCCGGCCACCAGCTTCCGGGCAAAGGCCATCTCCTGCACCGGCCTGGCCGGCTGTGCGATGATGACCAGGACCCGGCCGTCCCGGGAAAGAAAATAGGGAGAGGAGCTGTCCAGATCCAGGGTCCGGCTTCCCTGTCGGAGGCGGGGGAGAATCATCTCCCGAATTCCCAGGGGATCGGCGACAATGAGATCCCGGGAGACCATCCCCCCCTCCCCTGCCAACTCGGTAGTGGCGCGCCGAAGCGCACCGTCCATCCCCCGGGGGGTGAGCCGTGCTTTCAGTTCCGCCAGGTCGGGTGGAGTGAGGAAAAGTTCAGGGCGGGTGGCGGCATAGCCGATGAAGGCGGCAAAGGGTTGAGCCTCAGCCGGATCCATCGTCCGCCAGATCACCTTCTTGAAAGCCGGGCTTCCGTCCACCTTGAGAGCAGAGAGTTTGCCGGCGAATTCCGCAGCCGCCGGGATCAGCTTCTCCTTCTCCCCTTCCAGAACAAAGAACGCTTCCTGACCGCTCCCTGTCCACTCCAGGGAGTCAAGGAAGAGCCGAAGCGCCCCTTTTTCCGCGGGGAAGAGCCGGAAGATATCGAACTCGAAACGGGTGGTCGTCACCCCCCAGAGAGCCGGGACCAGAAGCAGGAGTGTCCCCAGGAGGAACTGCCGGGGTGAGCGGACGGATACCCGCCAGATCCAGGTAAGGTGGGCGATGATGGCAGCATTGAGGCAGGCAAGTAGACGATGCTTCATTCCAGGCGGAACTCCTTCTCCGTGAGCCCCACGTTTTTCTTCATGTTCCGGAAGGTGATGCTGTTGCGGTCCCCGTTCTGCTCCTGAATGACAAGCTTTTTGATCCGTCCGTCATCCAGGAAGAGGAGGGTCAACTCCCGTATTCCCTGCTTTCCCTGGGGTAAAATCCTGAGTGTGCAGTTTTCCCCGTGGCGTTCGGCCTGCAGTTGCAACCCCTCGGGAAGGGTGGTAATGGGGTTGTCCAGGTAGGCGAACCATTGCCCAAGCCCCTCTTCGGCGGGAAGCGGAATTTTTTGTCTGTTTTTCGCGGCCGGATAGAAGATCGTCAGATCGCTGTTCTCCAGGAGGAGACGGCTGGGATAGGGGGAAAAGATCTCCATGAAAAAGGTTCCGGGACGCCGAAACCGGACTCGGCCGGTGGAGGTCAGCTTCTTTTTCATGATCGAAAGCTGTTTCTCCTGGGTTATCTCCGCGGTAAAGTCGGTCATCCCCGCAAAGCCCCGGCGGAGGAGTTCCAGCCCCTCCAAGGGGGTAAGCGGTTCAGCAACGGCGGTTGTTGCGACGGAAACCATACAGAGAAACAGGAGAACGACAGTTAAACCACGGAGGCACGGAGGCACGGAGAAAACCGTATGTCGGTTCACGGGGCGCCCACCCCCAGAGTCAGAGTGGCCGTGGCCACCGTTTCCCCTGCAGAGGTAATCTCGCCCTGGCAGAGAATGAGACGGCCGAACCTCTTGATTATCCGCATGGAGATAAACAGGCAATCCCCTGGCGACACCGGTGCAAGAAATTCCGCCCGGTCGATGGCTGCCAGGGAACCGATCTCCCCCTCCTGCTCAATGGCCACCACTCCTGCAAGCTGAGCCATGGCCTCCACAAGAAGCAGCGGGGAGGCGCCGGGAAGGTGAGACACCAGAGCGATGGCCTCACCACGGACGCCCGGCTCCAGGGTGGTGACACGGTCAAGAAAGAGGAACGGATTACGATGGGGAAGACGTTGGGCAGGATCGATCACGGCGGGGAATCCCCCCCTTCCAGGGCTACGGCAAACCAGGGCCCCTCGGGAGAAGCCGCCAGATGAATGCCGCGCCCCCCGGGGTGCAGAGTCAGAAGATGCGCCGTCAGGGCGATTCCTCCCATGGCAAGGGAGCGCCCCAGGAGTGCCCCGGAGTCCAGGCGGGGGACTCCGGGGAAGAGCCCGGCCAACTTCCCACACTCCGGGGCGACTCCGGAAAGGGAGAGGAGTTCCGGCTGGGGGAATCCGGCCAGGAGCCGATGGACTCCTTCATCTTCCCGTCCCGGGGGAAGGAGACCGATCGTCCGGACTCCCTTCAGACGTCCCCGGACCCGGGCGCCGCGACGGGCCGCATGACCACCACGCTCCAGAACCAGTATCCCGGCCCCTTCGCCGAATCTCCCACCGGCCCCGCCAGTGCGCAGTTGGCCAAGCGCCCGGAATCCCTTGAGGATGATGGGGATGATCTCGTCCACCCCCCCCACAAGCATGACATCGGCCCGCTCTTCCTCCAGAAAACGTTGCGCCAGAAGGAGGGCCGACTCCGCCGAACAGAACCGCTGAACCATGGTGACGTTGGGCCCCTTGAGCCGGTATTCCATGGAGGTATTACTGGCGGCCGCATTGGGGACAGTATTGGGAAACAACAGGGGGATGAGACCGTCGGCGCCGCCGGAAAAGTACCCCTTCAGAAACTCCGCGGAATTGGTGATCCCGCCGAAGCCGCACCCCAGCACAATTCCGATCCGGGTCGGCTCCAGCTCCCCCACCACAATTGAGGCGTCCTTCAGCGCCATCCCCGCCGCGGCAATGGCGAACTGGCTGCAGCGGTCGAATTTACGCGCCTTTAGCGGCGGCATGAAGTCGGCAACCCGGAAGGCCGACGCGGGAGCCCATTCATCCCCCCCTCCGGAGAAGATTTCCTCGGGAAACGGTTGAAAACAGCAGCGACCGCTCCGGATGGCGTCCATGAGCGGTTCCACCCCGACTCCCGCGGAAGAGACCGCACCGACGCCGGTTATGACAACAGAACTATCGACCATTTCCCATCACCAGAGTTGTAATGTTTCCCCCAAAGGCAAAGGAGTTGGAGAGGGCGATGGATGCACCCGACTCCCGGGGGCCCCCGTGACAGTAATCCAGATCGCACTCCGGGTCGGCGCCCCGGAAATGGAGCGTCTGCGGGATGAACCCCTCCTGAAGGGCGATGATCGTGGCCAGCGCCTCCATGGCCCCGGCAGCGCCGAGACAGTGACCGGTGAGTCCCTTGGTGGAAACCAGCGGCACCTCCGGCGCCCGACCGCCGAAGAGAAGCTTCATCCCCTTGGTCTCCACCACATCGTTCAACGGGGTGCCGGTGCCGTGGGCATTGACCCACCCCACGGAACCGGCTGATATTCCGGCATACTCCAGGGCAGAGTTCATCACCCGGGCAGCCTCGGAACCGGTGGGCTCGGGCGCGGTCATGTGGTACCCTTCGCCGGCCATGGCGTATCCCAGTATCCTCCCCAGAACCACCGCCCCGCGCCGCCGGGCCAGCTCTTCCCGCTCCAGGACAAGGAAGGCGGAACCTTCTCCCAGAGTGATTCCCTCCCGTCCCAGACTAAAGGGAGCACAGGGATTCGGGTCAACCACCCGGAGAGAGTTAAACCCGGCATAGGTGAGAAGCGAAAGGGCATCGGTT
Organism: uncultured Geobacteraceae bacterium; assembly: GCA_903902345.1. Taxonomy (GTDB): domain Bacteria; phylum Desulfobacterota; class Desulfuromonadia; order Geobacterales; family CAIOGM01; genus CAIOGM01. Next base: position 16,942 of record CAIUUR010000499.1, on the reverse strand, counting down.
CCCCCGCAGAGGGTAGCCTTCACCCTCCCCGTAGCCACCAGATCAGCGCCCCAACCGATGGCCGTGGCCGACGACGAACAGGCCGTGGTGACGCTCCCCTGATATCCCGCCAGTTGAAAGCGATGAGCCAGGACCGTGGCCGTCCGATCGGGGAGAAGTCCCGCCAGAAGCGCCGGGTCCACTCGACGTCCTTCCAGTACCCCCTTGAGCCATTGCTCACCGTGAAGCATCCCGGCAGCGCCCCCCCCCACGGAGACCCCCAGGTCAAAGGAATCGTAGGCCGCCAGCACCCCGGAACTGCGCAGGGCCTCTCCTGCCGCGATGATGGCAAACTGGTCCGCCCGGGAGGTGCGAAGCGCCTCCCTCCGGGTGAAACGATCGCGGGGGTCATAACCGCGAATTTCTCCCCCGATACGAGAGGGAAAGGGGGAGACATCGAAGAGCTCCACCGGACCGATACCGCTTTGCCCCTGGCGCAGGGCCGTAGTGAACGCCGGAACATCCTTTCCTGCGGAGCAGTAGACGCCGATTCCTGTTATGGCTATGGATGTTTCAAGCATGAGGCGCACCTAAAAATTGTCTACAGATCCGGTCAAAACAAGCATAAAACAGTTAGTGCTATCTTACCTGTTACGACATCCGGAAACAATCTGTTTTTGCAGGATCAGACGATTCCCCCATCCACCACGAGACAGTGACCGTTTATATAGGAGGCCCGGGGAGAGGCGAGGAAGGCCACCGCTTCGGCCACCTCTTCCGGCGTACCCAGTCGCCCCATACTGCCACCGGAAATAACCTTCTTTACCTGATCGGGCTTCATCCCGGCGATCATCTCGGTCTGGATGAGGCCGGGGGCCACAGCATTGACCCTGATTCCCAGGGGACCCACCTCCCGGGCCAGGGACTTGGTGAAGCTGATGATCCCTCCCTTGGTGGCGGCATAGTTGCACTGCCCCCCGGCGCCGGTGAGGGCCGAAATAGACGAGAGGTTGACGATGGCGCACCCTTTTCGGCCGATCATCTTCCGCACTCCCCATTTGCAGCAATGGAACAGGGGATTGAGGTTGTTTTGAACCACCGCATCCCAGTCGTCTTCCGACATCATGGCCAGATAGCAATCCCGGATGATCCCGGCATTGTTCACCAGGATATCGACCCCCCCGGTTCCGTGTGCCGCCGTATCCAGAAGAGCAATGGCCCCTTGGGAACACCCCACATCGGCCTGAACGGCGGTGACGCCCCCCGGGAGCCCGACAGCTTCCGCCTCCAGTGACGAGGCGGCCTCGGCGTTCTCCCGGAATGCGGCGAAAACCTTTGCTCCCTGGCGGGCGAAGTGGAGGGATATGGCCCGACCGATGCCGCGGGTCCCCCCGGTAACGACGACAATTTTATCTGAAAATTCCATGGATGCCTCGTTGGTATCAGCTGGGTGTCATGGGGCGAACCCGGTTCCGTCCCAACCGCTTCATCAGTTTCCAGAGGGGACCACGCACCGGAAAGGAGCGAAGCGCTTCCAGCATGGCATCGCTCATGTTGATCTCCAGGCCGGGGGCAACCCAGTTACGTCGAAGCAGTGCCCGCTCTGTTACCAGGTCAGCCAGGGAATGGCGCAGCGGCGGTGAAATGTAGAAGGCCGGCTCCAGAAGCGACGTATTTTCCCCGATGATCCCGTCGGCGATGGCCCGTTCGTGAAGAGGAGTTCCCGGGAAGATCCGGATACCGGTCATGGCGATAACCGCCGTGGGATCCACCTCGTCCATGGTGGCAAAGGTCTCGTCGATGGTTGCCACACTCTCCCCGGGCCCGCCAAAGAGGATGTAGTGAGCAAAATCGACTCCCCGCTGGTGACAGAGTTCCGAGGCGCTCCGAATCTGCTCCACGGTGAACGACTTTCCCAGAGAACGAAGCATGGCGGCGGAACCGGAATCACTGCCGTACTCCAGAGCGTCGCATCCCGCCGCCACCATGGCATCCACCTGCTGGGGGGAGACGAACTGGGGATTGATAAACGCGGACCAGTTGACCTTCACCCCTCCACTCACCATGGCCCGGCAAAGCTCCAGCGCATAGTCGGGAGGGTAGTTGAAGATGTCATCCACGAAATAGAGGTACTCCACCCCCCGGAGCTCCGTCAGTTCCCGGATCTCGGCCATGACCTCCCCCACCGGACGGAGCCTGACCCGACTCCCTTCCAGGAGGGGATAGGTGCAGTAGACACAGCCGAAGGGGCACCCCCGCTTGGTCTGGAGGTTGGCCATCCCCCCCTCACGACTGTAGCGAGCAAGAGGAAAGAGGGTCCGGTCCGGCCCCCCGATATTCCGCACCGGCAGAGGGGGAAGCCAGGAGCTCTCCCCCGGCAGCAGTACTCCGGGAAGCCCGGCAGGGCTCTCTCCCCGTTCCAGGATCTCCAGCAGGGGGATGATGACCTCTTCTCCCTCACCCACCACTCCCATATCCCCACCCAAGAAATCCAGCAACTCCACCGGCATGAGGGAGAAGCCGGAGCCCCCCAAAATAACCGGCGCATCCCCCGTGCAGATCGTCACCGCCTCACGTATCCCTTCCAGGTAGGAGCGGGAGCCGGGCCAGGTAACGTTGTCCACGTTCCGGATGGAGACCAAAATGGCGTGAGGACGGTAACGGACGATGGCATCGGCCAGCTCCCGGGTCGGCTCCGACGTGAAGCAGAGATCAATGAGCTCCAGATGGTGCCCCGCAGCCGCCAGAGGAGCGGCCAGATAGGCGAGTCCGATGGGAAAAACCGGGTACGGTGACCGCTCCCGGTTGGCTGAAACGAGGAGGAGCCTCACGCTCCCTCCAGATGAGTAAACATCCGCTCCAGACGCCCGGCGATGAGGGGTGGAAGCCGGTAGAGGAGGGTCCCCCCATCGTCGGTGAGGACATGAACGGTCCTGCCGGTAGCGATAACGGCGCCGTCGGCGCCGGTGATCCGGGTGAGAAACTCAAGGGTAGCGATCTCCGTGCGGCGGGCAACCGTCCCGACACTCAGCTCCTCGTTGAACCGGGCCGGCCGCTTGTAGGAGAGTTCCAGATTCACCACCGGCGCCCGGTAGCCGGCGGTGCGGATCTGCTGGGCATTGAGGTCGAATCGGCCCGCCAGGTCATTGCGCCCCACCTCCATCCAGGCGACAAAGTGCCCGTGCCAGGCCACCTGATAGGCGTCCACTTCGTTAAAACGCACCGTAAGTGGGGTCTCATGCCAGATCATGAATCAGCTTCCTTCCCACCGGCTCTCAAGCCAGCGGTTGTATTTTTTCAGTGAATCCCCCTGCCCCACTTCGAAAAAATGATCGACTCCCGCACTCCGGAGCGCCCGGTAGGTGCGCTCCCACTGCACGGGGAGGAGAAGTTCCCGGTACATGAAGTCGGCCAGGTCACTGCCGCAAAGACAGCACTGGTCCACATGGTTCATGAGCGGCACCTGGGGATCGCGGTAGCGGTAGTCGGAGAAAATCGCCCTCAACTCCCCCTCCAGCTCTCCCATGAGGGGAGTGTGGAGCGGGGCGTCGCAGGAAAAAGAGTTGGCGGAGAAGGCGCCAACGGCGAGGGCCTCCGCCATGGCGCCGTTCATGGGGTCCAGCTCACCGGCGAGGAGAAAGTGACGGTCGGTGTTGACATTGGCCAGATAGACCCCATGGTTTTCCGCAAGCGCGGTAACCGGCTCCACCGTCAGACCCACCACACATCCCAGGGAGTAGTGCCGGGAACTCCCCATGGCAGCCATGGCCCGCCCCCCCCTGCTGGTGATCTCCAGAACAGACTCTTCCGCCAGGGAGCCACAAAGGGCCGCTGCCGGGTAGATTCCCATACTATGCTCGGCGACGATTCCCGGCGTTACTCCCCCCTTTTTCAGGGTGCGCGCCCCATGCAGACTCATGGCCACCCCATGTAGCTGCAGGGCCACATTGTCCGTACCATCCGGCGTCAGCCACTCCCAGCTCTCCGGATCGAACAGGGCATGGCGCCGGCAGAGTTCCGCAATCTGTTCCCCATCATGGTCCTGGGGGATCCCCCGGGAACGGGAAAGAGGCTGGCCGGGAAACATATAGCAGTTCATACGGAAACCTTGGCACAACGCCGGATGGCGCTCCGGAAGCCGAAGTTCATGGGACCGAAAACCTGCACCGACCGGTGAGCCTTGAAGAGCCTGCGGTACATGGAGCCAAGTGAGTAAAAAGAGCGGTTGAGCCAGTCATGCCCGTCCTGCAGCTCTGCAACACTCATTCCCCTGGGAAGGAAGTTGACATGCCCCATGTCGTAATCCTCCCAGGCGTTGGAAATGATCCGCCCCTCTTCCTCCAACCTCTGTCTCACCGCCGTCCCCGGATAGGGGGTCAGAATGGGGAAGATGGCCGACTCCAGCCGCGCCTCCTCGCAAAAGCGGAGAATCTGCGGGAAAATATCCGGCGTATCACCATCGCAACCGAGAACGAAAGAGCCCAGGATACCGATGCCGTTGTCACGAAACGCCTTGGCGTCATTCAGGTAGGAGGTGGCCCGGTTAGTGACCTTTCCCATGGCTGCCAGAGTATCCTGATTCAGAGATTCGAAACCGACGAACATCCCCACGCAACCGGAATCGCCGGCGGCCCGCAGGAGCTCCGGATCACGGCCGAAATCGATGGGGGCATGGGAAAGCCATTTGAATCCCATCCCCTTCATCCCGGTGAAGAGCTCCAGGGCATAGGAGCGGTTGGCCACAAGATTGTCATCCACGAAGAAGGCAAAGGAGTTCTTACGGCGAAGCTCCTCCAGTTCAGCCAGGACACCCGCCACCGGCCGGGTACGGTATTTCCTGCCGTAAAAAGCGGTCACTGAGCAGAATTCACACTCAAAGGGGCAGCCGCGGGTCGTCTGGAGAGTATTGGTGAGGAGGTACCGCTTCCCCGCGAAGAGGGACCGTCCCGCCCGGGGGATGTCGGCCATGGCCGCCGGCTTGTCGCTCCGGTAGAGCGGCGCCATCTTCCCCTGTCGGAAGTCGCTCAGGAGCAGGGGCCAGGCACTCTCCCCCTCCCCCACCACCACCGAATCCACATGCTCCAGCGCCTCATGGGGTAGAACGCTGGCGTGAAAGCCCCCCATGACCACCGGAATCCCCCGCCGTCGGAAGGCGTCGGCAATGGCATAGGCCCTCGGCGCCTGGGGGGTCATGGCGGTGATGGCCACCAGGTCGACTGCTGCGTCCAGCTCCAGCTTCTCGATGTTTTCGTCCCGGAGCTCGACCTGGAAGGAGTCGGGGGTCACCGCCGCCAGGGCCGCCAGAGAAAGGGAGGGAAACTTGAAGCCGAGTTCTCCCCAGAGCCGCCCCTTGGGCCAGCCAGGGACGACAAAAAGAATTTTCATTTACGATGTTCCGCGATATGCGCCGCCATGCTCCGGACAGACTGGAAGACCGTTGTCCCCGTGGCTGCGTCGGGAACCACCACCCCGTACTCCTTCTCCATGGCCACCACCAGCTGCAGGGCGTCGATGGAGTCGAGCCCCAGCCCCTCCCCAAAGAGGGGAGCGTCGGAGTCGATATCCGCCGTGGTCATCCCCTCGATGCGGAGAGCGTCGATGATGAGCTGTTTGACCGGTTCTATCAATGATTCTGACATGGGAGTACCTCTTTATATGGATTAGTTTCGCCAGTAGGAAAAAAAATTGTACCACTGATCCGGGTAGCGCCGGATATACCGTTCGAAGACCCGAAGCAGCTGCTCCGTCCCCTTCCGGATGGCTGCGGCGTGATCGCCCTGTTTGCCCCGGAAATAGATCGGCTCCTCCATGTAGGTGGCATACCGGTCCCCCTCCAACGGGACGAAAACCGGTATCACCGGCGCGCCGCTGGCCAGAGCCAGGTAGGCGGCCCCCACCGGGATCTCCGTGGGGCGCCCGAAAAATTCCAGCCGCATGGTGTGCGACGAACCGTCCCGCTCCCCCAGGAGAACCACGATCTCGTTTCTCCTCAGGGCATTCACCGCCTGGATGATCGCCAGGGGGGAGGTGTCGTTGCGGTCCACGTAAATGATGCCGATTCCCCGCTCCGACCGAAACTTTTCCCGCAGATCGTTGACCTTTTCATCGGGCTCCCGAAAGGTCATGATGTTCTGCACGTAGCCCATCTCCGCCAGCCCCAGCCCCCCCAGTTCCCAGTTCCCCAGATGGGGAGAGACCAGGATGGCCCCGGTCCCGGCGGCCAGTGCGTCATCCAGGGGACGGCTGCTGGAACGATTTCCCATGAGACCAAAGAGCTCGTTCCCCCGCAACCGGATCATCAGCATGACGTCGGCCCAGTTCCGGGAATATTTGTAAAAGGCGCTGAGAACCAGCAGTTCCACCGACCTTCGCCCGGTCACGGTCCGAAGGTTCTCCCGCATCCCGCGCCGCTGCAGGGGGACGAAGAGATAGACCAGCCACCCCGTGGCTGCGGCGAAGAGGGGGAAGAGCCGACGCGGTACCAAGCGGGTGAAAAGATTAATGATGAACAGACTCAGTCCGCTGTAGAGGGTCATTGCCGGGGAGGGCGACCGGGTGAGAGTTCATCCTCCCAAACCTTATCGGCGATTTCGCCATATCGTGCGGCATACTCGTCCATCTGCGGCGCCAGTTCCGTGAAGATCGCATCGGCGCCACCATGAGTGGGGTAGACCCCCTCCATGGCAAGAAACTCCCTGCCGTTTTCCGGATGGTCCAGGAGCATGCAGGGACGGAGGAGATTCTCATGCGTTCCCTGTTTTTCCCGAATTCTGGTGAACAGTGGCGAGCGGAGCGCCTCCTTAAGGGAGTTTCGACGGATATTGTCCACCGCCATGTGGCAGAAAACGCAGGGTTCGATGTCACCGTTGGCATTGATATGGAAGTATTTACGCCCCCCGGCGATGCAGCCGTCGATGATGGGGCCGTCGTTCCAGAAATCCACGAAGAGCATCGGCTTGGTTTCGCGGAACTCGGCAATGCGGGAGCGAAGCAACTCCCGCTGCTCCGGGGTCGCCATCAACTCCAGGTCGGGCTCCCGCCCCACGGGGACGTAGGTAAAGAGCCAGAGGGCGTAGACCCCCTTCTCCAGGAGGAAGTCCATATACCGGCCGTCGGTGATGACACCTGTGTTCCGGCTGGTCTGGGTGAAGGAGCCGCAGTAGGTGAGCCCCGCACCCCGGAGAAGATCCATGGCCCGCATCACCTTTTGGAAATGCCCCGCACCGCGACGCTCATCGGTTTCGGCCTCGTACCCTTCCAGGGAAAAAGCGGGCATGACGTTTCCCACCTCCACGAGCTGGGCCACAACCCCCTCGTTTATGAGTCCGCCATGGGTGAAGACTAAAAAGGCCATGTCCGAGTGCTTCCGGAAAATATCGAAGAGATCCTTCTTGAAGAACGGTTCGCCACCGGAGATAACCGCAAAGTAGACCCCCATCTCTTTCATCTGAGTGAGGACGGAATCCACCTCGTCGTTGGTCAGCTCCAGCTCCTTCTCGTAGTCGCCGGCATAGCAGCCGTAGCAGGAAAGGTTGCACTTCATGGTCAGGCTGATGACCACGGTGGAAGGGGGATAGTACCCCTCCTTATCCTGCCAGGCTTTTCGCTTGTTGGTCCCCGAAAGGAGGTGGTTCACCGTCAGGTTGGTAATCCATTTTTCCCGTTGGTTGGGATGCACATCCCGAAGAATTCGCCGGGGGAACTCCATGGCGGGGTGATTTTCCAGGATGAGCCGCCGGATCCACCGGATCTTTTCCTTGTACGACTCCTTCCGGGGGATCAGCTCCATGAGATGGGTCATCCTGGCCAGGTTCTCGTTGGAGCAGGAAGCTCCCAGGGAGAGGAGGAGGGAAACGATTTTTTCGGTGGAATAGTTTTTCAGGCTTTGCAGCATAGGGGGTCACACTCTCAATAATACCTAAGAAAGGTCATGCAGATGTTCCAGGTGTCCCGCACCGGCCGGAAATGACTGGTCCCCCTGCCGTCAGCCACCCGGGCCGCCACGGGGAGGGAGGCGATACGAAAACCACCACGCCAGGCTTTCATGAGTATTTCCATCTCCAGGTGATACCCGACGGCATCCATCTCCAGAGAACGGAGGAGCCGCGCCGAGTAGTAGCGAAACCCCGACTGGCTGTCGGTGATATCGAACCCGGTTTTTTTCTTCATGCACCATACGCCGAAGCGGTTCCACCAGCTCCGCAATCCCCCCATCTGGTGGAACTGAACCGCGCGGGAGGCGATAAGGATGTCCAGGTCGTCCTGTCGGGCGGCCGCCAGCAGGAGCTGGATGGCCGACGGATCATGCTGGCCGTCGGCGTCCAGGGTAACGGCGCCGGTGAACCCATGCAGGAACATCCAGTCAAAACCGCTCCTCAGTGCGGCCCCCTTCCCCCGATTCCGGTCGTGGCGAATCAGATTCAACGGGAGTCCCTCCACCGAACGGGCTGTGCCGTCGCTGGAGCCGTCATCCACCACCAGGAGCGGCGCCCCGCAGGTGAGCACCTCCACCGCTACGGCGGGGAGGGTTGAGGCGGCATTGTATGCCGGGATGATAACGCAGTATCCCACAGGTCAGCCAGACGCTCCAGAGTTGTAAAACGATAGCGAGACAGTATCGGCCTCAGCACCTCAGCCGCAGAACGACGGGGTCCGTAGACCACGAACTCCCGAAGTGGGGAGAGCTTCACCCGAGGACCGTCGGGATCCATCTCCCGGGGGTGAAGATAAAGGAGTGCCGGGTAGCCTTGGTCGTTCAGCGTCCGGGTACTCCCCATGGCGAAGGAGCGGGGGAAGAACCGAAATCCCCACCCACCTCCCGTGGGGAGGTTCATGCCGGGAAAGGGGGTGACCAGGGGTGGAAATTCCAGCAACGCTCCGGCGATCCTGTGGGGAATCCGGGGCCCCCGCCGGTCTCCCACAAAGGGAAGCGGATTGAGGCTGGAGTCATACCGGTACCCCTCTTCCTGCAGGATCTCGTAGGCCCAGGGGGTCGAACTCCCCAGCGACCACTGGGGGGCGCGAAATCCCACGGGGCGCCGGCCGCACTGCCGCTCCAGGAGCTCTCCGGTACGCCGCAGTTCCCCACGAAACTCTGCCGGAGTAAGAGTCGTCACCAGTCGGTGACTCCATCCGTGGGAAGCGATCTCATGCCCCCCCCCGGCAATGAGCGGCGCCAGGGCGGGCTCCATCTCCGCAACGCTCCCCAGGATGAAAAAGGTCGCCTTGATGCCGAATTCCTGAAGAAGGTCCAGGATCGCCGTGGTATTTTTCACAACCCGACGCTCTCGCCCCTCCGGTTCCGGCAGTGGCCCCGGACCGCAAAGATGGTACCACTCTTCCACATCGATAGTCAGCGCGTTTTCCATGGTCGTCTGTTCCGAAAAAACCGTAAACGAAACAAATTATTTACATTATTTGAATGTGTCCTGTCAATTCATTTGATGACTGACGACCAAGAATTATTAAGCCGTTCTTTCACGCAAAGTCTAAAAACGGGAGGTAGGATGAAACAGTACCTGGCCGTCCCCCCATCTTCAAAAACCACGATTGCACAAGAAAAGCCGCACCCGGGGGGGGTGCGGCTTTTCTTGTTTAACTAACCTACGCAGAAAATCAGTTGCCTGCCGGAGCAACCGGTTGGGCAACTGCGTCAGTCGTCGTGTCGTGCTCTTTCGCCTTCCTGACTTTGGCAACCTTCTTTACCTTCTTGACCTTTTTACCCTTGGCTGCCTTGTTTACCTTGTTCGCCTTAACGGCCTTAGTGGCTTTCTTTATTTTCCCGGCTTTCACCACCTTGTGGCTCTTGCTTACCTTCACTGCCTTGTCCGTCTTTTTGGCATGCTTCGACTTCTTCGCTTTTTTTGACTTTTGCGTTTTTTTGCTCTGCTGCGCCTTCTTTGAGGCTGCCGCCTTGGTCCCTTTACCCGATTTATGCGCTTTTTTGAGCTCTCTGGCTTTTATTTTCTTTTTAGTTTTCGCTTTTTTCTTCAGAGGCCTAACCTCTTCTTTCTTCACCTCGGAAACCGCAGGCGCTGGAGAAATTACCGGCGCAGGGGCGGGTGCCGGTGCGGAGGGGACAGCGGGAGCAGGGTTGTGCGCGGGAAGAGGGGAAGGTATCGGAGCGCGAGGAGTTGCCTTGGCAGAAACGGGAGGAGGTGTAATGGTGGGCGTATGCGAAGAAAGCATGTCGGCCGCACAGACGACACCAACGAAAGAAAACAGACCAAGAGAGGCGACCGTGGAGGAAAGAAGCTTGTTCATTCATTGCACCTTGTATGGGATGGTAAAACGAGGCAGGAACGGCGGGAGTGCGCTCGATGTCAAGCCGTTAAGCTGATAATTGTCTTGGTCATCTGTCCCTCTACGGGGGCTGCCTTGACGTTGGGCCGGTAATTTCCAGGGGTAAGAAGCAGATCATAAGCCTGATCCGATAGGTCCACCGTGTCTGAAATTTTTGGCATACCGCCCCCCTTGTTCCCGGGCAGAGAACTGCCGGCGGTGATGGAACCAGGCGCGCTGACATTCGCCACCTGATTAGTGCGGTACGCGGCCAGGGCTCTCGATGAGCTATCGGAAATGACTGACGACATAAATTTCCCCTTATCAGAGAGGTATCGACAGATTCGAGATAAACTTGAGGATTTCAGAAATTATTTTGCCGCAAAATTTACGGGATGTCCATCGCAATAGTGGTTATACCTGTTTTCAGCCGGCATCAGGTAAAGAGACACTCTCCACAATGAAAAAAATATCGGAACAACACAGGCGGCGGGGTGTATATCCCGACCGCCTGTGTTGTTCCTGGCTGACCTGGCCATGCAGCGTCACGCAAGGTTACCGTTCTCCACTATTTTGCTTCTCCTATACTTGATGCCGCATCTTCCCCCAATTCCGAAACAAGTGATTCAATTGCTCCGGCCATTGTGCTGGTAATAGGCCTTGAAACCGATCTTTTGGCGGAATATTTACCAATTGTCTTCCCCTCGGAATTTCTCAACGTACCCTGATAAAACGCGACTCCAGGCATTACCCATCTGATACCTGGATCCAGCGATACGATTTTTGTTTCGAGAACAACGGAATTCTTGTCGGCTACAGCATCCGCGCTGTAGAGAACCTGATCAAAATATCCGGTTTCCTTGATATTTTTATCAAACTCACTCTTAAATTTGTCGCCTAAGGATTGCCACGAAGCCTTGTATGCAGCAACCTCACTGGCATCAATCTTATCTGTTGCAGTCTCCGCAAAATCAACGGGCCGAACAATTAACTTGCCGTAATTAGCCAAAGGAGTATCCTTCTTTGCAGGAATTCCAGAGCAACCCACTAACGACATACCACCAAGAACCAATAAAACCGTAACGACTCTTTTCACTTCAGAACCTCCAGCGTGGAATGTAATCCACTATTATCAGCCAGTAGCACCATCTCGCATGAATCATTTTAATGATCCATATGCCACCATGCAAGCTTGTAACTACCATATGTCACTACGTCAATCAAGCATATTATGTGGCTCAGAACAAGGGATTTCTACGCTTTCATGCTGCTCCGTTGCAGGGCCAGGCCTGGCTAGTATTCAACAACATCCCGGGAAAATCTCATCCAGGCAACAGTAGCCATGTGTCATCAGATTCCTATGGCGCACTACCCGGCAAACAGCGACGCAACTCGTCGAACAGGACTGAAATCTGGATCGGTTTGGCAAGATAGCCGTCTACCCCCTGGTTCAGAATCTTTTCCCGCTCGTCCCGTAGGGCCCGGGCCGTCAAGGCGATAATCGGAACGTGACCGGTCCCCCCCGCTTCCCGCTCCCGAATGGCCCGGGTGGCCTCGATGCCGTTCATAACCGGCATCTGTATGTCCATGAGAATCAGATCAAAAGCCCCCCTGCTCCAGACCTCCAGGGCTTCCTGGCCGTTGCGGACGGTGACTACCGTATGCCCGGCCTTCTCCAGCAACCTGGAGGTAAACATCAGGTTTACCTCCAGGTCATCCACAACCAGGATGGAGAGAGGGGGGCCGTTCCAGAGCACGACGGCCCCGTCACTCATGAAGTCATCCCCCTCGGTAACGGCCTCATTCACGTCAAAGGGGATGGCAACGTTGAAGGTGCTACCGGCGCCCTCCACGCTTTCCACCCAAATCCGCCCTCCCATCAACTCCGCCAAACGGGTACAGATGGAAAGGCCGAGACCGGTGCCACCGTATTTTCGAGTAGTTGAACCGTCACCCTGAACAAAGGGGTCGAAGATCTTCTCCATGGCGGAGGAACTGATGCCGATACCACTATCCGTGACGGAAATTTTCAGCAACACGATACGATCGCTCCGTTCGGTGACCGCAACAGCAATCCGTATTCCCCCCCGTGAGGTGAACTTGATGGCGTTCCCCAGAAGATTGATCAGGATCTGCTTCAGCCGGAGTTGGTCCCCCGTCAGGTTATCCGGCACGCCGACCGGAATGTCGGTAGCAATGGTGAGCCCCTTGCGGTGAAGGAGAGAGGTCTGGGTCATGATGACGTCGCTGATGCTGTTCCGGAGAGTGAACGCCCTGCACTCCAATTCGATCTTGCCGGCCTCAATCTTGGAGAGATCGAGGATATCGTTGATGAGCGACAGGAGCCCGTCCGAAGATGTATTTATGGCACTCAGGTATTCCCGCTGTTCATCGGTGAGCTCGGTGTAAGCCAGTAGTTGTGCCATCCCCATGATGCCGTTCATGGGGGTGCGGATTTCATGGCTCATGTTGGAGAGAAATTCACTCTTGGCCAGGTTGGCGGCTTCGGCGGCTTCCCGGGCGCGTTCCAGTTCACATTCGTACTGTTTTCGTTCGCTGACGTCGCGAGTCACCCCCACCAGTTCCGCGATGGCGCCATTGGCGCCAAGAATGGGGGACGCGGTGACCTCGGTCCAGACGGTAGTGCCGTCTTTGCGGTACACCTGGAGCTCTCCCCGGAAATTTTCAGGAGGAGTCCCCAACCGCACCGCCGCATCCAACCTTTCAAAATAGCCCAGTGCAACGGGGAGTGAAGGGGGAGTCAGGAGCTCTTCCAGTGAGTGCCCCATGAATTCTTCGGGGGTGTACCCCAGTATGTTCCCGATGGAGGGGCTCACATAGGTAAAGGTGCGGTTGCGCCCCATTATCCAGATGTTATCCAAGGCATTATCGGCCAAAAGGCGGTACTGTTCCTCGCTGATCCGAAGCTTTTCTTCCGCCTTTGTCCGTACGGCGATCTCCTGCTTGAGCCCGGCCACCAGATCGATGGCCATGGCGTCGAACGTCCGGGACAACTCGCCGAATTCATCATCCACCCCAGTGGCGCTCCGTACCGACAGGTCTCCTTTTGCGGTGGCCTGAACGGCCTGCTGGAGCTTCAGGAGAGGATTCAGCACACGTCGGTTAAGAATGAAGGTTATGACCAGCAGGATCAGGAACATCAGTACGGGAATGGTGACGGCCAGTATCCGGTACGCCTCCTCGGTTTTCTCACGCTTGCCGGCAGTCGCGATCCCCCAGCGATGTACCGAGTCGGCAAGGGCCTGGGAACCGGCCTGCAGTTGATTGACAAGCAAATTTCGTTGGCGGACACTCAGGTCGTTTTTCTGGGAAACGACGACAACCAGTTGTTGAAACAGCTCGGACAGCAGTTTTGCCTCGCTGAGGGCCTCCGGGGGGGCGGGAACGACGTCGCCGGCTCCCGCCTCCAGCTTGGAGATGATGTCGGCATGTTGCGAACGCCACTGCTGTTCGGCCCTTTCTTCGGAGTAGAGTGCGAATTCGTGCGTAAGAACCAGCAGGCTCGAGACCTGCTGAGCGGCAGCTTGCACCCGTTCCTGAGTGAGAGATACCTTGGCCAACTTGGCCGTGATGAACCAACTGGTCGCGGCAAGGCCGATCACCATGAAAATGGCTATGGCAAGAGATACATGGAGGAGTGTCCTGATCCGCATGAGCTACCTGATGATGGTGACCGCCGCCGGGCGAACCGCACGTAAGGGCGCGGTGTGGATGAAGTCGAGATAGTTCGGGCTTTTGTCACTTCTCACCAGCCCCTCCTGCCGGGCCCAACGGGCTTCACCTTCCAGCGTCGTAATCAACGATTGGTCAAGAAGAAGGCGGTAGCTGTACCGGGGCCAGATCCACTCTATGTAGGCGTTGTCCAGCGTCAGTGACTTCCGGAGTATCGCCTTGGCTTTTTGCGGCTCTCTGCTGATGAACTGCTCGGCACGATCCAAGGCGCGGAGAATCTTGACCAGATCGTTATCCCGCGCCCCCAGCAGTTTTTTGTCCGCAATGAGGTTGAAGGTCAGCCGGTAGATACCGGACTTAGGGAGCATCCGGGCTCCCGGCACGGTTTTGAGGGCATTGAATGGGTAGGGCTCCCAAATAGCAAGGGCATCCACCTCCCTCCGCTTCAGCGACTCGGCCATCTGCTCGGGCTGAAGATTACGGAGTCGTACCGTAGCGGGATCAACCCCTTTCAGCAGGAGCACTGTCTCAAGAAAGTAGTGGCTGGCCGCCCCGGTTACCGTACCGACCAGCTTTCCGGCCAGTTGCCCGGGCTGGGTAATTCCCGTATCGGTGCGGGTAATGATCTTCACGTCATCGTCGCTGGTGACAAAGGAAGCAATGACGGCAAAATCTCTCCGCTGAAAGCTGTTGAACATCACCACAGCTTCGGACGAAGTGGCAAGGTCGGCCATTCCTTCCAGCAATTGCTGCAGGGAACGATGCCCTCCAAGCACATCGCTTATCCTTACGTTCACCCCCTCGGCAGCAAAATAGTCTTGACTCTGTGCAACATAGAACGGGAGTGATAGTGGAGTTTTCGATACCGAAATTCGGAGAGGCTCCCCCGGCCACGCAAGGGTAACCGACAGTAACGACAGCAGGGGGGTGACCAGGAGAATCATGGCGCGGCGCAAAGTCGGGATCAGACCATGAAAAGGTGACACGGGGGCTGTTGTCAAAACGTTGATGGCGGGGTCATGGTCTTCCATCCGTCCTCCCGAGAACTCCTCTGCCGAAAAAACAGTACTATTTTACCCTAAAGGTTCTCCCTTCCGGTGTCAAAACCTTTCTGAAGGAAGCTGACCGTGCCGTGGGGGACGGGGAGACCCGGCAATTGTTGCCCTACCGTTCCGGGTCCACTGACACACGATGCCGCTCTATCCAATATCCCCAGGCTATCAGCAACCACTGCGCCTCCCCTCCCCAGGCAATGACATTGACGCTGGGGGGAAGCGGTCCGAAAAGGCTTTCGATATAGATCCCCATCAGCACCAGTAGCAGGCAACCGAGGCACCAGTCCCCCCCATCTTTCCTGGTGGCGGTTGCGTTGAAGTAGACGCCGAGGCTTACGATAAATATCACCATCTCCACAACGACTGTCCCTGACTTCGAATCCCATAAGCCCATGCCGAACAGCCGACTGCCAGGGTAAAGCGGCAGATCCGAGCGATGAACGAGGAGGTCAAGAAACCAGTGGCTGACCACAACGAGGCCCATGACAATAGCCCCCCGGGTATAGTTGCTGACCACCAGATAGATCGCGGCAACGACTACTCCCCAGATCAGAGCAAGGGAGAGGCTATGAGAAAAAGGATAATACTCGAAGATCAACGGCACGGCCCCGGTGACGCCGGGGTCTAACCTGACGCGCTCGATACCGAGGATAAGGAGCGTTGACCAGATCAGATCAAGGAATTGTGACGCCAGGAGTAGCGTCCCGAGAGAGGTTCTGGGAGCAAGCGCTTTGGCCGCAAATCCGACGCTGAAGTGACCGAGGAACATCGTTGACTACCCCTGAAATGTATTAACCGGCGCATGAATCGCCGGAACAGATTGTTACACACCCTGCATCGGAAGTAAAAGACAACTTACAACATACCGGGGCCGATGGGATGGAGCCATCCGAAACGTTCCCCTCACCACGTTGAATAATTACTACTTTGGCTCTATGGCGTATTTTTATTCCCCGGCAATCCGATTATCAGTATAGTGAAACTCATGTCTCGTGCGGTTTAGAGGAGAACTCGACTGATTATGAAATTATTTTCAAGTATCAGGAACAAACTTGTGCTCTCCAGCAGCCTGTTTATCATGCTGCTTCTTGGTGTGATCGCCGCGGGAACCTATGCCTATTTCCGGGATACGACCCGACAACTGATTTTTGCTCAGCAGTTCTCCATGATTACGGCCAAGGCGAACGATCTCGACCATGAGCTCACGAAAGCTCACAACCTCCTTATTAATGTAGCAAAATTGGCTCCTTTCGTCAGCATGGACAACCGCGAAGCAGTTCAAAAATGGCTGGACAACCGCGTGGGCCTACGGACCTATTTCACCGACAGCGTGACGATCATGGATAAAAAGGGGATACTGCGAGCTTCGTTTCCGGCAATGCAGGATAAGTACGGGATGTCCGCCGCCGACTGTAACTATTTCACCACCAGTATGAAAACCGGCAAGCCGTTTATCTCTTCACCACATATTGCAGTGAAGAGCGGTCACCCGGTTATCACCATGACCGCGCCCCTCATGGCAAAGGACGGGTCTATCATCGGACTGTTGTGCGGCTCTATTGACACGCTGGACAAGGAAGGGATCATCGGATCGTTGAGGGATATTCGCATCGGAGCATCCGGCTATCTCTATATGTTCGCTCCCGATCGTACCATGATCATGCACCCCGACGCCTTGCGAATCATGAAACAGGGCGCTAATCCGGGTGTAAACAGGATGTTTGACAGGGCGCTGGCTGGCTTCGAGGGATCAGGGGAAACAACCAATTCCAGTGGTGAGCAGTTCCTTTCTTCATTCAAGCGACTTCAAAGTACCGGCTGGATACTGACCGCCAACTACCCCATTGAGGAAGCGTTTCAGCCGATCACACGGTTCAGGAATTATTATCTGCCGGGGATGTTCATGGTCCTGCTGGCAGCCATGGCGCTGGCCT
>CAIUUR010000498.1 GCA_903902345.1 uncultured Geobacteraceae bacterium | reverse complement strand
TAGGCTCACTTTAACATAGATTCCTATTCATAACAATAGATAACACATTCATTTGTAATATCGTTTACTTACACAATTAAGTATGCTATTCTTATTTATATTTGTAGCAGCATGTTTCTATCATTATCATCATACTGGAGGTTCCAGAGAGGTTCCATGAAGTTCACTGACCGGTACATTCAATCCCTCAAGCCAAGGGAGAAAGAATACTGTATCCGCGAAAGCCACGGCTTCACAATACGCGTTCTCCCGACTGGAAGCAAGACCTTCCAGTATATCTACACTCTGGCAGGCAAGCGCCGACGATTCAACCTGGGGCACTATCCAGCAACGACATTGTCAGAAGCTCGGGAAAAATTCCGTGCCGCCGCCAACCAGGTCAGTAAAGGTGTAGACCCGCAATCTCCTCCACCCGTTGTTGTCGAGCCCGAACAGCATACCGTGAAAGATCTGGTTAAAGACTACCTGGAGCATCTGGAAAAGTCTGCTGCCAAGACATATCTCAAAACCGCCAGTCTGACATTGAAGAACGATGTACTGAAAAACTGGGAAGATCGCCAGGTCGGGAGCATCCGCCGCCGCGATGCCATCTTGCTGGTAGAGGATGTCGCCTCCCGGGCCAAGGCCCAGGCCCTTGGCGTCCTGAAACACGCAAGAGCCATGTTCACCTATGCCCTGCATCGCGAACTTGTTGACTTCAATCCTTTTGCCGGAGTGTCGGCTGCCATCCCCGATGTTACCCCGAATTCAAGAGAGCGGGTTCTGTCGGATAACGAAATAAAAATCATCTGGAACACTCTGTCCGACAAAGACAGTGTCGGAAGCCTGATTGCTCGCAATGGATTACTACTGATACTTGTTACCGCTCAACGGCCCGGTGAAGTGGCAGGAATGGCCAAGTCGGAAGTTGACAAAGAATGGTGGACCATCCCCAAAGAGCGGGCAAAGAACAAAGAGGAACACAGGGTATATCTTACGCCGCTGGCGCAACGACTTTTGCCGAAGTTGATCTGTCCATGGTATTTCCCGTCTCCGGATCTGGAGTCACCTATCGGGCGCCCCGCTCTCTCCCATGTTCTCACCAAACAGCCCAAAGACAAGGAAGGCAAGATCACACGCCAGCAATACCTTGGGCTGCCCCGATGGACACCTCACGATCTGCGCCGGACGGCTGCAACCAAACTTTCGGAACTCGGTTGTCCGGATGAAATTATCGATGCCATACTGAACCACGTCAAAAAAGGCGTAATCGGCGTCTACAATCGCAACAAGTACGATAAAGAGAAAAAGAAATGGCTGATTAAATGGGCAAAACACCTTGAAGTGCTGGTCGGTACCCCTACAGCCAAGTAGCTCTCACAGACTCAAAAACTCTAAGCCATCCAGACGTGGCAATATCTTGCAGCCAGCCGGAGTTAGTGGCAACATCGCCGCTGGGGATCATTTCAACTGTCATCGACCGACTACGAACTTTCAACTGCCTGCCTGACAAACTCATACTTCTCAATCATCCTCAGCAAATCAAGAGCCGTCATTCCCGTATCCTTGTAATACCAGTTCCGTGCCCGTTCGACAGGGATGTTAAGGTCACGAGCCGCCTGTTTTGTCGTTATCCCCTGCTCTCGCAGCAACTTCACAATATATCTCGTTACATCACCATTGTTGAGATCTTTTTTGTGGCAAATCTGCCACAGAATCTTTGTAGACATACGCCCCTTGTTGGTTGAAAGTATTACCGGAGTATTCTGATGTGTAATTAAGGAGATATCCGGAAATGCACCAAGCAGGAACGGCATATACACCGGCTGATATTAAAAGCCTGCGCCTGAAGGGTGCCATGTATATCCGCATGTCCACAGAGTTGCAGGTTGAGTCGCCGGAAAATCAGGAGCGGGCAATACGAACCTATGCCGCTGAATACGGCATTGAAATTATCAAAACCTATTCTGACCTGGGCGTTAGCGGGATCAACACGGAAAAGCGGGAACAGTTTCAGACCTTGATTGATGATGTGGAACAAGGGAGGAATGGATACAACATTGTCCTGTATCTGGATGAAAGCCGCTGGGGACGGTTTGTAGACAGCCGCGAAGCTGAGTATCACCGGATGAGGCTGGAACGCAGAAACGTTGTCTGCCAGTCCTGCGAAAAACCGGTGACGCTGACCAGCAACCTTGCCGACCGGATCATGACCCTGCTGCGGGATGAAAGCGCCAGCGACTACTGCCGGCAGCTATCCCAGAAAGTCTGGGCGGGACAATGTAACCTGGTGTCGAAAGGATACCGGCAGGGAGGTGTGGCGGGGTTCGGGCTCCGGCGCATGCTGTTGGACGAGTCAGGCAGGCCAAAGCAGGAACTGGCGATGGGGCAGCGGAAAAGCCTGCTCACCGAACGGGTGATTCTGATGCC
>CAIUUR010000497.1 GCA_903902345.1 uncultured Geobacteraceae bacterium | reverse complement strand
TCATCTGTCGGGAATATCCCCCCGCGCTAGGTGGTGGCATCGGGGTCTATGTGAGTAACATCTCACGCCTTCTGGCGGAGGCGGGTGAAACGGTCCATGTGATAGGCCAACTCCGGCGCGGGACTCCGCCGCGCGAGGTCTGTTGTTCCGGAAGGCTTGTCATCCATCGGATACCGGCTCACAACCAAAAGAGCTTCAGGCGAAACCGACTCCATCCTTCGCCGAATATGACGTTTCTCCGGCATCCATTCTCCTACCCCTCCGCTGCCGAATCCTTTGCCTGGAACGCCGCCCTGCTGGCGGAACGGCTGGTGGAAACGGAGGATATCCGGATCATCGAAGCCCAGGAATATGACGCACCGCTACACTATTTCCAACTCCGACGCGCCCTGGGGCTCGGCCCCCGCAAGCGCCCCCCCTGTCTGCTGCATCTCCATTCTCCCACCTGGCTCGTCGCCCGACACAATGACTGGGATCTCCGCGAACCATGGCTACGTGGGGTAGTGGGTAGGGAACGTTTCAGCATAGCCGCTGCCGATGCCCTGCTGAGCCCCAGCCGGCATCTTGCAGAGAAGGTGGAAACGGCTTTCCACCTTTCCCCCGGAAGTACGACGGTCATCCCCTATCCTCTGGGGGGCGCGACAAGTGCGGAGAGAAACGGGGAAGTCCGGCGATCCGGCTCCATCTGCTATGTGGGGCGGCTGGAAAGAAGGAAAGGGGTGTTGGAATGGATTGACGCCGCTGTCCGCACCGTGGCTAAACAGCCGGATCTCCGGTTCGATTTCATCGGAGCCAATGTCCTCGGGGTAAACCGGATGGAGAGTGAACTGATCCTCCGGAGTCTGATTCCCTCCGCCATGGCCGGCAACTTTCGTTTCCATGGTCCTCTGCCTCACACTGCGATCCCGCACATCCTCTCCCGGGCGCGGATAGCCGTCGTCCCTTCCCGGTGGGATAATTTTCCCCATAGCTGCATGGAGGCAATGAGCCAGGGAATACCGGTGATAGCCACCCGTGAGGGAGGAATGGCCGAAATGATCGTCGACGGCACGTCCGGCTGGCTGGCCAACGCCTGTAGCAGCGACGCCCTGGCTGAAGCCCTGGCCAGGAGCCTGAGTGCGGCGCCGGAAACGGTCCTGGCAATGGGGGAGGAAGCAGCACGCGCCGTGGGCAACCTCTGTGGCGATGCCGTTATCATTGAACAACAGCTGGAGTTACGCCGGGAGCTCGTCCTGCGGCGACCGGAACGGCATGAGCAGTCGGCGGAGGTCACGGCCTACACCATGAAAAACGGTTGCTATTATCAGGGCGGAAGGAGCGGCTGGTCAGCGGTTCGGTCGCTCCTGACGGAGGCGGTGCTGGCGGTGCGCCATCCGGGGGTGGCCGTTAAGGTCCTCGCGGAAAAGATACGGCGAAAACCATGAGGATCGCTCTCCTTTCCTATGAATACCCGCCGGAAACCGGTTTTGGCGGGATCGGGACCTACACATGGTACCACGCCCGGGCTCTGGTCAAGCTGGGGCACGACGTACATGTGCTGGCCGGGGCGACTGAAAAGAGCCATCTCCGTTCCACGGAACATGACGGAGTGACGGTACATCGGTTCCGCAGCGACAGCCGGTGGCTCCGACCGGCAAAACTGCTGGATCTGGGGAAGATGTGGTGGACCAGGAACCGGATCGAGAACGCCTTCAACATCTACTTCGGCTTCAGGGAGCTGGCGGAGAGATACGACTACGATCTGGTGGAGATGCCGGAGTGCGGCGCTGAAGGTCTCCTGGTTAACTGCCTGCTACCGCACCCCACCGTCGTCAGGCTCCACTCCCCGGCCAAACTGATCATGGAACTCTACGGCCAGGGGCGGGGTGATATATACTGTTGCTCTTTTCTGGAGCAGCGAGGCATCAACAGCGCAACGGCGCTGAGTTCCTGTTCCAACTTTCTTGCCGGGGAAGTCCGGGAGAAACTGAATGTCCGGCAACAAATCCGGGTGATTTCCAACGGCATCGACCTGCAGCTGTTCGACTCGGAGGGAAAAATAGATTTCCGTCGAAAATTCCGGATACCAGATGACCGTCTCATGATATTATTCTCCGGCCGGATGGAGCGCCGGAAAGGAATCCATCTCTGCCGGGATATAGCCGCCGCGATCCTTTGCGACTACCCGGTGGCCTTCGTCTTCGCCGGCCAGGACCTCTTCGGCTACATGACGTACGAATTTCTCCCCTATCTGAAGGAGCTCCCACTCAAGGGATCGGTCCATTATCTGGGAAAGCTGGAGCAGAGTGATGTCCGGTCGGCGGTCTGTCAATGCGACATCTTCATCATCCCCAGCATCTGGGAGAATTGCCCCTATTCCTGTCTCGAAGCCATGGCTGCGGGGAGAGCCGTCGTCGGCAGCGATCAGGGGGGGATGCCGGAATTGATTACCCATGGGGAAAACGGCCTTCTGGCGCGTAGCGGCGAGTACGCTTCCTACGTTGACGCGCTGGTTCGGCTGATCGAAGAACCCGGTCTGCGGGAACGAGTAGGGAATGCGGCCCGCAGAAGAGTCGCCGAGTTCCACTCCGATACTTTCATCGCCGAGGAATCGGTGGCACTCTACAAGCAGTGTCTTACCGAAAAGTCTTGAACATAAGTCAATCTCATCGGAGAAATATATGCAACCAACTCTGTCGTATATTATTTGCGCCTCGCAGAGAAGCGGGAGCAATTTTCTTTGCGACCTCCTCAGATATGCCGGGGGAGCAGGCAAACCTCATGAGTTTTTTCGCGACTGGCACCTTTCATCGCTGGCTGGTCAAAAAACACTTGACAGTGAAGTCACACTCCCCAGTGAGACCATCAAGAAACAGCTGGCAGGCATTCTCGAGCAGGGGTCTACCCCCAACGGCGTGTTCGGAATTAAAATCATGGGGAACCAGACCAATGTTATCAAAAAAAATATAAGCACTCTTCCGGGCATAGGTCCGAGGCCGCTCTCGGAAGCATTTGACAGCGTATTTCCGAATCTCAACTATATTCATCTCACCAGGAATGACAAGATCAGCCAGGCGGTTTCCTTTGCCAAAGCGATTCAGTCGGATCTCTGGATACAGTTCAAGCCTTCGTTCATCGAGAATAAACCGCGTAATTGGACCGAAGAGCATTACCTGCACTTTTTGAGACGAAACGAAAGAGGGACTCAGCGTCCCTTGACGTACGATAGAGAACAAATAGCATGGTGCAGGAAGGATATTGAACAGCAGGATGCATTCTGGGAGAACTTTTTTCGGGAGTCAGGGATAAAGCCTCTCCGTTTACTCTATGAGCAACTTGAACAGTTTCCTGACACCGAACTTGCCCG
>CAIUUR010000496.1 GCA_903902345.1 uncultured Geobacteraceae bacterium | reverse complement strand
TCGCAGCTAAGTCCTTGTTTTTATTGGTACGCCCGGACCGATTCGAACGGCCGACACCCAGGTTCGAAGACTGATTTTGCAGTAAAATTGGCTCATAATAAAACGAATTTACAGCAAGCAGTCATCCAATATCACACTGATATCATTCATTTTTACAATTGAACTTGCAAATGTTGCAAATTGGATGGATACTTAAGCATCGAGATTGCGGGATACATGGGGGACACATGGTGATGCTGCCCCCGTGATTTGAACTTGCGAAACGAAGGCTTCAAGGCCATGAAACTTACCGATATTTTCATCAAGAAATACCCTGCCCCAGCTAATCGGGAATACCTGCGGGATGATCAGACCGGTTTCTGTCTTCAGGTTTTGCCGACGGGGGTAAAGACTTTCTACCATATGTTCAAACTGAACGGCAAACGTTACACGATATATTTAGGGCAATACCCGTTGACGACCCTGGCGGAAGCACGGGAAAAGTATCGTAAGTCGCTGATGCTGTCATCCAAGGGCATCGTACAAAAATCGGATGCTCCCCTGCCCTCCCCTGACCTCTATATCGAAGCAGGCGAAGAGATCACCGTGGGCGAACTGGCCAAGCTCTACCAGCAGCAGTATTCAGTACTGCATCACAGTGGTGCGTGGCAACAGACCCTGAAAGGGTGCATCAAGAACACCATTCTGCGGGTGTATAACCTCTACCAGTACGACAAGGAAAGAAGAACCGCCATGCTTACCTGGGCATGGCGGCTGAGAAACATCATCAGACAACCTGTTCTCGTTCCCTGGCCCACTGGATAACTTCCTCCAGGAGCCACCCTACCCTCGTCAGGCTTAACTTTCGCCTCCGAGGGAAATCTCCCGCCCGTTCCATCTTCAGAATAGTCGGGCCGGAAAGTCCCACCACTTTTTTTAAATCTTTCTGCTGGATAATTATCGATTCCATGGTGCCTCCTGATTTTCACTTGTCGTGATCACTTCTCCTCTCTGGCTCCCCTGCCCTCCAGCCGGTCGGCCAGAGTGATAATCAGCTTGTTCAAGAAAAATTGCTTCCTGCAAATTCTCCAGATTCATGGACCAGTTCGATGGGGGTGTCGGTCACTGAAACTCCTTTTGGTCAACTTTGCGCCGTCGGTCGTGGTTCCCAAGAAGATACTACTCCTGCCTTCTTGCGTTTATTGGTTCCGCCGTAGAGACTGATATTGTAAAACACTTCATATTCACTGTTGCGGACGGCTTCAGTCAAAGCCTCGATCAGAGTCTCCTTGGTAAAGTCTCCAGACACCTTGAGCAAGGCGGATGAGCGCTTTTTTCCAAACGCAATTGTGGCTGCTTTAGTTGGTTTCTGTTTGGCAAGGCAGTTCTTGCAACAAGTTCCCTGTATAGGAGGTCGAACAGATTTCCCGTAGTTCTTCCTGTTCAGTCCTCCGGTAGAGTACATCTTGCAAAGCGTATCCTTACCGTCAAACAGGTGATAAACTTCCTTGCTCACATAGCTGATCAAGTACATTTGCTGTTCCACGCAACCTCCTTTTCGACCGTATGCCTTTGACTTATCTTGGTTTTTCGCCTCTAGGACCAGGGGCAAACAAAAGATACAAGGGCAGCCTATAACCCCGCACCCTGCTGCAACTTATGGCCTCGTGAAATTATCAGGGGAAGTACCCTGCTTTCCCGTTACGCCGGGGGGCAATCCCGGTTAGATCGGCGGTTGGCTGCTTCCCGCCACAAGGCTTTTGCGACTGCTATGTTCCTAAAACATCAAGACCCCTCAAGAGGTGCCGGCCTCTCAAGGGGTCTTGTTCCCTTAACTACGGGGAAATCCTCCTATGTCCCGGCAAACATGATCTCTTCATTCGTGAATTCAAAATTACCATCATTTGTGAATATGTCAAGCATATTTCACGCATTATGAGTAATTTGATTGCAACTAACTTCACATACTTCACCAACGCAATTCTCGGACATTGTTGTTCAACTGCCAGTCGCAGGAAGCATGATCGGCGCCGATCTCGTGAGTCAGGCCGCGTTGATCGGAGGGTGGCGGTAATTCAGGCGCGGCCGCTTACCTGAGATCCTGTTGTTCCTGCTTCACATGAAAATAGCAGTCGATGAGCTTCGCCTGCACCTCCCATGCCCGGTCATCCCCAAAGGTTTTCACCAACTTCAGGTAGCCGGATTCGGTGAAGAGAGTCACTGCCGGCGCCTTGATTCCCAAGGCAATGGCTGCGTCAAAGTTTGCTACGCAGTAATCTACTCCGCAGGTGAAGTGTTTCTTCTGGTTGTTGAAGTTTTGCCGGGCCTGGGTAATCCCGTGAATCTCGTCAATCTGCCGTAACGTCATGACCGGCTGCCCCAGGTAACCAGCAAAGGGAAATAAGAAGCTCCCTTTGTTGGCTCATCAATTACGATTCAATCGAGTAAACTTCGGACAATCTCCCGCTCCAACCGTTTAATCTCAATTCCAACCATTTCTTCGACCGATTCCAATGCTTCACGTTCGTAAGGACAATTCCCAACCTTAGCGATGCAGCGGATCTTCTGCTGCATGCGGCCAAGAGC
Organism: uncultured Geobacteraceae bacterium; assembly: GCA_903902345.1. Taxonomy (GTDB): domain Bacteria; phylum Desulfobacterota; class Desulfuromonadia; order Geobacterales; family CAIOGM01; genus CAIOGM01. The sequence goes on along the minus strand of CAIUUR010000496.1, from coordinate 677 downwards.
AGCTCCTGCTCGGCGTAGGCCACCTCGATTTCCGCCTTCCTGGCCGCCCGATTCGCCTCTTCCAACTTGACCGCATCATACCGGGCCTTGAGCGCGTCAAACTCTTCCGGCTGAAGCACGTCAAAGAACTCCATGGAGAACTGAGGAGTTTCGCCGGCGACCTTGGACATTTTGAGTCCGGTGAACTCGACCTCGATTTTTTTCGCTTGCTTGAAGGCGCCGTAGACCTGCTCGACCAGCGATTCGTCATCAAAGACGACGGAGATCGAACTGTTGTAGCCGGTGGTCAGGGTGATTACGTTCCGTTTCATACGTCCTCCTTGTCGTTTGGTATTAGGCCGCGTGGATGGCCCCCTGTGTCGTCATGACCTTGTGCAGCTGGATATGCTTTTCCATGGCAGCGGTGGGGGGAGAGCTTTTCAGCGCCTCGATGACGGCGTTGTAGAAGCTCCAGGCGTTGCGGGGGTGGAATTTGGCGTGTTTGGGGTTCAGCCACTGCTCCCGGACGACGGTGATCTGGCGAGGGCTGATGATCTCCTCCCCGAAGAGGAACCCCATCAGTTCAAAGGCGTGGCGGTCGTCCAGGGGGTTGGCTTTCAGCTGCGCGGCGTCACAGACGATCTGCTGAAAATTCTTTCTGCTCCGGTAGATGGTGGAGATGGCTAACTCCTCCAGGG
>CAIUUR010000495.1 GCA_903902345.1 uncultured Geobacteraceae bacterium | reverse complement strand
CCTGACCGGCCTTTTGGTCGTCCCGGTCTATTTCGAGAACGAACGGGTCTTCGCCTTTCACCACTCCAACCCTCTTGAGTAACTTACGCTAACACACTGTTTTTGCTTGTATTTTCAACTACAGTTTCTACGAGGTCAAAGCCAAGTTGACGGGCACGCGCCTTCAGATTTTTGAGCGCACGGGACTTGTACTGCTGCTCATAATAATCTTGGCCGACATCGGTATATTCATTCCCATGTTTCAACATGCTGTAAATCAGCCGCGCCAGTTTGTGTGCGGTGGCGGTGATGGCTTTGGGGGCGCCCAGGCGAGCTTTCATTCTCCGGTAATAGGCGCCAAGGGCGCACTGTGATCGATACAGACTGCTGGCTGCCATCCGGAGCGCCGCAGCGGCTCGATTGACAACCGGTTTGGTTTTGCCGCTCAACCGCTTGCCTCCGGTAATCTTGCTCCCAGGGCTGAGCCCCAACCAAGAGGCGAAATGCTTTTCTGAGTTCCAACGGCTCATGTCAATCCCGATCTCCGAGATGACCTTCAGAGCCGTAGTGGTGTCAATGCCATCGATTTTGGTGAGGTCCACGCCGGTCACTCGCTGGAGTTCGTCTTTCAGGTTGAACGCAGGAGCGCGACCTTGAGCCTTCACCGACGCGCCGTCTTCAGGGTCGGAATTCGTGGGTGGGGTAGTCATGACCTTGGCGTCAAACGAGGCCAGCAGAGACTCAATCTCTCGATCACACTGGGCAATTTGGGTCTGGTAGAACTCGAACGACTCAACGGCTTGCTTCAGGCTGAAGAGATGTTCGGGGCGATAGTTCCCTTCCAGTGACTTGGCAATGGTTTCAATGCTGTTCTTGCAGCGCTTGTCCCTCATGCCGGCCAAGACTTGCGGGTCTCGCTCGCCCGCCAGGAGCGCCTTGATAATGCGCATGCCGGTAACTCCAGTGAGGTCGCTGACCACGTTGTGCAGGAGCAGATTCATCTGGGTGAGAGCCTTTTGCATGTGCTGGATATGGGCCGCGCCGTAGCGCACCTGGTTCATTCGGTGGCGGAGGTAGGCCCGCAGGGCGCAGATCTGCTCTGGTGGCCGAAAGGCCCCTTCCAGAAGACCATAGGTGTGCAATTGCTGTAGCCACTGACAGTCCAACACGTCGGTCTTCCGACCGGGAACGTTCTTCACATGGCGAGCATTCACCAGTTTCACCTCAAGGCCGCGGGACTCCAGAATCTCGAACAGTGGAATCCAGTAGGCTCCGGTTGATTCCATGACGACCGTGGTGACCAGGCAGGAGATCAGCCAGTCCACCAAGCGGTGCAGATCAGCGGTGAAACATTGGAATTCGCGTACCGGTTGCTCATCGGTACCCTCCGGTACGGCGACGAAATGGCTCTTCGAGCCGATGTCAATCCCGGCGGCGAAGAGGTTCAATTGCTGCAAGTGTTTGGGTAGCTGCGCTTTGTTGCTGGGGTGCTCGGCTTTTTTCACGATTCATGCCTCCACTCAAGAAATTGGGCATGCCGAAAAGTAGGGGATATCGATTGTGGCTCTCTCTTGAACGGGATAGCAATTGCTTCACCAATGATATTGCCGCTTATCCCCCGGACCACGCTCTCTGACGGGCACTAGGCACCAATGGCGTTTCGGCCTCAACATTTCGTTTGCCATTGACAGCATAACGAAATGCAGGGATAAATCTCAAGTTACTTTTTGATATGGGGCCGCCGCAGGCGGCGTGGGACGCTCTCTTGTACGTTCAAAGAGTTCCTGCAGCACCGAGATTTCCTTGAAGCGTTGCCGGGACATCTCTTCCCGGATCCGGCCAGTCAACAACGGATACCGCTCTTACTGGAGAGAGCCCGCAACATCGCCGGGGCAATGAGTTAAGATGGGCCACTTTGTCTTACCGGCACCACAAGAACAGGCACTGCAAGACCGCCCACATCTGGCCTTTGTCATTGAGTGCCTTGGCCTGGCAGCCATCGGTAAGATTTCGACGCGTCACGAACTAATGTCCCGACTGGGTCGTTGCCTGGAGTTGCTGGTCACGAACTATGCCTTTGGCGAGCCCCCCGCGGTTCCGAACCTCGCACTGTGGCTCGGCAAAGCCAAAGAGGAATATCTGTCCTTGTCGGAACAGAATCTAACGCCATTGTTGTCAGCCTGCTCCGGCAATACCATGCCTGCTTGGCTCAAAACCAAAGTTCAGTCTGAACTTGGTGAAACCATATCCGACCTTATCACCGTCTGTCTGGAATGCCAATAATCTCCCTCTGTCGCCATCGTACTTGACATAACCATTCTTATGAGACGTGGATTAACTGGCT
>CAIUUR010000494.1 GCA_903902345.1 uncultured Geobacteraceae bacterium | reverse complement strand
TCCTGGAATGGTGGTCCAGGCGAAGGCGCTCCCCTATCATGTCTGGTTGGAGATGCGGGGTGGAATGGAACGGACCGCACCGACATCGCTTTCATCAGCCACAAGCAAAAAATTGTCCATGGGGACAAGATGGTAGCCGCTTTCATTGAGTTCTCCGTTAATCTCCTGCAGATTTTCCTTGGTGAGCTTCTTCACTCCGGCCAAGGAACGAAGATCCGGCCAGTTGATTTTGAAATAGCTGTAGCTGTCGGTGTAAATTTCGATAAGTACCCGGGCGGTCTCGTCTGCGCTGCGTGCCATGGTTGGCCTCCTTGTCGCTAATGATGTCCTACTCTAGTCCATCAAGGCGACAGATTGCGTCGTTAAGAGTCATGGTTTCCAACTATTATTGAATTGGCGAAAGATTTCTGCCGATTAGAAGGGTGATGTGCTGAGAGTTAAACAATTTGGTTTGAACGTCTGGGTCAAAAGAGCCCCACTAATCGGTAAAGTGGAATCACCTTGCTGAAATGTAATTGCGAACGCCGAAAAAGGGAGCCCCCTTGGTGCGAAATGTCTACTTTTAGACTGAAGGTGAACAGTCTTCGAATTTGACCAGCATCGGCATCGAGTTTGACCCACTTCGCAGCAAATGCTATGGTGGGGCACATGTTGATCCCAAGCCATGGTCGAGGTAACGATCAGGATATCTGGGCGATCAGCGACCGGTATGATGGGCCATCCAGCGAGCCGGGATGGTCCTGTCTCGATTGTCGCGAGTGGGGTAGGGGAGCGCTATGGTAAAGAGGTGACGGGTTCAGTTTTCGGTTCTCATAGAGGTCCATACATGGCACTCCGCTTCAGAAAATCCATCACACTGGCCCCGGGCATCCGGATGAACCTCAGCGGCAGCGGCGCGAGCTTCAGCTTAGGCGGTCGGGGTGCGTCGGTGACCGTGGGGAAGCGGGGAACTTTTCTGAATGCCGGGATTCCGGGCACGGGGATCTCCTCCCGTCAGAAGCTGGGCGGCCCGACGCGCAGCAGCAGCTCATCCACCTCCGGGAAACGAACTGTGGACATATCAGTCTCGGTGGGAATAACCGACGACGGGACTCTCTATTTCAAGGATGAGCTGGGCTACCCCCTTGACGAGAAACTCATCGCCAGGGTGAAGAAGCAGAAGGGGGATCTGGTCAAAGGGCTGATGCAGGAGAAATGCGACGAGATCAACCGTGAGATCGAGGCTCTGGGAGAGATCCATTTGGAAACACCGGCTCCGGAGGTTCGGCCAACGTTCGAACTTCAGGAATTCCCCGAACTCATTCCCGAACAGCCGGCGCCCAAATCTCTCGGTTTTTTTGCTTCCCTGTTCAGTGGGAAGCGCGATCGGCTGGCAGAAGAGAACCGCCAGTCAATGAATCATTACCTGGACGAACTGCGGGGGTGGCAGCATCGGAAGGAAGAGTTCGGCCGGGAACAGCAACGCCGCCGGCAGTTCATTGAAGAAGAGCTTCGGAGCAGTGTCTCGGCCAAGGAGAGCTATCTGGCAGAGCTTCTTCAGCGGATGGCCTGGCCAAGGGAGACCGTCGTTGCCACGGAACTCCGTGATAACGGGGTGCAAGTCTTCATCGACGTGGATCTGCCGGAACTGGAGGAGATGCCGCACAGGACGGCAGCCCTGCCTCAACGGGGGTACAAACTGTCAGTGAAGGAGATGTCGGCCAACCAGATTCTTCGGTTGTACATGTCCCATGTCCACGGTATCGGCTTTCGGCTCATCGGAGAGATCTTCTGCGCCCTGCAGGACAGCCGCGAAGTCGTCCTTTCCGCGTTCACCCAACGAAACAACCCTGCCACCGGCATCATCCAGAATGACTACCTCTATTCAGTGCGGGTAGATCGTGATCAGTGGTCCGGGATCAATTTTCAGAACCTGAAGAGTATCGACGTGGTGGATGCCCTGGCCCGGTTTGAGTTGCGCCGCAACATGAGCAAGAGCGGTGTCTTCACGGCAATTCAACCTTTTGAAGTGACGGCAGAGTAATTCACGTTTTGTTGGCAGGGGGCGTAGGTTCGAACTCTACATTCCCCATAAAACATGTCTCTGAGCAGACAAAGGAGCACCAGATGAAAATTCTTGCCATTATGGGCAGTCCTCACGGTATGAAAGGGAAGGAACACCGGACGACTTCTGGAAAAAGTGCTGACCGGTGTGCAGCAAGCAGGCGGCGAAGTTGAGCTGGTTTCGCTTGCCGAGTCCAAGGTGCAGCCGTGTGTCAGTTGTTATGCCTGCCATAAGACCGGTACGTGCGTTCTCAAAGATGACTTCGAGGAGATAAGCGCGAAACTTCATGCTTGTGACGGTTTCATTTTCGCGAGTCCAAACTACATCCACAGCGTCACTGCACAGTTGAAGGCGCTCTTCGACCGCAGTGCGTGCATCATTCATTGCGTTGCCTTGGCCGGTAAATACGGGGCGGTTGTGGAGACCTCTGGCGGCGGCGAGGACGCCGATGTTCTCAAGTATATGGAACACGTGGTCAACATCTTGGGTGCTCAGTCTGTTGGCGGTATCGGTTCGCCTGTGGCCGGTTGTCGGCTTTTTCCTGATGAGGAGAAGCTGTTTGACCAGGCTCGGGAATTAGGAGCCGAACTGTGCCGAAGTATCCAGGAGAAAAGACGCTTCCCGGAACAGGATGATTTCCTGAACGCCTTCAGTGTGCGGATGAAGAGACTCGTCGAGTTCCAACAGAAAGAATGGACTTACGAATACGAATACTGGCAGACAAAGGAGTAACGCAGATGGCAATGACCGTTGAAATAGATTGGTAGGAAAGGAATGACGCCGTATGAAAAAAAATAAGAAGAAAAAGGCTGACAGACTAACGAGTAATCCCAATGCGTTCAATCCTTCGGCTCTTACATGGGCGGATAATGACGGAATTCATGTTCTTGACCAAGGTACCCCGCCATCTCCCGATCAACTCGAAGCAATGACAAAACAATTTCAAGAAAGCATCAGAAATTCACCGATGTGGAGTGACATGGTAAGACAGTTTGGCAAAAAGAAGGCAGAAGAACTACTCCTTGAATGTCGAGCTAATCTTGTGTAGACAACTGCTTGTTTGCAACGATATGCCGGAAATATCATGTCTTGTCTGAGTACACCAATGGGATTCTTCTCCCGAGATCTGCAACGTGCTTTCAAGGGGGGGGCATTATGCGAACCAACGTTCCGGAAAAACTACTCGCTATTGTTGATGAAATTGAAGTCACTGGTAGCTCGAACCTAACACGTTTGACCGTGTTAAAAAAATGGTTTCAGGTGCCTGGACGTCAATCAGCCTTTGGACTCTGGGTCGCGTCCCGTGCTGCATCACGCAAGGGAAAACGGCCGGTATTGCGGGTGAACTCTTCAAAGAATCACGCTTACTCCTGAAGGACTGCAGAAATTATTCCGCAGGTCCTGATCATGCTTTAGCCAAAGACTTGCATAATCGACTTCGGGCTTTTCAAAATGAATACGATAAACAGCGATGGGGGCCGGTTCGGATTGTTAACAATAGGAATCTTCTTTTGGTGGAACAAGGACTTGCACTCTATCTCTGGCATGGGGATAAGCCTGGGTATGGCTATGATCTGGCACGGGACTACTGCAAGCACTACGATCCTCGCTATTGTGATGATTTAAACGGCCACTCACGCGCCAAGATCCTTGAAATAGTTCGCTTCTTGTTCGTTATTGAAGCAATAGAAGGGGGTGACGTGTAATCTTGATCAATAATTAATGATAGATCCGTGAAAAATAAATGAATCGCAATTATTTGGCGTAACTATAATGTTTAAACGGAGAATTGATACACAATGCCTGTACTTCCGAAATTGTCGGCTATCATATTGGAGCTTGCGCAAACGGCTTTTGCCAAACCCAAAGCTATTCCATCCTCGGAAGCAGCTCATGCCGCACTGTTGTTCGCGCAAGTTGCTTGGAATAGAGAATTAGGTCATGAAACAGAAGGCTATCAGAAACTGTTAAAGGTTTTTGTTAAATCTAATCATAAGCTCTGGTCAGAACTTAGCTCGCGTGACCCGGAAACACTCATAAAAACAATGTCACAAGTAAAGGCTCGCCGTTATCCTGAAGATATTCGGGTCATTATTGTCAGTGGAATGCGTGAAGGAAACGTTCACGTAGAATGGTGCGATGATAAGGATTACGCTCGGGCTTCTGAACTGGTAAAAAAGCGTCTTGACTTAGAATATGGGAAGGGACGCAGCTTCTGACATGGGAAGAGATATGCTGGAGATAGGGATTCACACCCATGTCACGGTTGAGTATTGTTGAGATGTCTCCCCGTCCGTTTGCGCATCAAGATGTTATCGAGCTTGCGAAGCAGCATACCCGCTGCCTATGGCTGAAAACGGAAGTTCCAGACCCAACTCAGGAACCTGATGGGCAATCCAGGCGGTGAAGGTATTGCTGTTCGGGCCGGGAAATACCGTGTAAGTGCCAGGCCACGGGTAACTTTTCGCAGCCCGGTCGACAGCAGTGATTAGTTTGTCAACACCATCACCATGAAATTCCTTGAGGAGGCGGGGCCGCTCCCCGTACCAGTATCGATCAGGCAGGTCCTTTTCAATGCGTACGACCGGAAGACCACGACGCTGTCGCCACCCTATAACTTCGTAAACCGTATAGGACTCATCGTTACTGGGCTTGGCGGCAATCCAGGTGTGGATGGCAAACCAACCGCGCCAGCCCCAGGTCGGCGCTCCGTATACTTGGAGAACAGCTTCTCTGGTCAGGGCTGGATTGGGGGCCATTCCGGCAGATTCACGGCTTGCAGTTCTCCAGTCATTGGAGGAACAGCCTGTTAAGCCCGACAGAATCAGGAAGATAAGGATGATCTTACTCATAGCGCTGAAACCTTAACCGAAAACATCACGAGTGACCAGCGTAAATTCAGGATTAGAAACATCCGAGTTGACAGCCGGTGACACGGACGCTCAGCTTGTCGACCATTTGCATGCAGTTTGTCCCGACCGCTGTGGCTCTTTACCGATCAGAAAAATCGGGGAATTCCATGGGCATCACCGATCCGATTCTCGATCACCCACTTGTCCCGGCCCGTTATTTCTTCCCGTGGCCCAATCATTTCGACAACCAGTTCTTCGTGCAGGGGGATGGATTCCGCCTGTGGTGCCGGCACCTGCATCTCTCCAATTATTTCCCCAACATCATTCATTTTCACGGCAACGGTGAAACGGTGGCCGACTACCTGGGAGAGTTTCAGGAGCGGATCACCGCCATGAGAGCCAATATCCTTCTCGCAGAATACCGGGGTTACGGCATGTCCGATTTCGCGCTTTGTGAGCACAAGCACAAGCGATAGTCACAACGGTGGATACCGTTTCAGCCAGGCGGCGGTGTCTTGAAAGGTGTTAAATAGATCCTCTCCCACCTGTCGTACGACATCATGCAACTCCAGATGATTGAGCCACTCCACTGGAATTGCCTCTTCCCCCAGTAAGGCACCCATGATGTTGCCGGTGATGGAGCCGGTGGAGTCTGAATCCCCGGAATGGTTGACTGCCAGTCGCACCCCCCGAACAAAATCATCCTCTGCCACGAGCGCACAATAAAGACCGATAGCCAGCGCCTCCTCACCGACCCAGCCGCCACCCAAAGTCTCGATGACAACAGGTGAGGGGACTACGTCCGGATCATGCCAGAGATCAAGGGCTTTTCTCATGGCGTCTTTCGTTTCCTGCGAACCGCTGCGATCGATAAGTAAATTCTGGCTGTGGTCGATTCCCTCAGTAATAGTGCCGCCGCTGACGATGGTGGCGATGACCGCAGCCAAAACTCCGGCCGGATAATAGCCCGAAGGGTGACCATGGGTGATGGCTGCCGTGGCGCAGCCGATGTCGAAGGCCAGCCGGATGGCACCAGTGGTATCACCACTGTGGATTCTGGCGGCGAATAGCCCTGTCGGTGCTGCCCGCATGATCCCTCCGCATCCCTTGCTGTCGTTATTTGCAATACCTTCCTTGGACAGGACACCATCGCGCAGGGCTGAAATGCAGGTGTTGCCAGGTGCCCGCCGCTGGTGCAGGCCTTCGACACCCAGTAGCCAGCCGGTTTCGCAACTGTTGAGAGCGGCCTCTCTCTGACTATCTCCTTGAGTCTCCAACCAGCAAAGATAAGAGTGTCGGATTGCCGTGGCAAAGTTCGGCTCGTTGCCGAGATGTTTGGTGCCGGACCAGGCACGCAGCAACCCCTCGCCAGTGAAGAGGGTCATCTGGGTGTCGTCCGTTATTTCACAGAGTTTGCTTGCTCCGGGTACCAGATACCGGATACCCTCTGGCCCGTAGAGCCGGATGATCTCACTCATCCGGGCAAACTCCACCGGCCACCCCAAGGCGTCGCCGACAGCGCCGCCCAGCAGACAGCCGGTATACTGTTCTCTTTGCTTCTGAAGTATCATTAGTGCCTCACAAGGTGGTGTAGTCATTTGCCGGGGTGAGACCGGCAAACTGTAGCACAGTCTGTCGGCCTCGTCTCTCATATTGCCGCAAACTATTGACGATAGCCCTGTTAGTAAACTCGCAACTGCCATCGCCGAACAAGCGATGCAATCCCGTACTTGAGATTAGTGTTTGAGAGCTGCAAGGGCTTGCGCTTACAGGATCTCTGGACAGAGGGGTTAGCGTAATGCGATGAGTTGTACTCGGGAGTTGAGAGGGTGGGAGCCGTTGCCGGCAACGACTCCCTATGATAAGCAGGGAAGGGGAGAAGGCGGTTCGTCAGTGCCTGTCGTCGTGGTCGCGCCGATCAATGTCCCGACCACATTTGACTATACCTCTCATTATTCGAAAAAACAGTCTGTTTATATTTTTTTGTCTGAGGTAGAATCTCTCGTTAAATTGTAACTGCAGCCTCTTCTCCCAGGGTTCCTGCTCCTGATTGATCCACGGTAGTTCGCTCCCTTCTCCCACACCGTTGACAGATTACGCCTCCCCTGATGACAATCATTACAATTTAGCTAACCATCTAATATTTTTGGACATCAGATCTGCCCTGTTCCCTCCAGCCCAAAAGGATGACATTCAGTGTACAATTACATCTAAAAAATAGCCATTATCGGTGCAGGGGCGCTGGGGGGAGTCTATGGCAGTATCCTTCATGAGATGGACCCCAACTGCGTCAGCTTTATTGCCGAAGGTAGCCGATACGACAGATTGAAGTCCGATGGTATTATTGTAAACGGGAACCACTACAACATTGCCGTGGTACGTCCCGAGGAGGCAACGCATGCGGATTTGATTCTCGTAGCTGTCAAGTACCATCATCTGAATCAGGCACTGGAGCACTTAAAAAACGGAGTAGGGCCTCAGACGATTATTCTCTCCGTCATGAACGGAATTGACAGCGAAGAGCGAATCGGAGCTGTCTACGGGATGGACAAGGTTGTCTATGGGTTGACACTGGGGATAGATGCCGTACGGGAAGATACTGTCATTACCTACAAAAATCAGGGACAGATCCTTTTCGGCGAAGAGAAAAACACCATAGTGACGGATCGGGTTCAACGGATTCGGGATCTTTTCACCAGGGCAGTTCTTGCCCATTCGATTCCACCTGATATGATCCGCAGCCTCTGGTTCAAGTTTATGATCAATGTCGGGGCGAACCAGACCTCAGCCCTGCTCAGGGCAACCTACGGTACTCTACACTCTTCATCCGAGGCAAGGGAACTCATGGATTCGGCTATGAGGGAGGTCATCACTATCGCCCGTGCCACGAAGGTGGATCTTTCCGAAAAGGATATCGGGGAGTGGTACAAGATTCTTGCGCGTCTGAACCCGGCAGGAAAGACCTCCATGCTGCAAGACGTTGAAGCTGGCCGGGAAACAGAGGTAGAGATGCTGGCAGGGATGATACTCAAGCTGGGGAAACGTCATGGTATCCCCACGCCGGTGAATCAGATGTTGTATGACAAATTGCGGTGGGAATCCAAATGAAGGGTATCTGCAGTACGAAAAAGTTTACAGACTGATTGTCGTCATCATGTCAGGAACTGTAGTAGGAAGCAAGACCATGAGGTAGGTTAAGCTGTGAAACGGTATGGAGAAGGTGACGGATGATGTTGATAAGAATTGAGTTATATTGAATGTTTGTGAGAAAATATCTTCCAGTTGACAGTTGTTTGATGGCGTATGCTGTTATAACTATGCCTGTTGCTTCCGTGTGTTGTCAGCGGTTGTAAGTGCTGTCACTCTGTCCCTGTTGATTCCAGAGAGAGCGCCTTGGATCGTAGCCAGGCATGATGCCAGTAAATGAGAATCCGGGATGTATGCGATGAAGTGCCGTACAGTTTTTGTAGCGGAGGTGCTCACTCTCTCCAGTGGAACATGGCCGCGACGATCGACCTTCCGTAGTGAAATTGTCAGATGTAAGTCATTTTTGATAGGGATGGGTCATCAGCGGAGAAGGGCGAATTTTACTCCGCCTTGTTGATCCCGTTGAGCATGTTCTTCAGCACCACGCTGGGGTGATAGGTGAGAATACTGCGGGCAGTGATGGTCATCTCTTCACCTGTCTGCGGGTTGCGTCCCCTGCGGTTCTGCTTGCGCTTCACCTCGAAGTTTCCGAACCCGGCGATCTTCAGTTTTCCCTCCTCAACAATGACCTGCTTCATCAGTTCGAACAGCTGATCCGTCAGTTCCGCTGACTCATTTCTGGTCATGGACAGCTTGTCTGCAATCCTGGCGGCGATATCCGCTTTCGTCATGAAATCTCTCCCGGTGGCTGAAATGGCGGACAAAATAACACTATCACCCTGATATGAAAAGCATTATATGACTGCCGTCGACCGCGGAAAACGGCATTGAACCACGGAGTCACGGAGACACGGAGAAAACCACTGAGAAAAACTGATTCTTGGTTTTAACTCAAAAAGTTTGATCACCTTCAGACTTCACCGCAATGAAACTACCCGAAACTATGAAAGATTATCCTCCGTGCCTCCGTGACTCCGTGGTGGATTGCTTTTTCTAGGAGTTTGCAGTAATCCGGTCTAAACTGACGCATTGGTTGGTTAGAATTGGGGACAGTACGGAGCAGGAGGATAGAGTTATGCCGTCACCAGTGGGAAAAACAGAGGCCGGTTCCGCCATTCACCGTCGGATCATGATTCTCAAGATCCTGCCCCACGATTCCCGAGGGACAGGGGTTACCGTCAAACAGATCCAGGAGGTGCTGGCCGATCGCTACGATATCCGCGCCGACGAGCGGACCATTCAGCGCGATCTGCAGAGCCTGCTTCCGCCCGCCTATCCAATTGTGTGCGACCACAGCAAGCCCCAAGGGTGGAAATGGGAGAAGGGGGCTCACAATCTGGATATCTACACCATGGACCCGCAGACTGCCTTGACCTTCAGGGTCGTGGACAAGTTCATGCGCCCGTTGTTGCCCCAGGCGGCCCTTGCCGCGCTTGATCCTTACCTGGCAACGGCCAGAGCCGTTCCGGGACACGATCCCGAAGGAAGCCTGACGGCCTGGACCGACAAGATTCAGGTGTTTCACCGGAGCAATTTTCTCATCCCACCGAAAGTCGACGAGCAGATCGTCGCAATTCTCTACCAAGCGCTCTATGAAGGGAAGCGGCTCCGTGCACGGTATCTGGCCAAGGGGCGGACCGAACCGCGAGAGTATGAGGTCAGTCCTCAGGGGATGATCATTACGGACAATATCCCGTATCTCATTGCGACCCTCAATGAGCATAAGGATCTGACTCAATTACTCTTCCCTCGATTCATCTCAGTCGAACTGCTGGACAAGCCGGTCACGCCGCTACCTGATTTTTCCCTGGAGCAGTATCTGCAGCAGCAGTCATTCAGTTATCCGGTCTCTCCTGAACCGATCCGGCTCAAGATCAGGTTGCCGGAAGATCGGGGATGGCACCTCAAGGAGACCCGTTTGTCCCTGGATCAGATTTATGAAGATCTGGGGAACGGTATGGTAGAGGTGACGGCTGATGTCGTCGATACCCTGCAACTTCGTTTCTGGTTGAACGGGTTCGGTGCTGCGTTGGAGGTGTTGGAGCCGGTCGCACTGAGGGAGGATTTCGCTGCTGCGGCTCGCAAGCTGGCGAGGACCTACTGTAAAAAGTCGTGAGCTGAGCAATAAGGTTACATTCAATAGGACGCGGATAAAATCTGATTGTGCGGATCTACGCGGATCAAACAACAAGCTCTGGGGTTGAACCAATAATTGATTGATCAGCTGTTATCCGCACAATCAGCGTCATCAGCGTTCTATTGGTTTTAATCCGACACAAAGAGACGCACTGACGTTATATGCTGACAGCATCACTGATTCAGGAGGCTCACCATGACTACTACCCGCAGCGTCAATTCCTTTCTCAGCAAGTCCCGCTACATTCTGGGGCTTCAGTGCCCCAAAGCTCTCTGGCTCAACAACTACCGGCCGGAGCTGAAAGACGAAGTTTCCAACTCCCAGGAAGCCGTCTTCCAGAGCGGAACCGATGTGGGGGTGCTGGCTCGTGACATCTTCCCCGGTGGTGTCGAGATTCCCTATGACGGTCTGACCACGACGGAACAGTTGGCCCGGACCCGACAGCTGCTTGATGACGGGATGACGACGCTTTACGAGGCGGCCTTCAGTCATGACGGAGTTTTTGTCAAGGTTGACCTGTTGCATAAGGGGAGGAAAGGGTGGGAGTTGCATGAGGTGAAAGGCTCCACCGGGATGAAAAGCGTATATCTGGACGACATCGCAGTGCAGTATCACGTGGTGACTGGCGCCGGAGTTCAGCTCAGGTACGCCGGTCTGGTGCACGTCAACAATCAGTATGTCCGGCGGGGAGACATTGATGTTCAGCTGCTCTTTACCAAGCAGGATTTGACGGAGAATGTTAGAGACCGACAGGATGAGGTGCGGGACCGCGTGGCACAACTACATGACATGCTGACCGACGAGATGCCGAATGTCGGTATCGGGCCGCACTGCTCCAATCCCTATGGATGTCCATTTCAAGGACACTGTTGGGCGCATGTGCCGTCACCGTCGGTGTTCGACCTGCGGAGTTACGGCAAACCGGACCCGTTTAGCTTCTACGAAGAGGGATTGGTTCGGTACACCGAACTTCCTCTGGATCGTCTTGGCTGGCGGCAACGGCAGCAGGTGGAAGCTCACCTCAATCAGTCGCAAACAGTGGACAATGCCGCAGTGGCGAAGTTCTTGAAGACGCTCATCTATCCGCTCTCCTTCCTGGATTTCGAGACCACCTACATGACACCGGTGCCGCTCTTCAACGGGACACGTCCCTATCAGCAGGTGCCGTTCCAGTACTCGCTGCATATCATCCGGGAGGAAGGTGGCGAGGTAGAGCATCACGCCTGGTTGGCGGCGGCCGACGAAGACAACCCGGCGGCCGGACTCCTGACCAGTCTCCTGGCGGCTCTCCCTGAAACCGGCGCAATCATCGCTTGGAACAAGGTCTTCGAGTCTCGAATCCTGAGTGAGTTGGGTGATCGATTCCGCAAACTTGCGCCGCAGGTTGCAGCGGTGAGAGCGCGGTTGGTTGATCTGATGGTACCTTTCCGCAATCGTGCCGTTTACGACTGGCAGATGCATGGCTCCGCCTCGTTGAAATCGGTGTTACCGGCGCTGATTCCGGAGTTGAGTTACGACGGGTTGGAGATTGCCGACGGCGGCACGGCAGCATCGACGTGGCTGAGGATGAGGGAGACGGATGATCTTTCAGAGCGGGAGGCGATCAATCGAAATCTTCTGGAATACTGCCACTTGGATACCCTGGCGATGGTGCGGATTTTGGAGTGGTTAAGGGCGCGGGTGGAGTGATTTGATGGGGTGCGGGGAATTAGTGAGATGTGGCAAATAGTTTTGAACAATTTTAGGAATTCAGTTGTTCATTAAAGGTGTTTCCGCTACAGTCTGATAATTACTCATGAGAGTGAAGGTGCTGGAGTATGGTAGGTTTTCTTTACGACTGTTCGTAAGCCTCGATCCCTTACACCTATAGGATGTAAAATTTGAGATAAACAAATATGTCCCGGTTTCACTGTCCCGCTGGGTTGAAGGTCCGGTATTGGTACCAGAGGCAGATATTCACGCGCCACGCATAGCAAGTGGACGCATTGTAATGGAGAGTTTTATGTTGCCTAATGAAATAATAGCTGCACTACACAAAAGAAATATCAAGCTTCCGCCCCAGATAGCCCTTTCCCATGCAAATACAGAAAGGGCAATGAAGACTGACTATGGTGGTCGTTTCGTTTTCGAGTTTTTCCAGAATGCTGCTGATCGGGCGGAAAACTTAGCGTGGATTGTTGCTGAGCGACATTGTAAGGGGGACAGTCTAGAGGTTACATTTGCGAATGATGGTCAGCCGTTCTCTATAGAACCTTGTCAAGGGATATACTCTCATAAAAATGAGGATGGAACTCCCTTAATAAAACTAGATGACTTTCACGCTCTTTGTTCAATTTACACCAGTTCGAAAGAGCCTGGAAAGTCGATAG
>CAIUUR010000493.1 GCA_903902345.1 uncultured Geobacteraceae bacterium | reverse complement strand
GGCTCTGGCTCCTGCCGCTACGGGACATGGTCGCCTTTACGACCTGGTTCCTCTCGTTCTTCGGCAACGTGGTGAGTTGGCGGGGGTGCCGTTTTCGGATAGTTTCGGGCGGGAAGATGGTCGATCTGGAAAAAATGCCGTCTTGACATTTATTGCGAGCTCATAGATAGTCGAGAAAAATTACAAGGGGTGAGTCATGCGTGCCGCTACATCTCCTTTCGCAAAAGAGTTGTTACACGAGATCAAAGCCACTCCGGAAGAATACCTCCCTGCTTTGCTTGAAATTGTGCGTGGATTTCGGCACGGCGTTTTTTTGAAACCGGCCGAGGAGAGTGTCAGGCAGGGTATCAAAGAGGCGTTGGCCGGAGAGACGCAACATGTTTCCGAGCTTTGGAAAGGTCTTGATGTCCAGTGACGCCGTAAATATATCGTTTACCTTTGAATTCAAACGTAATCTGCGAGCTCTGGCTAAAAAATACCGCTCCATTCGTGTCGACGTACAACCACTGATTGATCAACTCCTTGCAGGTGAACTTCCCGGTGATCAGGTCCCGGAGTCAGTTTGGCTCTGTTCAAGGTCCGCCTGAAGAACAAAGATATTCAAAAAGGGAAGCGCTCAGGATATCGTTGTATGTACTACCTCAAAACACGTAGTGACATCATTCTCGCCACAATCTATTCAAAATCCGAACAATCCGATATAAGCATCACACGGTTGCAGACTATTCTTCGTGAGATGGGGTTTTGATTCGTTCTAAAGCCAAGTCGTAGGGTGCGCACGGTCTATGGTGCGCCATTGATCCGGTGCACACCCCACGACTGACAAAAATGAGCTACTCCGCTTTGAGGGACGCCATGTCGATGGAGAAGCGGTACTTCACCTCCGACTTGAGCAGCCGCTCGTATGCTTCGTTGATCTTCTGGATGGGGATGATTTCCACATCGGAGGTGATGTTGTGTTCGCCGCAGAAGTCCAGCATCTCCTGGGTCTCGGCGATCCCGCCGATGAGCGAACCGGAGAGACTTTTGCGACCGAAGAGCAGAGCAAAGGCGGAAACCTGGAGTGGTGTTTCCGGAGCACCCACCAGGGTAATGTTTCCGTCACGACCAAGCATATTGATGTAGGCGTTGATGTCGTGATGAGCGGCGATGGTATCCAGGATGAAGTTGAACGTTCCGGCCTGCGCCCGCATCTCTTCGGCGTTGCTGGAAATGATCACCTCGTGGGCCCCCAGACGGAGCGCATCCTCTTTCTTGCCTGGAGAGGTGGTAAAGACCACGACGTGGGCGCCGAAGGCGCGGGCAAACTTGACCCCCATGTGACCCAATCCCCCGAGGCCGACTATCCCCACTTTTTTCCCCTTGAGATCGCCCCACCGGTGAATGGGCGAGTAGGTCGTAATCCCGGCGCAGAGGAGCGGTGCGACTCCGGCCGGATCAAGGTTGGCGGGGATATTCAGGACGAAGCGTTCATCCACGACAATGCTTTCGGAATAGCCGCCGTAGGTAACCCCCCCCAGATGTTTATCCGGGGAGTTGTAGGTAAAGGTTCCTCCGGGGCAGAACTGCTCAAGACCATCACTGCAGTTGGGGCAGGTATGGTCTGAATCGACCATGCAGCCGACACCCACGAGATCGTCTTTTTTAAACTTGGTAACTGCTGTGCCGACCTTGGTGACCCGGCCGACAATCTCATGCCCCGGGATGCAGGGGTAGGTGGTGGGCATGATACTGCTCCATTCGTCACGGACGGTGTGAAGATCCGAGTGGCAGACGCCGCAGAAGAGAATTTCGATCCGGACGTCGCGCTGGGTGGTTTCACGGCGCTGGACGGTATCGGAGGTAAAGGGTGCTGTTGCACTGGCAACGGAATACGCTTTTGCTTGATACATGATTGTATCCTCCTGTTGTGTGTGGTTAGCGTCCGGTCATTTGCTCAACTCTTTCCGGGTACCGTTCACCGTGAACTTTAATCCGTGCGGCAGCGGTATCAATCTTGCCAAGATCTTCCGGTGTGAGTACCACCTCCACCGCTCCGTTGTTTTCGTCCAGACGCTCCAGCTTCGTGGTCCCCGGAATCGGCACGATCCAGGGTTTTTGGGCCAGGAGCCAGGCCAGGGCGATCCGGGCTGGAGTTGAACTTTTCTCCGTCGCGATCCTTCCCAGCAGATCAACCAGAGCCTGATTCGCCTTCAGCGCCTCGGGGGTAAAGCGGGGGAGGGAGCTGCGGAAGTCGGTAGCGTCGAAGGTGCTGTTTTCATTCATTGCGCCGGTGAGGAATCCCTTCCCCAGCGGGCTGTAGGGGACGAGACCGATCCCCAGCTCTTCCAGGGTCTGGATCAGCCCCTCTTCGGGCCGCCGGAACCAAAGCGAATATTCGTTTTGGACTGCCGCCACCGGCTGAACGGCATGGGCGCGGCGGACCGTGTGGATGCCTGCCTCCGACAGGCCGAAATGTTTTACCTTTCCTTCCCGGATCAGCTCCTGTACGGCGCCGGCCACCTCTTCTATGGGGACATGGGGGTCCACCCGATGCTGGTAAAAGAGATCGATGACGTCGGTGCGGAGCCGCTTGAGAGATCCCTCGGCCACTTCCCTGATATGCTCCGGTCTGCTGTTCAGGACCGGCCCGACCCCTTTCATCGCCCGGGGGTCGACGGTTGTGTCGAAGCCGAACTTGGTGGCGATAACCACCCGATTCCGCAGGGGAGCCAACGCCTCTCCCACGAGCTCCTCGTTGGTGTAGGGGCCATAGACCTCCGCCGTATCAAAGAAGGTGACACCCCGCTCCACGGCCGTTCGCATGAGAGCGATCATCTCCTGCTTATCCTTGGGGGGGCCGTAGGAAAAACTCATCCCCATGCAGCCGAGCCCCAGGGCGGAAACTACAGGACCATTAATTCCAAGTTTGCGCTTTTGCATTGCATTCTCCTGGTATTTAGGTAGATTCGTTTCAGCAAAAACATAAGGGGAGGTTACCATGAATTTACGTCCACGTCGATCGGTTCTCTACTTGCCGGGGTCCAATCCTCGCGCCATGGAAAAGGCCCGCTCCCTGCCGACGGATAGTCTGATCCTGGATATGGAAGACGCCGTCTCTCCCGATTCCAAGGAGCTGGCCCGTACCCGGATCACCGAAAGTCTCTCCCGGGGGGGATATGGTTCGCGGGAAGTTCTCATTCGCGTCAATAGCCTGAACACCCCCTGGGGAGCGGATGATCTGGCCGCCGTGGCGCGATGCGGCGCCGACGGAATCGTCTTTCCCAAGATCGAATCGCCGGAGGAGGTCCACGCGGCCCTGTCGGCTCTGGACAGTGCGGGAGCGCCCGCCGACCTGCCGATCTGGGTCATGGCGGAGACCCCCTACGGTATCCTCCGGATCGAGGCCATTGCCGGCGCCTCTCCCCGACTGGGGGGAATCATCATGGGGAGTTCGGATCTGGCCAAGGAGACGAGAATTCGTCACACCCCGGACCGGATCGGTTTCATCATGGCACTGAGTCACTGCGTTATGGCTGCCCGCGCACACGGCCTGGAGATTCTGGACGGCGTGCATCTGGATCTGGGTGATGAAGCCGGCTTCCGGGCTGTCTGCAACCAGGGGCGGGATCTGGGGTTTGACGGCAAGACCCTGATTCATCCCCAGCAAATCGCCGCAGCCAATGAGCTTTTTGGCCCCGGGGAAGCAGAGGTGCTGGAGGCTCACACCATTATTGCTGCGTGGGAACAGGCCCGACAGGAAGGGAAAGGGGTGACCGTGGTGAACGGCAGGCTGGTGGAGAATCTCCATGTGGAGCAGGCCCGTCGTACCCTGGCCATGTCCGAAGCCATCACCGCCATGGCGGCATGACCAGTTGTAGGGTGCGCACGGCTTAGGGTGCGCACCATGGACCCGGTCACATCCTATTCACTCTCACCCTTCCTTCCCCGTCCTCTCCCGTGCTATACTCCGGTTTCACCTATTGTATACATTACGTTCACCACTGAGTCACCGAGGACACAGTCTTTCTCAGTCTCCTCGGTGACTCAGTGGTGTAATTGATTGAGAGGCCGTTCATGCTGCACGACAAGATTATCATCAAAGGGGCCTGCGAGCACAACCTGAAGTGCATCGACCTGGAGATCCCCCGGGACAAGCTCGTGGTCATCACCGGGATTTCCGGCTCGGGAAAGTCCACCCTGGCCTTCGACACCATCTATGCCGAGGGGCAACGACGCTACGTTGAGTCACTCTCCGCCTACGCCCGGCAGTTCCTGGAACAGATGGAGAAGCCGGATGTGGAGTCCATCGAAGGGCTCTCCCCAGCCATCTCCATTGAGCAGAAGACCACCAGCAAGAACCCCCGCTCCACCGTGGGGACCGTCACCGAGATCTATGACTATCTCCGGCTCCTCTTCGCCCGGGTCGGCCACCCCGCCTGCTATCAGTGCGGGAAGGAGATCGCCGCCCAGACGGTCACCCAGATGGTGGACCAGATCATGGCGCTCCCGGTGGGGACGAAGATCGTCCTCCTCTCCCCCATGATCCGGGGGCGGAAGGGGGAGTACAAGAAGGAGTTGAACCAGCTCCGGAAGGAGGGGTTCGTCCGGGTGATCGTGGATGGAGTCGCCCGGGAGTTGAGCGAAGAGATCGAACTGGACAAGAAGAAGAAGCATGACATCGACATCGTGGTGGACCGGCTGGTGGTGAAGGAGGGGTTGGAACGCCGTCTGGCCGACTCCCTGGAGACGGCGCTGCACCATGCCGAGGGGATCGTCAAGGTGCAGATCGTGGGGGGACCGGCGAGGGCGATTCATGAATCAAACGTAGGGGCGATCCATGAATCGTCCCTACCGGAAACGATTCTTTTTTCCGAGAATCTCGCCTGCATCGACTGCGGCATCTCCTACCCGGAGATGACCCCCCGGATGTTTTCCTTCAACAATCCTTACGGCGCTTGCCCCGACTGCACCGGACTGGGGACCCGGAACTACTTCGACGCCGACCTGGTGGTTCCCAATCCCGATCTCTCCATCCGCGAGGGGGCCATCGCCCCCTGGGAAAAACGGCTCTCGGGGTGGTATCACCTGACCCTGGAAGCGTTGGGGAAGGCGTACGATTTCGAGATTATCACCCCCTTCAAGCAGTTGCCGGAGCGGGTGCAGCAGGTGATCCTGAAAGGTTCCGGCGGGGAGAAGGTGGAGTTCTGGTGGGAGGAGGATGGCGGCCGCCGTCACACCTACCAGAAGGAGTTCGAAGGGGTGCTCAACAACCTGGAACGGCGCTACCGGGAGACCGATTCGGATCAGGTTCGGGAGGATCTGGAAAAGTATATGAACATCATGCCCTGCCCCACCTGTCACGGGGCGCGGCTGAAGAAGGAGGCGCTCTTCATCACCGTGGGGGGGAAGAATATCTGCGAGGTGACGGCCCTGGCCATCACCGACGCCCTGGAGTTTTTCGGTACGCTCTCCATCAGCGCCAAGGAGGAGGAGATCGCCCGCCGTATCCTCAAGGAAATCCGGGAGCGGCTTACCTTTCTGGTCAACGTGGGGCTGGAGTACCTCTCCCTGGACCGGACCTCCGGCACCCTCTCGGGGGGGGAAGGGCAGCGGATCAGGCTGGCCACCCAGATCGGCTCCTCTCTGGTGGGGGTTCTCTACATCCTGGATGAGCCCTCCATCGGCTTGCACCAGCGGGACAACGCCCGACTCCTCCTGACCCTCAAACGGATGCGGGACATCGGGAACACGGTCCTGGTGGTGGAGCACGATGAGGAGACCATTCTGGAGGCGGATTACGTCATCGACATGGGGCCCGGCGCCGGGGTTCACGGCGGGGAGGTGGTCTCCCAGGGGACGCCGGCGGAGATCATCGCCGATCCGGCCTCTCTCACGGGGCGATATCTCTCCGGGGAATTGTCCATCGCCGTCCCCGGTGAGCGCCGACGAGCGGAGCGGTTTATCACGGTTGTGGGGGCCACGGAAAACAACCTGAAGGATGTCTCCGTAAAGATTCCCCTGGGGGTGATGACCTGCGTTACGGGAGTCTCCGGCTCGGGAAAATCCACCCTGGTCCTGGATACCCTCTACAAGACCTTGGGGCAGCGGCTTTACCGGAGCCGGGAGAAGGCGGGGGCGGTGCGGGAACTCCTGGGGACGGAGCAGCTGGACAAGGTCATCAACATGGACCAGTCCCCCATCGGCCGGACCCCCCGGAGCAATCCGGCGACCTACACCGGAGTCTTTACCGAGATCCGTGACCTCTTCGCCCAGGTTCCCGAGTCCAAGATGCGGGGGTACAAGGCGGGGCGCTACTCCTTCAACGTGAAGGGGGGGCGGTGCGAGGCGTGCAGCGGCGACGGGATCATCAAGATCGAGATGCACTTTCTGCCTGACGTCTTCGTCACCTGCGAGATCTGCAAGGGGGCGCGTTACAACCGGGAGACTCTGGAGGTGCTCTACAAAGGGAAATCCATCGCCCAGGTGCTGGACATGACCGTCAGCGAAGCGGTCCGCTTCATGGAGCATATTCCCCGCATCAGGAACAAGCTGAAGACCCTGGAGGAGGTGGGACTTGGTTACATCAAGCTGGGGCAGTCGGCGACGACTCTCTCAGGGGGGGAGGCCCAGCGGGTGAAGCTGGCCAAGGAGCTGGCGAAACGGCCTACCGGTCGAACCATCTACATCCTGGACGAGCCCACCACCGGACTCCATTTCGCCGACATCGCCCGTCTGCTGGAGGTGTTGCAGAAGCTGGTGGAGACGGGGAACACCATGGTCATCATCGAGCATAATTTGGATGTCATCAAGACCGCCGACTGGATCATCGATCTGGGGCCGGAGGGGGGTGGTCGCGGGGGTGAGATCATCGCCGAGGGGACGCCGGAGGAGGTGGCAAAGGTGACCCGCTCCTACACGGGGCAGTATCTGCGGAAGATGTTGTAGAGGGCAACGCATTGGCCGGTTGGCGTTATTCTTTTTGACGGCAGTCAGGTGTCATAAATGAATGGCTGACGATAACAAATCAAAACGGGCGGTTCACGAACCGCCCCTACGGGAATCTAAAACCAATGGGCGCGGACAATCCGGATGACGAAGGTCTGCTGGAAAAAAACGCCGAGGATACCAAATCCGGGGCCGGTCAGTATTTCACCCCCCGTGGCCTGATCCGGGCCATGGTAGAATGTCTCCGCCCCGAACCGGGCAAGAGCGTCGCCGACCCAGCCTCAGGCACCGGCGGATTTTTCTTGAGAACCTATGATTTTCTGGTGGAGAACTCTTCCTGCTGGACAAGCAGCAGAAAGAGTTCCTGAAACACGAAACCTTTGCCGGCAACGAGATCGTGGCCAGTACCCGTCGGCTCTGCCTCATGAATATGTTTCTGCACAACATCGGCGAGGTGGACGGCGAAAGCATGATCTCCCCCAACGATTCCCTGGTGGCGGATAACGGCAAGCGGTACGATTACGTACTGACCAATCCGCCCTTCGGGAAAAAGAGTTCCATGAGTTTTACCAACGATGACGGTGAACAGGAGCGGGACGACCTCACCTATAACCGTCAGGATTTCTGGGCCACCACTTCCAACAAACAGCTTAATTTCGTGCAGCATATCCGGACCATGCTGAAATCCACAGGACGCGCCGCCGTGGTTGTCCCCGATAACGTGCTGTTTGAAGGGGGTGCAGGGGAGACGGTACGAAAGAAATTGCTGGAGACTACCGAACTGCACACCATTCTCAGGCTTCCCACGGGGATCTTTTACGCCAACGGCGTCAAGGCAAATGTCCTCTTCTTCGACAACCGGGTGGCAAGTCCAAACCCCTGGACCAAGGAAATCTGGTTCTACGACTACCGGACCAATGTCCATCATACCCTGAAGAAGAAGCCGCTGCGGTATGATGACTTGAAGGAGTTCGTGGCCTGCTACAACCCGCTCAACCGCCATGAACGAAAAGGGAGCTGGGACGCGACGTCCAACCCTGAAGGGAGGTGGCGCAAGTTCACCCGCCAGCAGATCGTCGCCCGGGACAAAAGCAGTCTGGATATCTTCTGGCTCAAGGATAAAAGTCTCGCCGATCTGGATAACTTGCCGGAACCGGACGATCTGGCCGCCGAGATCATCGAGAATGTGGATGCCGGACTGAATAGTTTTCGTAGGATCGTCGGAGGGTTGGCTGGAGTTTAGCCGAGGCCACTAAAGCGGAATATAATATTTATGAAATAGCTGTAGAATTAATGTATTTGAGCGTCAGATATGTATAAAATATCGCTTAGTTCTTTCTGCTCAAATACTTCGGGGATGCCATCAATAGTAATAATAGTAAAATTTGGATAAACTGAATTGCTGCCATTTATTTTGAATTCATTTCTCGTTTGCTCCGACCACTTGTGTGATCCTATTTTACATTTTATTAAATTATTACCGTTATCGTCAGCCAGGCATACTTTCGCTTTTTCGCCAAATGGTCCTGAGTATATTGTTATTAATATTTTATATTTTTTACTATTATACTTGTCTGCAGATAAAATCCATTTAGGTGCCCTTGATTTTTCGGATAATTTGAATTTAGATTCGATAAAACCGTACCTTGGGTCGCATCCTGCGATAATTATTGCAATCAATATAGTGATTATTTTTTGCATCATTTCAATATTCCTCTTGGGTTGTGTCTAATTTATCGTGTGACTAACTATGCATTCTACTGCTTTTAAATTGCAGAGTTGACACTGAGAGCTGTTTAGTATTGGCGCAACTGGAATTATCTCTAGTAAATTGCCGATCCATGATGATTGATTGCATCCATATTTTGTGTAGCAATTATCGTGTTCTTTACAACATTTCTTGGTACACTCGTTAGAGTTTAATTTTTCTGCGGGTGGTGAGCACACACCGTCCTGGCGGACAAAAATGCCCCAAAAATTTCCATTCCAAGATGTTAATCCAAATGGATCTGTATAGTTTATAGTATTACTCTCGGCATAAATATATAAATTTGATTTATTTTTTAATTTATCTTCAAAATAAATATTATTGTGAAGATCGGTGTGCATTATTCCGATCGGATCCTTGTTTATGAACCTCCCATCCCTGGGATCATAATACCTCGCCCGATAATAGTACAAACCCGCCTCCCTGTCCCACTCCCTCCCCGTATAACAG
>CAIUUR010000492.1 GCA_903902345.1 uncultured Geobacteraceae bacterium | reverse complement strand
TGCCTGCCAATTGGTGTTGGTGACGAAGCTGACCGCCGTATTGAGGGCCAGTTGCCAGGAGAAGGGGGGGAGTTTCTGGGGATTGAGCGGCAGCAGATGCTGGAGCAGCAACAGAGCGAGTAGTCCCACGAAGAGAATAAGGTTAAAGAGAAGCATGGCCCCGGCGTAACGCCGCCACCCCATCTCTTCGGCCTCCTCCACTCCGCAGATCCGGTAGAGGAGGTTTTCACAGGGGAGAAGAATCGGGGAGAGGAAGGTTCGCTCACCCCCGTAAACCCTGGCCATGTAGGCGCCCAACGGCTTGAGCAGCAGGAGCAGGGTGAGAAAAAAGATCCCCGTTTGGAGTACTTCGTAACTGTTCATCTGATTTCTCCTTTGTTCCCTGTACGCCCTACGCGGCAGGCTTGACCACGCGACAGATGGAGCGGGGCTGGGCAAGGTGTTCACCTACTGGGGTATGGGGGGTCATGATCCAGCACTCCTTTCCCTCCTCGAAGCGTGGCACGAACCCCTTCTCCCAGGGTGGAGGAGCCATGGCAGTGAACCCGCCCTCTTCCACTTCGGAGAGATCCGCCACGAACTCTTCCCCCTGATAGATTCCGCACTCCGTATCGTAACGATAGACTTTCATGACGCACACCCCCGTTGCAACTGGTAACTTGTATCTATACGGTAGCTCATCCCGCATCAATACGGCCTCAAAAGAGGGGGCAAAGACATCAAGAAAACATCAAGAAGCATGAAATTATTCTACCACTAACTCCGTCTTGATGCTTTCTTGATACCGATGCCGTCAATCTTGAGGCTTTCTTGACACGAAAAAAGTTAGGATTTAGATGTGGTTGAATCTCCTCAGCGTAACAGGGAGCAGTAATGGAACCAGAAGATACCAGCAGCCGAAGCAACATTTTCGTAAACATCCGGCGCGCCATCGTCGGCGCCCCCAAGCAGATCAAGGATCCGCACCTCTTTCACAAGATGTCGCTGATTCCGGTACTGGCCTGGATCGGGCTCGGTTCCGACGGACTCTCCTCCTCGGCCTACGGTCCGGAAGAGGCGTTTCGGGCGCTGGGGACCCATACCTATCTGACTCTCCTTCTGGGGGTGACCACGGCCGTGACGGTCTTCATCATCTCCTACGCCTATTCCCGGATCATCGAGCACTTTCCCCATGGGGGTGGCGGGTACATCGTCGCCACCCACCTCCTTGGTGAAAAAGCCGGAGTCGTATCGGGGAGCGCCCTGTTGGTGGACTATGTGCTCACCATCACGGTCTCCATCGCCTCCTGTGTGGATGCGGTGTTCAGCTATCTTCCCCTGGGGTATCACGGTCTGAAGGTTCCCGTCGCCTGTTTCCTCGCCCTGTTTCTCATCGTGCTCAACATCAGGGGGGTCAAGGAGTCGGTGGCGGTGATGGCCCCCATCTTCGCCGTATTTGTCATCACCCACCTGATCATGCTGATTGACGGCGTCTTCACCCATACGGACAAGTTTGTGCCTCTGGCGGGCCAGTTTCGTAGCGGTCTGAGCACGGACAT
Source organism: uncultured Geobacteraceae bacterium (assembly GCA_903902345.1). Lineage (GTDB taxonomy): Bacteria > Desulfobacterota > Desulfuromonadia > Geobacterales > CAIOGM01 > CAIOGM01. The sequence goes on along the minus strand of CAIUUR010000492.1, from coordinate 6,269 downwards.
CTCCACCATCGGGTTTTTCGGCATTCTCCTTCTCTTCCTCCGCGCCTACTCCCTGGGTGGCGGGACCTACACGGGGATCGAGGCGGTCTCCAACGGGATGCAGATCATGCGGGAACCTCGGGTGCAGACCGGAAAGCGGACCATGGTCTACATGGCCACCTCCCTGGCCTTCACCGCCGGGGTGCTCTTTCTCTGCTATGCCCTCATGGATGTAAAGCCGGTGGAAGGGAAGACGCTGAACGCGGTTCTGGCGAATAATCTCTTTGCCGACTGGGGGATGGGGAAAGCCCTCGCCTTCATCACCATCTTTTCCGAAGGAGCGCTGCTGCTGGTGGCGGCCCAGACCGGTTTCGTGGACGGCCCCCGGGTCATGGCCAACATGGCGGTGGACTCCTGGTTCCCCCACCGTTTCGCCGCCCTTTCCGAGCGGCTCACCATGCGTAACGGGATCGTGCTCATGGGTGCGGCCTCCGTGGCCCTGATGCTCTACACCCGTGGTTCGGTATCGGCCCTGGTGGTCATGTACTCCATCAACGTCTTCGTCACCTTTTCCCTTTCCCAGCTGGGGATGTCCAAGTTTTTCATTCAACGCCGGAAGGAAGACCCCAAGTGGCTGCAGCACCTGGGAGTCCATCTTGTGGGGCTGGCGCTCTGCGTCACCATCCTGGTGGTCACCACCGTGGAGAAATTCGCCGAGGGGGGGTGGCTGACCCTGGTGATCACCTCGGTGGTTGTCGCGGCCTGTTACGCTATTCGGAGCCATTACCAGAGTGTCCGGAAGGGGATCGCCCAACTGGATGAGACCCTGCTGGACTTTCCCATCTCCCGTCCCTACAACGCCGAGCCGCTGAAAAGTAGTGATCCCACCGCCATTCAGCTGGTCTCGGGATACAGTGGTTTCGGGGTCCACACGCTCCTCTCCATCCTCACCACGTTTCCCAACACCTACAAGAACGTCATCTTCGTCTCCGTGGCCATGATCGATTCCGGGTCGTTCAAGGGGGCCGATGAGCTGGCGGCACTGGAGCTGTCGGTGCAGAGCGGCATTGACAAGTACGTGACCCTGGCGAGGAAACTGGGCTTTGCCGCCGATTGCCGGATGATGGTGGGAACCGACGTGGTGGATGGCGCCATCGGTCTCTGCAAGGAGATCGCCCGGGAATATCCCCGCTCCACGGTCTTCACCGGCCAGCTCACCTTCCGGCTGGAAAAATTTTATCACAAGATGCTCCATAACGAGACCGCCTTCGCCATTCAGAGGCGGCTTCAGTGGGACGGCGTCACCACGGTCATCCTCCCCATCCGGGTCCGGATCTGAAAAGTGGATACATTTACCGCTGTTGCCATTTTATCGGCGCTGTGGTAAATGTATCCCATTGAAAAATCTGGAAAAGGAAAATACATGACTTTTGAAAAGCTGAACCTTCCGGAGCCGGTGCTCCGCGGAGTGCTCGATGCAGGGTTTACCTCCTGCACCCCCATCCAGGCAAAGAGCCTCCCCATCGCCCTTGCCGGCATGGATGTGGCGGGGCAGGCCCAGACCGGCACCGGCAAGACCGCCGCCTTCCTCATCTCCCTCTTCACCCGCCTTCTCCGGCAGGAACGGAAGGAGAATGATAACAACCCTCGGGCGCTCATCCTGGCCCCCACCCGTGAGCTGGTGGTGCAGATCGAGCAGGACGCCCAGTTGTTGGGTAAATATTGCGGCTTCACCATCCAGGCCATCTACGGCGGGGTGGACTATATGAAGCAGCGGGAGGCGCTGGCGGATGGAACCGATATCGTCATCGGGACTCCGGGGCGGCTCATCGATTACCTGAAACAGAAAGTCTATCACCTGAAGAATATCGAGTCCCTGGTCATCGACGAGGCGGACCGGATGTTCGACATGGGATTCATCGCCGATCTCCGGTTCATCCTGAAACGTCTTCCTCCCTTCGATCAGCGCCAGAACATGATGTTTTCCGCCACGCTGAACCAGCGGGTCATGGAACTGGCGTATGAATTCATGAATGCACCCGAGAAGGTGGAGGTCTCACCGGATCAGATGACCGCCGAACGGGTGACCCAGCTCCTTTACCATGTTTCGCGCAAGGAAAAGTTCCCGCTCCTCCTGGGGCTCCTTCGTCGGGAAGGGATGGCGCGGACCATGATCTTCGTCAACACCAAGCGGGAGGTGGAGTATCTCCACGACCGGCTCAACGCCAACGACTTTCCCTGCAAGATGATCTCCGGGGATGTGGATCAGAAAAAACGGCTCCGGATCCTGGAACAGTTCAAGGAGGGGAGCCTCCCCATCCTCATCGCCACCGATGTCGCCTCCCGGGGGCTTCATGTGGAAGGGGTCTCCCACGTCATCAACTACGACCTCCCCCAGGATTGCGAGGATTATGTCCACCGCATCGGCCGGACCGCCCGGGCCGGGGCCGAGGGGAAGGCGATCTCCCTGGCGGACGAGGACGGCGCCTTTTATCTGGAGGCCATCGAGGAGTACATCAAGGACAAGGTCCCGGTGGAGTGGGCCGAGGACGACCTCTTTGTGAAGAACTACACCCGGACCAAGCAGAAACCGAGGGTGAAGGTGGAAGCCAGGCCCCAGGGGCGCCACCACGTTCCCAGCCACACCAAGCCCCACGCTCTCACCGGGGGGGTCATCACCGATGAGAAGAAAACGGCCAGACGCCGTCCCCGGAAGAAGCCGGCGGGAGGGGGGACGACGAATCCCGTCAAGCCGTCACCGGAAACATAGTGGGTCAAGGTCTATACTTTGCGCAGTCGTGAAGTGCACTGTTGGGGTTCACGGAAAGGCTGTTCACCCCAACCTACAAGTTAAAACTGAATAGCTGGGTGACATTCATGCGTACGACCTTTCTGGATAAAGCACAGTTAAAGCAAGATCTCGTAACAGCTCTTGCTGACGATGTTTTGGTTGAAAAAGTCGTAATCTTTGGCTCATTCAACAGTTCCGATGATCCTCATGACATGGATATAGCTGTTTTTAGCACTTCGACAGCGGATTATCTTACCCTGGCGCTGGCATACCGTCGAAGACTGAGGGAAATCGCACGTATCATTCCCCTTGATGTCCTACCCATACCTCTGCCGTGTGATCCGGACTCTCCTTTTTTTGGAGAAATCAACAAGGGAGAGACCGTCTATGAAAAAAGACACTGAAGCGTGGCTGGCCTACGCTGAGGAAAATCTTGCCTCCGCAGATATACTGCTTCAGAGCCGACTTTTCAACCCGTGTCTGCAAAACGTACAACAGTCCGTGGAAAAGTTTCTGAAGGCTGTCATCATAGAAAAAGCCGCCGGGCTGACAAGAACCCATAGCATCAGGCAGTTATCTGGAAATGTTATCAATCTGGGCGTAATTGTTACTATTTCCGATGATGATATTGATCTATTGGATTCAATCTATCTCCCGTCCAAGTATCCGGCATTCAGCGTCTTGCCGAACTTCATGCCGGACGAAGAAATATGCCGACACTGTGTAAGTATAGCCATGGTGGTGAAGGCGGACGTGCTTCGGGCCATTGTCGGGATGAATACACCATTGAAAGAAAATTGGGAGTTTATCGAAAGGAACATGAAGCTATGAAGAAAGCGGTCATCCTCTACAGCGGTGGGCTGGATTCCACGACCTGCCTGGCCATGGCCAGGGAGCAGGGGTTCGATCCCTACGCCCTCAGCTTCGCCTACGGCCAACGGCACAGCGTGGAGTTGGAACTGGCCAAGCAAAACGCCAGGAATGTGGGGGCGGTGGATCACCTTGTGGTGGAGTTCGATTACCGGAAGGTGGGGGGGAGCGCCCTTACGGGTGACATCGCCGTCCCCAAGGAGGGGGTGGGGAGCGATATTCCGGTGACCTATGTGCCGGCCCGGAATACGATCTTCCTCTCCTTTGCCCTGGGATGGGCCGAGAGCCTGGGAGCCTACGACATCTTCATCGGGGTTAATGCCCTGGACTACTCCGGCTATCCCGACTGTCGCCCCGAGTACATCGCTGCCTTTCAGACCATGGCCAATCTGGCCACCAAGGCCGCCATTGAAGGGAGTGGGCGCTTCACGGTCCATACTCCGCTCATTCACCTTACCAAGGGGGAGATCATCCGCCAGGGACTTTCCCTGGGAGTCGATTACGGTCGAACCCACTCCTGCTACGACCCCACTCCCGACGGTGTCGCCTGCGGTCTCTGCGACTCCTGCCGCCTCCGGTTGAAGGGGTTTGCCGAGGTTGGAGTGGCGGACCCGGTGAGGTACGTACTGCCGTGACAACTCCGCTTATGGACGTGCAGAAGTCCCGGGATAACCGGCGGATTCCCATCGACAAGGTTGGAGTGAAGGATATCTCCTACCCCATCGTGGTGATGGACAAGAACCGGAAGTTCCAGCATACCGTGGCCCGGGTCAACCTCTACGTGGATCTCCCCCATCACTTCAAGGGGACCCACATGAGCCGCTTCATCGAGATCCTCAACCAGTATCGGGAAGAGATCGCCCTGGACAAGATGGAAGAGATCCTGGAGGAGATGAAGAAGAAGCTGGAAGCCTCCAGCGCCCACCTGGAGATCGAATTTCCCTATTTTATCGAGAAACAGGCGCCGGTCTCCGGCGCCAGAAGCCTCATGGAGTATTCCTGCTCCTTCAGCGCCACCCTTTCTGATACGTTTGACTTTGTCCTGGGGGTCAAGGCGCCGGTGACCTCTCTCTGCCCCTGCAGCAAGGAGCTTTCCCGCTTCGGCGCCCATAACCAGCGGAGTCTCATCTCGGCGCGGGTCCGTTACCGTGATTTTCTCTGGATCGAAGATCTGGTGGAGCTGGTGGAAGGATGTGGCAGCAGCCCGGTCTGGTCGCTCCTCAAACGGGAGGACGAGAAGTATGTCACCGAACAGGCCTACGAACACCCCATGTTCGTGGAAGACATGGTTCGTGAGGCGACTCAGCGGCTTTCCGCCATGGATGCCATCACTTGGTTTTCGGTGGAAGCGGAGAACTTCGAATCGATCCACAACCATTCGGCCTACGCTTCCATCCAGGTGCAAAAATAACCGAAAGCATGCCCCGCGCCCTCCTTATTTTCGCCCGCCATCCCTCCCCCGGCCGGGTCAAGACCCGTCTCTCTCCGTTCCTCTCTCCCCAGGAAGCCGCCCAGCTCTATGACTGCATGGTGCGGGATCTCGTGGCGCGCACCGCCGCCCTGGGGGTTGACCGTTATCTCCTGTACGAAGAGGGGGAAGGGGCGGAGGCTTATTTTCGGGAAGTGGGGAGCGGACTTCTTCTCATCCCGCAGCAGGGGGTGGGGTTGGGGGAGCGACTGGCCAACGCCTTTACCACCCTCTTCAGCCGGGGGTACGGGACTCTGGCGGTGGTGGGGACCGATTCTCCGGATCTGCCGCTCCCCTTTATCCAGCAGGCATATGAGCGATTGGAATCGGGAGAAGCGGATGTCCTCCTTGGCCCAACCGAGGATGGCGGCTACTACCTGCTGGCGTTGCGGGGGGAGGAGCCGGAACTGTTCCGGGAGGTCCCCTGGTCCACGGAGCAGGTGCTGGAGGTGACTCTGCAACGGGCGGCGGAAGCGGGGCTTCGCTGTGAGCTTTTGCCGGGGTGGTACGATGTTGACCTGCCGTCGGACCTGACGAGACCGGAACTGGCGGATCCGGGGCATGATGCCTGCCGGACGAGGAACTATCTCCTGAGCCTGGGAAAAGCAGTTCACCAGACGCGGGGAAAGAGTGCTGAGTAACGTAACTCTTCAGCTCTCCTGGCTCGGTCTTCATAACTCCCCCTGGCCCCCTCTTGTCTTAAGAGGGGGAACGTTATGCCACCGGAAGTCACAGTAAGACATCCCTCCCCGTGGGGCTTAACGTTACCTTTCTTGATTACTACCAATCTGCGGCTACCAGAATCTCCCTCCCCTTCAAGGGGGAGGAACGAAAAAAGCCGGAGATTAGTACCAATCAGGTTGCCTTTTAACCAGGCGACGTATGTACGGATCTAAAGCTTGCCGAAAATGTGGGGCGTTCCCGCGAGGAGATCCTCGGCCTCACGGCCCTGGATGTCTGGCCCGAGGAGATGGCTACCTTTTAGGTGATTCGCCACAAAAAATATCCCCAGGAAAATCTGTCGATCAGCTTTTCCTGGGAGAGCGGGCATCCTGCCCGCGTTTTGAGCGGTTTCATCTTTGAATCATTGTCATGTCATCATAGGCTTTTCAAGCGCTACCGCCGCTTGAATTACGGGAACTGAAGTGGTTTTCCCGGGTG
>CAIUUR010000491.1 GCA_903902345.1 uncultured Geobacteraceae bacterium | reverse complement strand
CGGAGCGTGGCCCGCATCGTGGACAGCTACCTGCTGAAACTGGCCACCATGAAAAAGGTCTCCCCCCATACTCTTCGCCACACCTTCGCCACCCACCTCATGGAGGGAGGCGCCGACCTTCGGGCAATCCAGGAACTCCTGGGACATGCATCCCTCTCCACCACCCAAAAATACACTCACGTCAGCATCGACCGGCTCATGGAGGTGTACGACAAGAGCCACCCCCGCGCCGGCACTCCGGGGGATATTTCTTGACAGGGATCGGCACCGGGGTGTAATCAGCAACCACTCTTCTAAATAGTAAGGAGGATGACACGGATGAACTTGTTTCCTCTCAATCTTGATATCCGCGGCAGAAATGCGGTGGTCGTTGGTGGCGGCCCCGTGGCAGAGCGGAAGACCCTTTCGCTGCTGGAGGCGCAAGCTCTGGTGACGGTCATCGCCCCCGGGGTGACCCCCTTCCTGGAAGAGTTGAGCAGAGAGGGGAGGATCTCTCATCTGAAGCGTCCCTGGCGACCGGGGGATGGCAACTCTGCGTGTCTCGTCTTCGCCACCACCAACGATGTCGCCGTCAACGCCGCCGTCGCCCGGGAGGCCGGACAGAGCGGCATACCAGTCTGCGTGGCCAATGCACCGGAGGAAGGAACCTTCACATCGCCGGCGGTGATACGGCGGGGGGAACTCCTCATCACCATCTCCACCGGCGGAAGAAGCCCTGCCCTGGCCCGCAGGATACGACGCGATATCGAGACGCTCTATGGACCTGAATATGCCGATATTATTGACTTTGTGGGAAAACTTCGCGAAAATAAGTTGACGGCGGGACGGGGGGGCGCATATAATACCAAGCTTTGCGACGAACTGCTGGCCGGCGACCTCACCCTTCTACTGAATCCCGCCCTGCGGGACCGGATCTGCAACGACATCACGAATCCCGAACCCGGTCAGACACTCCCTCCGACGGATGCGAAGGAATTTCCATGAACAGCATACTCTTCATCACCGCACTCTGTCTCTACGGCGCCGCCACCATCGCCTATTTCACCTTCCTCGTCACACCATCCGGCAAAGTCGGCAGGATAGCTCACTGGGTCATCATCGCCGGGTTCATTGTCCATTGCATTACCGTGGGGAGTCGCTATCTGGCCGCAGGGTACACCCCCATCACCAACCTCCACGAGGCCCTCTCCTTTTTCAGCCTAGCCATCGTGGCTCTTTTCATCTACTTTGAACATCGCTACAAGCTCCATATTCTCGGCTCCTTCGTCATACCGGTTGCTTTGGTTCTCATGATCGCGGCGCTTGGTTTTCCCAAGGAGATCGGCGACCTGAATCCGGCATTGAAGAGTCGCTGGCTGGCGGCTCATACCATCTTCGCCTTCGGTGGTTACGCCGCTTTTACCGTCTCTTTCGGCGCTTCGATCATGTACCTGATTCAACAGCGATTCCTCAAACAGAAAAAGTTCGGTTCCCTTTACCGTAAACTTCCCTCCCTTGATCTGCTGGACGACATAAGTTATCGCTGTCTCACCTACGGCTTCCCGCTCCTCACCGTTGCCATCATCACCGGCGCCATCTGGGCCGAAACGGCCTGGGGTACCTACTGGAGTTGGGATCCCAAAGAGACCTGGTCGCTCATCACCTGGTTCGTCTACGCAGCATTACTCCATGGACGTCTCACCACGGGGTGGAGGGGAAAGAATGCATCGATCTTCTCCATCATCGGCTTTTGCATCCTCCTCTTCACCTTCCTGGGAGTAAACCTCCTCCTCCCCAGCCTGCACAGCTACAATAAACCGGCTCTGGTGGACAAGTGACAATCGGGCTATCAATGACGTTTCAGAAAGAGGCACGGCGCGCATGAATATCATCGTAGTGGGGCTGTCCCACAAGACAGCCTCAGTGGATATCCGGGAGAAGGTCGCCTTTGCGCCGACCCAGATGGACAAACCGCTCCGGGCGGTGGTGGGGTTGGAGGGGATCAGCGAAGCAGTTATCGTCTCAACCTGCAACCGGGTGGAGATCTACGCCGTTACCCGGGACATCGCCGGGGGGATGGCCCGGATCAAACGTTTTCTGGCAGATTACCACAACCTGGCACTGGATTCCCTGGAGTCACACCTCTACGGCCTCCATAGCGAAGAGGCGATCCGTCACGTTTTTCGGGTGGCATCAAGCCTAGACTCCATGATCGTGGGAGAACCGCAGATTCTTGGCCAGATCAAGACCTCCTACGGTTACGCCGCCGAATTCAAATCCTCCGGCATCATCCTCAACCGTTTCCTGCACAAGGCGTTCTCCGTGGCCAAACGGGTCAGGACCGAGACCAAGATCGCCAGTTCCGCCGTATCCGTTGCCTTTGCCGCGGTGGAGCTGGCAAAGAAGATCTTCGGCGATCTTTCCGACAAGACCGTCATGCTGGTGGGCGCCGGGGAGATGTGCGAACTGGCCGCCAAGCACTTCCTCAATAGTGGTGTTCGAGGAGTCATGGTCACCAACCGTACCTTCGACCGCGCCGAGCGGTTGGCCGACGAACTGGAAGGGCGCGCCATCCGTTTCGACGATATGTTCAGCTACCTTCACCAGGCGGACATCATCCTCTCCTCCACCGGTGCGCCCCACACCATCATCGGGCATAAGGATGTGGAAGAGGTGATCCGGCGGCGGAGGATGAAACCGATGTTCTTCATCGACATCGCCGTTCCCCGGGATATCGATCCTCGGGTCAACGACGTGGAGAACGTCTACCTCTACACCGTGGACGATCTTCAGGAGGTTGTGGCTGCCAATCTCCAGCAACGGGGGGAAGAGGCCAAGAAAGCCGAAGAAATCGTGGAACAGGAGATCATCCAGTTTTTCAAATGGCTCTCATCTCTGGGGATCACCCCCACCATCGTGGCGCTGAGGAGCAAGTTCGATGAAATCCGGAAGGTAGAATTGGAGAAGACCCTGGCCACCTGGAAGGATCTTCCACCCGACGGCCAGAAACGGCTGGAGGCGCTCACCAACGCCATCATGAACAAACTGCTTCATACCCCCACCGCCCTTCTTAAGAAGTCAGGCCAGGGGGGGAGGTCAGATCTCTACGTGGACGCTCTCCGCTCCCTCTTCGACCTGCAGATCGGGATCGACGATGAAGAGACGGAGCTGGAAGAATAAACCTACTTCTATGATTTAATTATTTTAAGGAGACTTTCCCATGGCTTTGAAACAACTTCGCATCGGAACCCGCGCCAGCCAACTGGCTCTCTGGCAGGCCAACTGGGTCAAGTCCGAATTGGAGTCGCGCTACCCGGGTATGGAGGTAACTCTCACCAAGATCAAAACCCTGGGTGACAAGATTCTGGACGTCCCCCTGGCCCAGGTGGGGGGGAAGGGACTCTTCGTCAAGGAGATCGAGGAGGCAATGATCCGTGGTGAGATCGACATTGCTGTCCACAGCATGAAGGATGTCCCCACCGAATTTCCCGAGGGACTGGGACTCTCCTGCATCACCCGGCGGGAAGATCCCCGGGACGCTCTGATCTCCCGAGGGGTAACCTTTACCGACCTCCCCCAGGGTGCAAAGATCGGCACCTCGGCGCTCCGCCGTCAAGCCCAGCTCCTGAAGGTTCGCCCCGACCTGAAGATGGTGATCATCCGGGGTAACGTGGAGACAAGGATCAGCAAGCTGACCTCGGAGAACCTTGACGCCGTCATCCTGGCCGCCGCAGGCCTTAAACGACTGGGGTTCACCGACAGCGTCACCGAATACCTGGACACAGACCTCTCCGTTCCCGCCATCGGCCAAGGGGCACTGGGAATCGAATGCCGCCTGGATGACAAGGAACTTAACGATACCATCGCTTTTTTCAACCACCCCGAGACATCCTACGCGGTGCGGGCCGAACGCGCCCTCCTGAAACGGTGCGAAGGGGGATGTCAGGTCCCCATTGCCGCCTACGGTCAGGTGGAGGGCGATCAACTGACCCTCACCGGCTTCGTGGCGGCAGTGGACGGCTCCCGCTCCCTCAAGGAAAAGATCATCGGACCGGTGGATGCAGCTGAACATCTGGGGATTGAACTGGCCGAACGGCTCCTGAGAAACGGCGGCAAGGAGATACTGGAAGAGGTCTACCAGCGAGAAATAGGCAAAAAAGGTGATGAATAAGCCCTTTGTCTACCTTATCGGCGCCGGTCCCGGCGACCCGGGATTGATTACGGTGCGCGGCCGGGAATGTCTCGAACGCTCCGATGTTGTTCTCTACGACTACCTTGCCAACCATCAACTCCTGAAGTCAGCCCCCCCCCATGCGGAGCTGATCTATGCGGGTAAGGTGGGTGGCGCCCATAACCGGGAACAGGGACAGATCAACGACCTCATCGTGGCCAAGGCTTTGGAGGGGAAGATCGTCGCCCGTCTCAAGGGGGGAGATCCCTTCGTCTTCGGTCGGGGGGGAGAAGAGTGCGAGGCCCTGGTGGCAGCGGGGATCCCCTTCGAGATCGTTCCCGGAGTCACCGCGGGGATCGGTGCGGCGGCCTATGCCGGCATCCCCCTCACCCACCGGGATGTAACCACCTCCGTGGCCTTCGTCACCGGTCATGAGCATCCGGACAAGGAGAACTCCGAGATCGACTGGGAGAAACTCTCCCTGGGAAGCGGTACGGTGGTCTTCTACATGGGAGTCAGGAATCTCCCGCAGATCACAGCCAACCTCATGGCTCATGGTCGTTCGCCGTCTACCCCCGTGGCCCTGGTCCGCTGGGGAACCCGTCCGGAACAGGAGGTCCTCACCGGAACCCTGGCCGATATCGGGGAGCAGGCCCGTAAGGTTTCGTTCAAACCGCCGGCCATCACCATCGTGGGGGAGGTGGTCCGTCTCCGGGAGACTCTTCGCTGGTTCGACAATCGCCCCCTATCCGGCGTGGGGGTTCTGGTCACTCGCTCCGCCGACCAGGCGGGTGAATTCACCTCGCTCCTCAAGGATCAGGGGGCAACGGTTCATGACTGTCCCACCATCAGTATCGTTCCCTCCGAAGTGACCACCGAACTGGACGGCGCCATCGCCACTCTACCCTCCTACGACTGGCTGATTCTCACCTCGGTGAACGCCGTCAACTATTTCTTCCAGCGGTTGACAGCCTCAAACCTGGACAGTCGCGCCATCGGCCGCTGCATGGTTGCGGCGGTTGGTCCCAAGACAGCGGAAGCTATCAGAACCCACGGCATTATCCCCGACCTGGTTCCCGCCGACTACAAGGCCGAAGGGGTGGTCGCAGCGCTACGTGAACTGGGGATGAGGGGAAAAAAGATCCTCTATCCCCAGGGGGATCGGGCACGGGACATCATCCGGCGCGAACTGACGACGCTGGGGGCCGAAGTCGTGGCGCCGGTGGCCTACCGTAACGTCCTCCCCGACGGCATCCCCCCTCACATCATGGAAGCTCTGGAGAAAAAAAAGATTCAGTGCGCCACCTTCACCGCCTCCTCCACCGTCCGAAACCTGGCGGAACTGGTGGGGGAAAACCGGCTGCTCCATCTCCTGGAGGGGGTGACCATCGCCGCCATCGGCCCGGTCACCGCGGCCAGTTGCCGGGAACTGGGTCTGGAGGTGCATATCCACCCGGAGCAGTACACCCTGGAGAAGATGACCGAGGCTCTGGTTACACATTTCTCCGGTTGATCAGATACAGCTGTATGTCTCCCGTTTAAACCATCGATAATTATTGGCTTGATCCAACCTCCACGTCCGACCAACGCCCTGCGGGGAACGCGGAGACCAGATGCCGGATCGACGTACTGAACATCCCGAGGCAAGAACCGGGCTAACCTTCGGCATCATTGCCTATCTGGTCTGGGGGTTTTTTCCCGTCTACTTCAAGGCCATCGCTTCCGTCCCGCCGCTTCAGGTCGTTTCCCACCGGATAGTATGGTCGATGCTCTTCCTCATTATACTTACCAGCTGGCGCCGCCGCTGGAGCGATATCCGCTCTATCATGAAGAACCGTCGTTCACTCCTCATCCTTATGAGCTCCGCTCTTCTCATCGCCACCAACTGGCTGGTCTTCATCATTGCCGTGGAGCAGGGTGAAGTTCTTCAGTCCAGTCTCGGATACTTCATAACGCCCTTTGTCAGCGTGCTGCTGGGGGTCATCTTCCTCAAGGAGCGACTGCGTCGGCTGCAACTGGTGGCTTTATTCCTTGCCGCCATCGGGGTAATCATCATCGCCCTCCATGGCTGCAACGTCCCCTGGATCGCACTGGCTCTTGCCCTGACCTTTGGTTCCTACGGCCTCCTGCGCAAGGTGGTGGCGGCGGATTCACTTAGCGGCCTCACTCTGGAGACTCTTCTCCTGGCGCCGGTCGCCCTGGGATACATTTTGTTCGTCACCCGACAAGGCCAGGGAGCCTTTCTCCTGGCAGGGATGCAGGTTGACCTGCTGCTGGCGTCGGCCGGCTTCGTAACGGCCATACCGCTCCTTCTCTTCTCCGCCGCAGCCCGTCGCCTCCGCCTTGCCACCATCGGCTTTCTTCAGTACATTACCCCCTCACTCCACGTTACCCTTGCCGTACTGCTGTATCATGAGCCGTTCAACGGTACCCACCTGACCAGTTTTCTCCTCATCTGGACGGGGCTGGCGGCCTATTCGTGGGACGCCTGCAAGGCCCTGAGCAAAAACCGGCAGTACCCGGCTACGGCCCGGTAACTTCAGTGAACCGCCTGCTGCGGACCCGTATGTAAAAGTCTTCCATGTTGATATCCTGATTGACCGGGTATCCCACGGCATGCTGCTTTCTTTTAATCACGTCTGCGGCGAAGGGGACCGGAGGGGACGCTAGGGACCGGAGGGGACGCTAGGGACCGGAGGGGACGCTAGGGACCGGAGGGGACGCTGGCAACTTATGCTACTTATTAATGTTCAGAATTTCATCCCTCTTTATCTCAGATCCGCTTTAAGGCTTTAGCTACCGCAAAGTGTGTGCGTCCGGTCATGCGTCCCAGTTCTGCGGCCGAAACTCCAGCCTCATCATGTGCTCGCTGGTAGAATTCCTTTCGAACTTTGCATACGGTGCGCTCTCTGCTCTGCCCGAGAATTATTTCTACGTTCATCCCGCTTCGTTCTGCTATTTCTGTCAGAATATCGTCTACGCTGACATGATGCAAACTATGAACTGT
>CAIUUR010000490.1 GCA_903902345.1 uncultured Geobacteraceae bacterium | reverse complement strand
TGTTAAAAGCAGTCCACCCCTGCGTGGGGTCAGAAACCTCCCTACGGCGAAAGTGGCATTGCCGATAAACAACGTTAAAAGCAGTCCACCCCTGCGTGGGGTCAGAAACCCTGTTTGCAATTCTATTCACATTCATACTGGCTGTTAAAAGCAGTCCACCCCTGCGTGGGGTCAGAAACATTCCTTCATTGAGACAGGCGGCTGCCAGAGGACTGTTAAAAGCAGCAGTAGGGTGCGCACCGGCTTCATGGTGCGCACCAAAAACCCGTGCGCACCCATCGATTACCGGTCTTCCAATTACAGCTCACGCATGAATTCATGAGCCTTCTCCCGGCTGTAATCGAGATCCTTTCTTCCTCAAAAATTGTTATTGAAATACTATTGTCGTATCGCCCTTACCATCGGCAACACCTGTTAAAGCCGCAACCCGTAGGATGTGCACCGAAAACCCGTGCACACCCTACACCTATTTTATCCGGCATCAGTTTCTCAGCCAGTTAGAGTCTGGATTCCGGCTTAAAACCTGCCGGAATGACAGACGTCGAAGATCGGAATGACAGATGTAGGTCGGGTTAGCGGCTTCATCGCGCAACCCGACAGCCATGCGGTATACACAGACGGCATGGTGTGCACTAAAAACCCATGTACACCCTACACCTGCGTGAGGTCAGAAACGGTTGTGTAGGGGAACATCCCGACATCACCTGACCCGAAAGGGATCCCACGTCCCATGCCGGCGCTCCTTTACGTGGAAATCAGGAGAATCTTCTTCAGGAGGGAAAGCAAATGACGGCGACCGTAAGACTAGCTGGCGCTGCCCTCCACTTACGGGTGAAGAGTGCTGGTCGGTAATGTATAAGTTCGTTTGCATGGGCAAACGGACGGCTACCCTTGACGGGGGGATGCTTTGGAGTGCTTGAGCCGGATGACGGGAAACGGTCAAGTACGGTTCTGAGAGGGGTGGGGGGCTGAAAGTCTCCTCGCCTACCCGGTGAACGATGAGGCAAAGAATGACAAAAAAAATGAATACACAACCATGATCCCGGAAGATATTCAATGAGCGCTGAAGCTCGATCATTCGTTATGCCTCAAACGTGAGGAAGCGCTAAATTGCCCCTACAAGCACCCCGTGAACATTCGAAAGAGCAGTTATGGGACGAGAAGTTACCGTGATTCCGTCTTGTAAAACCCCCAATAGATAGCTATACTTCGAGATATGAGTAAACAAGAGACCCTTCATAATCCCCACGATACATTTTTTAAAAAGCTGATGAGTGATCCGCAGAATGTGCGCGACTTCATCAGTGGCTTTCTGCCCTCAGCGCTAGCAAATAAAATTGACCTTGCTACGATCAAGCATAAGGATCGTGAGCAATTGACCAAAAAGAATCGCAGGTTGCATCTTGATCTTGCCATTACATGCAAATTGTCAGGTAAGGATGCAGAAATATACATAATTTTTGAACATAAATCGACCTTGGATAAATTGACCCTGGTGCAGATACTGACTTACTGCGCGGCGCTATGGGAACATAATATTCTAAACGAGAAACGCTTACCAGTTCCAGTTATTCCAGTGGTTTTCTATCACGGTAAAGACAAATTTGATCTCCCCAATCGTTTTGGAAATTACTTTGCTATTGATGAATCACTAAAAGGTTACATGGTTGATTTTGGCTATGCTCTTTTCAACACAGCAGATTTAGCAGAGGATGAGATAGCCCGAAAGAGTTATAATAACCTGTATCTTGGCGCAAGTTTAATGGCATTTAAACGGATATTTGACAGTTTGCCGGAGATGGAAATTACCCTGCGGTATATATTGCAACTTGATGCAAAAAACCGCTTACGGATATTTGAATACTTGGTAACCAGTAAAGACGTGACATCTGAAGAATTTGAAGCAACAATCCGAAAGATAGGAGATGCCGATATGCCAACAATAGCAGAGCAGTGGATAGAACGGGGTCGTCTGGAAGGTCATCTGGAAGGTCGTCGGGAAGGTAAGCTGGAAGGTAAGCTGGAAGGTAAGCTGGAAGGTAAGCTGGAAGGTTTGATTAGAGGCTTAATTGAAGGTATTGAGGGAATGCTTGAAATAAAATTTGGTGATATACCGATTGATTTGAAAAAAAAATTACAAGCGATTTCAGATCCTTCTAAGCTTGAAGCAATAAAGGATTACATTAAACGTGCAAATGATTGTGAGCAGATTCAAAAGATGTTGTAAGAACGGAATCTATGAGAAACAAGGGGACAGGTATAAAATTATAAGTTTCTAAACGGAAAACCGAATCCGAAAAACAGGAACAAATCTATTGAGAGCCAATGAAAGGGGCTAAGGGACCGGTTCTCTATTCCCCTTTTTTTGTAAACGAGAGACGGCAACAGCAAAATTGCCAACAAGCGGCTGGACCGACCGAAAAGCCGCCGGTCAGCCTTGCGACTGTTTCGTGTACTGATTCCCGCGCAAGTGGAAGTGGTAACAACAATCATTGTTCGACCCACACACCGTCTGGAGTCAGCAGTTAAAGGCACCCCTGCGTGGGGTCGAAAAGCAAGGGTGAAGTCTGAAGGGTGAAGAGTGAAAGGTTAAAAAAACCCGCGCACACCCTACACCTGCAAAAAACAAAAAGCAGATTCTTCGCTTAGAATGACAATTTGTGGTCTATGTCAACGAGGCGATGATTCCGCTCGGAAATTGATTTTGAATCGGGCGTATGCCATACGCCCCTACAAAATCAACTATTTTCATGTGAAGGTATGCTCTCTGCCGGAAATCACCTGAATCGCACCGAAACCCGTGTACACCCGTAACTAACATTCACCCCCACCCTTTTTTCATTAAGATATTAGAGCGTCCGACAAAAACCCCCTGTTTTAAATTTTACCGCCGGCGCCGTATATTCACTCTGAATGGGGAATATGCAGTGTATCCCTGCCTTACCGATGTCGGAATTTAATGTTTTTGTCGTAATTTTCATTTATAATGCCGCCACAAATGATTGAGAATCGGGCTTTGGGCGCGATAACATAGTTTCAACATGGTGAGTGCAATGGAGATGGACCGCTCAAGCAGTGACGCCATAAGGGAATATACGCTGCATGACTTCATCGAAAAGGTGGATCAGCTCGCGCGGTGGCTCTGGAGAGATCACAAAATACGGTTTCGCATGAAAGAGGCGATGCTGGTTTCGGAAACGTTTTGTGGTGAAACCGGGGCTGTTGCTGATGGTGACGGCGGGAACGGCGCGGCGGATGAGGAGCGGGACCGGAGTTCGTCCGGAGAATCCAGGGCGATCATCGTAACTATTGTGGCTGAATTGACCCAGATGTTTGCCCAACGAAAAACGAGTCTTGTCCCGCGTCTGCTGGCGCAGGCCCAGGATAAGCATTACGGCACGTTCAAATTGGCATTCATGCATCATCTTCACGATCTGGAGCGAAAGTTCGATGATTCCGCGAAGTTTCGTCATAACATCGTCACGTTATTCAGTCGTAAACATGAAAGCGTTACCGACTGCGGGATCTTTCTTTACCGGATAGTTCATCATGAATCCCAGTATGCTTTTGTCGGGGCTGAACCATCCGACGTGTCGCTGCCGGCCCCCCATGCGCTGCTGACATCTACTCCGGCCAAGTTGACGGCCGCATACTGTTATTATCGAGACAGGAGACAAGAAACCGCGTCGGAAGAAATAGTGTACGTCAGGGTCAGGGATTTTGTCTCCTACCTCTTCGAGACCTATCCCGGCTTGGTTACCGATACCTTCGATGGTGGCGAGGCGGATGAAGAGTCGCCGGCGGACGGCGCTTTTTACCCTGGTCATGACGCCTCATCGACTGCTCCGGGAACCGCGTCACTTTCCCTGGATTTTGATGGTGTCATTAAAAAACTGGCATCCTCGCTGGTTACGGAATGGGAACAGGGGGGGAGGTCTCGCTTTCGCACCTTCACCAGAATTCTGTACCTGTATTACGCGCTTGGCATGAACCCACGCGAAATTGCCGCCGAGTTCGATTGCAGCGGCCAGTCAATTACAAATTATTTGACCGAAGCCGTCGCCACATTGAAGCTCCGGATGGAAGAGATACGCATTGCCGAAACCGGCGCCAACGGTGAAAAAGGGGCCAGATCATTGGATGAAGAGGAAAAAGCCGTTTTCCTGAGGTCCGTTCTTGCCTTTGGCAAATCATAACGCTGCGCCGTCGTACTTAGTATGAAAGCAGACATCAAGGGGAATCGACGATGAATTCCAAAACCGCAGTACAGATAACCGAATATGAATTTGCCCTGCGGGAGCGCACCTGTCCCGGTTTGAACATTCTGTTCGGAGAGGCGACGGGAACTGATGGGGATAATCTGAAGAAACATCTTCACGGCTGCGAAGCATGCCGGGATACCGTTGAGTGCGGAGCTCCGGAGCCGGTTACAGTGAAAACCGCTCCGGAGCAAACCGTCAATCCCTTTCCGGGAGAGATCTGGCGGCTGAAAGCCACATTGTCAGGATGGGGCAATGGCCGGTATGTCAATGCGCCGGCGGTGTTGATTACTGAGGGTGCTCAACCGGCGGGAAACTCGGTGACGGTTGTTCAGATCCACAGTTTTGCAGCGTTGCAATCAGCCGACGATCTGATCCTTGGGACAGCAGATGAACTTCTCTGGATCGCCGAAACCTGGAACAGGTATCAATTGAAGATTGAAGATCTAGAATGTCGTCTGACGGAAATTGCCGATGGAGAAGGGGTGACAATCCAAGATGTACGTCGGCTCGCGGCCTCACCCGCCGAGCCGGGCTCCGCAACTATCGCGTTGTTCAGAACCCTGGAACGATCTGTCGGTGAAGTTGTTGCCGGCAGGTCGCTGTATCGGGCGTTCTCCACCGCTGGGATTATTCAGGATGAATCGCTTCTGGAAAGAATAGCCTCTTTTCTGCGGGCGGAAGGGAAGCAGTTCTGTGATGAAGTGCGAAAAAGGAACCCGCGGTGGACGTTTCCGGAGGGAGTCGCCGATGCGGCGGTGGCAATCTCTCGCGCCGTGCCGTTTCCGGAGTTGCGGCAGTTGTGCGGCGCCGGCGACGATAGTTCATTTCCCGCGCCCTGTCTGTCTTTGAAAAATGGGGCGCCGGTGTTGTCGTTGACGTCTTACGCCATTCTCAATGAGTCACAGGCGGGCGATGAACTCCGGATGGGAGGGGAGTTGGCGCAGGACGCCCCACGTTGTCAGGAGATTCATGCCTGGTGGGTTCTTGATGAAGGAACGCGCATCCCGGCGCTTGAGCAGGAACTCAGAACCGCCGCCGGACGTCAGTATTTTGATATCCTTTTTGCCGGTCTCCACCTCGACTGTCCCGATGTCGGACAACTTGCCCTGTTGCTGGTGAGCCATGGCAGTGAGTAAGCACGATCCTTTCCGCTGGGATATGGCGTTTCTGTCCGCCATGAATCCCGAGGAGCATCGGAGTGTCTTCACGCGGCCCCATGCCGCCGTCTGGGGGACTCTTGCCGGGATGGAGGCGCGGTGTACGGAGAGTGTGCATGACCGGCTGTCCGCCGCGGTTCGCCCCGATTTTCTCCGCTGCTGCCTGGCAAGCCGGCTTCTGCGGGATCGCCGGGAAGGGACGGACGATGATCCGCTCCTCCTCTGGATCAGGGAGAAACTGCCCGATCCGGCTTCGTTGGGTTTACCCTTTTCCTGGGAGGAGCTCACGGCCTGGCGCTGGGTGCGTGTACCCCTGGCGCTGGCTGATCCCTCTCTTGCCGGCAAAGGAGCGGTATGTCACGCGCTTTTGGGGATCGGCCCAGAACGCGGGGGCATGGGGCTCTGGCCTTCCTGGGGAGATCTCGTGCTGACCAGCGATGCCCGGCAGGCTGTGGCGGACGCCGTATCTTGCGCGCAAAGTGGGGAACCGGCCGTGGGCTTTTTTTTCTGGCCTCAAGTCGCCATGCCCCATCCGCCCGGAGTGATTTCAGGTCCGTCCATCGGCCTGCCGGTGTATCTGGGATTCTCTTCCCTCCGGCGGAATCTGCCGCTCCCCTCGATTCTGGCCACCGGCGCCCTTGTCGTGGATCACGACACAGGCGAATCTCGTCTACACGCCATAACGTACGCGCCGCAAAAATATGGATTGGCGAAAAAAGCTGCTTTCCGGGCATTCATCTATCCTCGGGGGAGCCATCCGGAGCCGTCGGCGGAACCGGTCTGTGAACTGCTGGTCGCCACCTGTCTGCGCCATGCCGAAATACTCTGGCATGCTTACGTGCCGGGTCACGGGCAGCCACTTGCGGAATTTTTGTCATATCTGGATCATCCTCAGACTCTCATCAGAAATCTGGCGCAACTGCCCGAATCGCTCCTGCCACTCCCCGTGATTGTTCGAGAGCGGATCAGGGCGCTACTCTTGCAAGCGCCGACGATCCCGCGGGACGTGGCCCGGGGCGCCCTGGGAACCCTGACGAATGATCTGGAGGATATCCTTAACAGTGAGAGTTGGAACCATGACAGGATAACCGCCATTCTCGACACTCTTGATGAGCAGATTGTCGCGATGATCGGCGAGAGTATCTCCTTGAAACAGGCATTTCGGCTGTCATGTCTCCAGGTTAAAAGGGCCAACCACTGCGGACAGATCGCCGCCTGCCGCGAGTGGGGAGAGAGAGCTTTTGTTCTGTTTGAACAGATGCGCCAGGCTCGGGAAACCGAAGGAGACGGGAACCGCTTTCTGCTTCTTCTCTACATGATCATCGGCCGGCTGCATAATTCCTTCGAACTGAACGGCCTGATCCCCGCGGAGTATGCAGTGGAAGTGGCTCGCATCCGTAAAAAGCTGGAAGCCGATTATAAACGGAGCAAGCATCAAGGACATGTTTCCCCGGTCCTGGGGAAGTTTTACGGGACCATGCTTCAGCACCATGCTTTTTGCGGTACGCGGAAAGATCTGACCGCGGCGGTGCGCTATTCAGCCAAGGCGTTGGAGGCGTTCGGCGAGGTTGCAGGGCGCCCTTTGAACAAGGATTGTCTTCGGCAATATTCCTATCTGGTCTATCTCCACTTGGAACGGAATGATCTTGCTCAAGCGACCAGGGCGCTCTGTCTTTATCTGAAAACCGAAACAGTTGACTCCCTGAACCTGGAGAATCTGGCGGATGATCCGCATAAACCGGCGGTGTTGGCCCGTTATCTGGCCCAGACCGGACAGAAATTGCCCCGCTATCAGGAATGGGCACGGGAACAGACGCAGCGTATCGCCTTTCGCCACCCCTGGCAGCTCTGGCTCTACAACCTGGGGATCATTGAAGATGCCAGTGATCTGAAAACTTCGTATTGGCTCAGCTCTCTGGAGGTCTGCCGGAGAAAGGGGAGCTATCTTACGTTGACCATCATGGCGCTTCTCCCTCTCGCCGCGCTGCACAAGCATCGTCTTGCCGATGAAGCCGTGCTCCGTGCAGGTGTTGAGCAAGCCATGCGCGCGGTCAGGCATGCTGATATTTTTCAGCCGCACTTTGCCCGGCTACTTCGTCATGGTGATGACTGGCAAACCATCCTTGATGTTGTGGAGGCGGATAAAGCCGAACTTTTCCCCTTTACCTACCGATGAAGAATCATGCCCGAGAGTTGAGGTGTCAGTATGAAGAATGAAGAGTATCGAAAAATAAAGGGTCATTTGCGGGGTAAGGGTGAACTTACGCTGCCGCCACCGGGACGTCTGATCATGAGCCGAAAGGAGCTCAGCCTGCGGATTCGTCCGAAAATGGACAAAATCATGGAGGATCTGGGACGTAACGGATGATGTCGGGAGGAGGATAGCTCGTCGGCAACCCTGGCGGCGCTTCCACTGTTACCAAATTCCTCTTTGTAGTCGAAATATCCTCCAACTATCAACCCTTTCTGTATACCGAAATCGCTCGTCGCTACCCTCTACACTCTTTTCACCTCCCTCCCTGACGAATCCACCCTCTGAAGTGAAAAATAGATTCGGATTATTTTGAAAAAAAATCTTTCGCGCCGTATCACCATTCAGATGCGAGAACGTGAGGCAATCTGCTGGGCCGCGGAGAGTATTTTGTCCGCACGCTCGGGAGATTGCTGACCGAAAACTTCAGCAAACGATTCATTCGTCAACCACCAACAACGGAGGATACCATGAGCAGTGACAATTCGACCCGGAACGCCACCACCAGCTCTGCCGCTCAGTCAACCTATGAAGCCAAGGTCATCGCCGAATCCGTTGAACGGGTTGGAGGCTGTCCGCAGATCAAGGGGACGATTCATGAAATCATCTTCCGCGACAGTATTAACTGCAATCCCTTCCGACTGGCGAATGGCGAAACGGCTCGCCTGGTCTCCGACACAACGGCCAAGAGTGTTGATCTCGTCGTGATGAAGGGGGGGAGGGTGGTGGAGCGGATCCAATTGAAGGATGCCGCCAAATCCGTCGATGACTTGATCCGGCAGATCAACTCCGGACAGTATGCGTCCTCCCGGATCAAGGTAACGCCGGAGACCCTGGAAGCCCTTCAGGGGCATCTGGGAAAGCTGTGCGGGAGTAAGAGTATCGAGAGCAGCGGCATCTCTTCGGGGTATACGGAACATCTTGGTCGCCGGGCGGGAGCAAAAGCCTACCCTGGGGCAGGATCGGTCACCGTCGGGTTGAAAAGCGCGTGCATGAATGCAGCTAAGTCAGGAGGGGTTATGGGCGGGAGTGTCGGAGTGGGAATCGCCGTCGTGGGGGGAGCCATGGACCTGATCGAAGGGCGCAAGGACGTCGGAGAGGTGGCCATGGATGTGGCCAAGGGTGGCGCCGTCGGGGTCGCCAGCGGAGCGGCGGCATCGGTTGCCGCCACGACTACCGGGGCGCTTGCCGGCGGAGCGATTGCCACCGGTGTGGCTACGGCCGGGTTGACCGGGGTGGCCGCTACCGTAGCTGTTGCCGCGGCGCCCGTGATAGTGGCGGCGGCTGTGGGGTATTTCGTGGCGGACGTCGTCAACGATATCTGGAGTTCGATCTTCGACTGATCCATGAGGAGGAATAACTGCGCTGAACTTAAAACCGCTTGTTGGGGACTATTCCCACAGAGCGTGAAGTTATTCATGCCATCCCACGCAGCTTTACCATCGATGACCAGGATGGAATCCATGAGCCATTGGGGATGAGTGGGACACTCCTGAAGGCGCAGGTGCATGTCGTAACCGGCGAGAGCGCCTGCATCCGGCATACTGTTGAATCGTGCCGGATGGCCAATCTGGAGGTGATGGATATCGTAGTGAAGCCGCTCGCCTCTGCTGAAGCGGTCCTGTCTGCCGAAGACAAACAGCGGGGAGTTGAAGATGACACAAAGTATGATATCCCAACTTTTCTCCGCAAAAATCTTGATTGAATGCAGACGGGAGGACGTGATGTCCGGATAGAAACCATGAAAGGGAGCGGTCCCGGCGGGCAGCATGTCAACACCACCGAATCGGCCGTGCGAGCGGTGCACCTATCCAGCGGGTTGTCGGTCATCGCCCGGGACGAACGCTCCCAGAGCGCCAACCGCAAACGGGCGTTGGAGCGCTTGGCCATACTCCTTGCCCGGCAAGGAGAGAGATGAGGCAAAAGCCCAAAGGCTTCGGTGGGACGCTTCTAACGAGCTGGTGCGTGGTAATCCGGTGCGGGTCTATGAGGGTAAGGATTTTCGGCTGAAAACGTACGGTGCGGATGTATGACAAGGTGTCTGTCGCGGAAATTTCGTCATGTTCCTCTA
>CAIUUR010000489.1 GCA_903902345.1 uncultured Geobacteraceae bacterium | reverse complement strand
GGTTGAAAGATGGCGATACCGGTCAACGGACCCAGTGGCTTGACCGGATTCGCGACTGGTCGGGTATAGCCACGGGAGGCACCGGCCTCCACCGGACCTTGACGGTGGAGGAGCTGCGGCTCCTGGCCAGTAGCAGGTGGGTCACCATCGGCGCCCATACGGTGAGCCACTCCAGACTTGCCTCTCTCCCCCCCCAGGCGCAACGGGAGGAGATACGGGCCTCAAAGGAACAGTTGGAGAAATGGCTCGGCGGAGAGATCGCCACCTTCTCCTACCCCTTCGGCCGGCGCTCCGACTACACGCGAGGTAGCGTGGGACTCTGCAGGGAAGCCGGCTTTACCAGGGCGGCCTCAAACTTTCCCGGCCAGGCGCACCGCTGGTCCGATCCCTACCAGATCCCCCGCCACCTGGTGCGGGACTGGCCGGTGGAAACCTTTTCCGCAAAACTGCAGGGATTCTGGACCCGATGAAGATCATCTACCTCAACGGAGCCGACATCGAGGGGGGAGCGGCCAGAGCTGCGACTCGCCTGCTGAAGGGGGTCCGGGCGAAAGGGTTGGATGCCCGGCTAATCGTCCAACGAAAATCCGGCAACGATCCCCTGGTGGAAGGAGCTGTATCCCTCACGGAAAGAGTACTGAGCCGGATCCGGCCGACCCTGGAGCAGCTTCTCTGCGGCCTCACCCCGGGAAAGCTGCGCGGCCCCTTCTGTTCCGCACTCCTTCCCGACGTACTACCCCATCGGTTGGCCGCCATGGCGCCGGATATCATCCATCTCCACTGGGTGGCGCGCATGATGCGTCTGGAGACGCTGGAGCGGTTCCAGGCGCCCATAATCTGGACGCTCCATGACTCCTGGCCCTTCACCGGCGGCTGCTATCTCCCCGGCGACTGCAACCGCTATCGTGATTCCTGCGGGGTTTGCCCCATGCTCGACTCCCACCGGGAACGGGACCTGTCCCGCCGGATCTGGGAACGAAAGCGGAGAGCGTGGGATAGCCTCAATCTGATAGTAATCGCCCCCAGCACCTGGATGGCCGCAGCGGCCCGGAGCAGCTCCCTCTTTCGTGACAGACGGATCGAAGTCATCCCCAACGGCATTGACGTGACACTCTACAAACCCTGTGACAAACCGGCGGCGCGGAAACGATTCAATCTCCCCCAGGACAAGAAACTGATCCTCTTCGGCGCGAAGGATGCTACATCCGACCGGAACAAGGGGTTTCACCTCCTCCAGGCGGCGCTGGGGGAGCTGGCGGCTATGGAGAAAGGGAACAGACCGGAACTGGTGCTCTTCGGCGCGGAGAAGCCGGGGGTGGCGACAGAGCCGGGAGTCAAGATTCACTACCTGGGGTGGCAGGGGGATGACACCTCATTGGCGCAACTCTATTCGGCAGCGGATCTCTTCGTCCTTCCCTCCTTGCAAGAGAACCTACCCTATACCGTCATGGAAGCCATGGCCTGCGGCACACCCTGCGTCGCCTTCGACCAAGGGGGAGTCTCAGACTTGGTCGACCACCATGAGAACGGTTACCTTGCCCGCCCCTATGATCCGGTCGATGTGGCTAACGGTATTTCCTGGATTTTTGCGCATCAAGAAAGGAAAGTACTGTTGGATGGCAACAGCCGCCGGAAAATAGTTGCGAAATTTTCCCTGAGCAAGATCACCGAAAATCACACTAAACTCTATCGAGAATTGATTTTAAAACAGCAACAAGTCACCTTCCCCTCAGCACTTTAAACCCTCTCCCGATACTGTTCAAAATTCCCGATCTGGCTATTGTTCTGCAGGTATCATAGGAGAACCATCCTTTTATCCTGTTTGCCATGTTCTTTCTATCTATCGATAGTTCCAATTCAGTAATTATTTTCCTGAATCTCCGACGGTCAATAGTGGTACAGAAACAATTTTCAGGACTCTGGTGATTATAGAGAGAAA
This sequence comes from uncultured Geobacteraceae bacterium, assembly GCA_903902345.1. Classification (GTDB taxonomy): domain Bacteria; phylum Desulfobacterota; class Desulfuromonadia; order Geobacterales; family CAIOGM01; genus CAIOGM01. Next base: position 3,310 of record CAIUUR010000489.1, on the reverse strand, counting down.
CATCATAATTTTCGCCAATCAATCCCGCTTTTTTGCAGGAGTCAAAAGTCTCCGTGCCGGGGTATGGTGTAAATATATTGTAATGCACACTGTAGCTTTTTATTTTCTTGATGGCGCATATCGTGTCCTGCAGACTCTTCTCGGTTTCATCGGGAAAACCTACGATAAAAAAAACACTCAGCTTTACACCGCTTTTGTTTATAATAGTACATGCCTCCAGAGCTTCCTCTATTGTCATGTTTTTTCTTATTTTTTTCAGTATTTCGTTATTTCCTGACTCGATTCCCACCTGTATCGCAATACAACCGGCTGACTTCATGATTGCGACGTTACTTTCAGTGATGAGTTTGACGTGCAACTCGCAACTCCATGTCAACCCCGGGCAATTGATTTTCAGAGCTTCGCAGAGCTCAAAAATATAGTTTCGATCTACGCCGAACGTATCATCATCAAAGCGAATGTGATTCAATCCGATTTTTTGCAGACTTTTTATTTCCCGAACCACATTTTCAGGAGAGCGATATCTGACCTTTCTACTCCATAAATAGCGTGATCCGCAAAAAGAACAATCATAGGGGCATCCCCTGGTTGCAAAGATATTTCCAAAAGCTGTTTTTGGATAGTTGTCGTAATCTTTCAATATTTCTTCGGCACTTTCATGTGGAAAGCAGAGAGAATCCAGATCCGCGATGTACTCTCGCGAAGAATTCTTTATCGTTACCCCGTTATCCCTGAACAAAATACCGGGGATTCCGTGCAGGGTATCCCCCTTTGCCATACTATTGAGCAGTTCAACAACAGTATTTTCACCTTCACCGACGACTCCGATGTCAATTTCCGGATGATCGAGCAGCTCTTCTCCGACAAAGGTGGGATGTGGCCCACCCATTACCACAATGATGTTTTTATTGATTTTTTTCGCGATTTTGGCCACGATCAGGGCCGAGGTGAAGTTCTGTGATTTTGCGGAAATACCCACCACCGCAGGTCCGTACTCTGCAATAGTCGCTTCGACATCCAACCAGACTTGCGCTGACATATCCTTCAAATTATGCAGATAGTTATCGAAACCGGCCCCGGTTATATAACTTATTTTCATAGTGTCGGGGGCAGGAAAAAAATCCGCATTATAGGTCATCACATCCCAATTCGTCCTCTTCCGTATCTCTCCTCCTAAATAGCCTAAAGACAACGGATAACAGTGCAATGAATAGGTGCTTTTATACAACCGGTAAAAAGGTGGTTCCACAATAATTATTTTGTTGCGACTATCATAAGAAATCATATATTTTACCCGCGGTCCTCAGGGAGCTCAATTCGACGTTCAAGCGATCTTTGACTGTCACGAAACAGACTTCGCATCGGGAATCCGGGGAAATCGAATTCCTTCTACTAACTTGTATCATTCCGTCACTATGCTGTAAACAGGGCATTGCAACGGAGAATTTCCCTGCAGCGTCCGGAATCGGCGGTATACGCGTGAGAATTATGACCGAGAATGAACATACTATATCCGGAACGCTTCCGTCATCTCCTGGTTTGACGTGGAAGAGGATGTATTCGAAAGGAACAATTCTCATCACCGTCTATTTCATCCTGGTATCGTTTACCCTATTCCGGATGTACCGACACAATATGCAACCGGACGGAACCAGTTACCTTTCTCTGGCGCAAAAATACCTTGAGGGAGATTTCAATAACGCGATAAATGGGTATTGGTCACCCCTGATATCGTGGCTCATGGCTCTTTTCATGTCACTGGGTCTGGAGCCGACGTTCTCGTATGGTGTCGTTTCCACTCTCATCGGATGGGCAGCCTTGATCGGCATCAACCAACTGATGATTTCAATAGAAGTGTCACGTTACACCCGACGACTATACCTGGCCGCGCTGAGTCCGGTCATAGCCTGGTATTCCCTGTGCGACATCAGCGCCGATATGCTCTGCGCCTGCGTTCTTCTCCATTATCTCAACACAACCTTGCGCGACGGGTACCGGATCGAAAAATACAGCGGTATCATCTGCGGTGCACTGGGCGCCATCTCCTATCTGGCAAAAAGCTACAATTTCTACTTTTTCCTCCTGCATTTCACCTGTTTGAATGTGAGTTACTGCAAATCAGCCGCAACTCCTCAACAGAAAAAAACAATTATCTTGAATTTCGCCTCCGGCATCATCACATTCATGCTGATAAGTGGAATATGGATCGGACTCATCAGCACAAAATACCATACCTTCACCGTAAGTACGGCCGGAACTTATAATTTTTCACACATCAGACCCGGTCACCCCACGGACAGTCACCCCGTATTGACTGACGGTATTATCCCGCCCCCGAACAGGACCGCCATCTCCGCATGGGAGGATCCCTACTACCTCAAACTGGTTCACTGGAATCCGTTTCAATCCACCGAAGATTTCAAGTACTATATAAAACAGGTAGTACCGGGAAACATCGCTAAATATCTCAAAGGCCTGGCGGTAAATTTCATCCTGGACGTAACGATACTGGCCTTTGCAGTCATTATCGTCCTAAAAAAACAGGTCAATCGAAACATTCGCCACATTCTGTTCACCATACTGCTCTATCCCCTGGGATATTTTGCACTCTATTACGATGGACAGAGACATGTTCTTATCGTACCGATTTTGCTCTACATAGTAAATGCGTACCTCCTTGATATCGTATTCTCCAGGATCGCAAAAATAAGGGGTTACAGGATACTCCTCTCGGCGATACTCTGCGTCTCACTTCTGGCACTGACTACGGTGAGAATAAACCGCGACGACAGATTATATCTACAGGAAGCAAACGATATTTATCGTCTCAGTTACACCCTGAAAAATCATTACAACTTGCGAGAAGCCGCCATTGCAAGCCAGAGCGGCACGTGGTATCAGAGCCTCTACCTTGCCTACTTCTTACATGCAAGGTACTTCGGCAAGGTCAGGGACGGTATAACCGACGAGGAGTTACGCCATGATCTGACTCATTACGGAATCAAGTACTATCTGGTCTTCGGTGATCTCAGGAACCCTCTGGAGATACTCATCCCCGGGAAAAAATTTGTCTCCCCGGACGGCGACATGACAGTATACCGGGTAAAGGACGACTCTTCCACGAGATAACTGTTATTTCCCACCGCACGGTCAGTTACTTCACTGCTATTCCAGCGACAGTACGGCGCCAAACGTCCCTCACCGCAGGAACCGGCAGAACCAAGGAGTTTGCCGTCCGCCGGCCATTGTGATAAGATACCCTGCCCGGCAGCCCGAATCCGTCAGGGTAAGGGCCAAAGAAGTGACCGTC
>CAIUUR010000488.1 GCA_903902345.1 uncultured Geobacteraceae bacterium | reverse complement strand
TGGGTATCCCGATGAATCCGATCGATTGAACTGACGTGATGCCGACCGCCGTTCCGCTGGAAAGGCGACCGGCGTTCCGTTGAAGGCGACCGGTTGATTGTGAGGTCGCGAGGTTTATTTCTTTACTCTGTCACAGGTTTGGTTTTCTGGTCAAGTGTTGTTCTTTTTCTTCTCATTGAATCAGTACCATCCAATTCGATCTTGTAGGCATTGTGTACCAACCTATCCAGGATGGCATCCGCCAGGGTCGGGTCCTGCATGGCATCGTGCCATGCCTTGACTGGAAGCTGACTGGTGACGATGGTTGCCTTCCGGTCATAACGTTCCTCAACTATTTCAAGAAGCTCTTTCTGCTCTTCCCGCGAAAGCGGCGAGATGAGCAGGTCATCAAGTATCAGGACTTCGCACTTAACGACTTGATTCATGAGCTTGTTGTAGCGACCGTCATGCCTTGACACCCCGATATCCTGAAGTAGTCGCGGTACTCTTTGATAAAAAGCAGAGTGGCCATCCCGACAGGCTTTCTGCGCCAGTGCACAGGCCAGGTAACTTTTGCCGGCACCGGTCTTACCGGTAACCAGTATATTGTGATGGCTCTTCACCCACTGATTTCCGGCAAGGGACATAACGGTTGAGCGATCCATGCCGCGGCTCTGCTTGAAGTCCAGATCCTCAATGCAGGCAGACAGTCGCAGTTTTGCATTCTTAAGCCGGTTCTGCATTCGCCGGTTTTCCAGATCTGTCATCTGGTAATCCACGATCAGCCCGAAGCGCTCCTCAAAGGAGAGCTGTGTCATATCCGGACATTGCATCTGGCTCGCAAAGGCTTTTGCCATGGCGGTGAGCTTCATGGAGTGTAACTTCTCGATGGTCGGTTGTGTCAGCATACAGATTTCCTTTCGTCGTCGTAGTAATCCGTGCCCCTGAGGTTCTCATGGGCAACTGGAAGTAGTTCTTGCTGCTGGGGTGGTAGTGGTTTCTGATCCAGCTTGTTTTCAAGTATTGACTTGATGCTCTTGTAGTTGACGCCCTTGATGTACAGCGCCCGTTCACAGGCGGATTCCAGCCGTTCTTTGCTAAATCGTTTACCAAGGGAAATGACCCCCATGCAGGAGCGGAAGCCATGTTCGGCATATGCCTTTCTGGAAAGAATGGACTCCACCACCTTAGCTGTAGCCTTGCCGGTCCCCGCAGCCCAGGAAACTATGCGCTCTGGTGTCCACTCGGCATGCTCCCGGTGAGACGTGGGCATATGTTCCGGCGTGGTAGTAAATCCGCCCTGCACCGCTGATTTTGGATGAGAAGCTACACGGTTTCCCTTATAAAGGCATTCGACCGTCGCCGCTGTGTAACGGGCATCCAATTGCTCCCGCACCAGACGATGGGGAACACTGTAGAAGTGCCCTTCCAGCTCGATGTGGTAATCGATATGCACCCTGACTTTCTTGAACTGGCTGTATTGGTAATCGGTTTCCGGTAAAGGCAGCATGGCTGGTCGGTCTAACTCTTCGAAGCGACTCGTGCGGGTGCCCGGCAGTTTTCTGAAGGGACGGTTGTTCAGAAGGATAAGACGCTCTCTGATGGCGGCATTGGCCTCGGCCAGGGTGAAGAAGGTGCGTTTACGCAGTCCGGCAAGAATAAAGCGCTGGACGATCTGCACTCCGACTTCTGCCTTTGATTTGTCTTTTGGTCTTCTGACGCGAGCAGGGATAACGGCAACGCCATAGTGGGCGGCCAGCGCAGCATAGGTTGGATTTATATCGGGTTCATAACGGCAGGTTTTAGTCACAGCGGACAGTAAATTGTCTGGGACGACGCATTTTGGCAGGCAACCAAGAAAGGAAAATGATCTGACATGTGAGCCGGTCCAGTCAGGAAGCGACTGCGACCAAGTGGCTTCGGCGTACGTGTAGTTGCTTGCACCCATGACCGCCACGAATACTTGGGCATCCCGGATCTCACCGGTTGATGCATCGACAATCGGGACGGTTTGTCCGCAGTAGTCAACAAACAACTTCTCCCCGGCGCGGTGTTCCTGACGCATGGAAAGGTCAAGTTTCTTCTTCCATTTGCGAAACAGTTCACAAAACTGGCTGTATTGATAGCCGGAAGGGTCAACCTCTTTGTACTCCTGCCATAGGAGCATGAGCGTGAGGTTTTTGTGGGTAACAAATTCCGAGTTCAGGGCATGCCAGTCGGGCAGAGTCAATTTGCGGGGAGATGAATTGGGCCTGATTGGATAGAGAAGGGTTTCCAGCCCCTCATCGTCCAAAGCAAAGGGTAAGGGCCAAGACAGATTGGCGGCTGAAGCCCGGTAAAGGGTGTCGGTGACAGTAGTCTTTCCGATGCCGCAACTGGTGGCAATGGTTTGTCTGCTCTGGTTACATGACCAGGCTAAACGGAGGATGTCTCGGATCTTTCGCATGGTAACTCTCGCTTGTGGCATCGTTTCCCCCTCAAATAGAATGAGGGGAAAGATACCTGTTGAGTTACCTCGCGACTACATCATAAACAACCGGTCGGCTTGCACCGGAACAGCGGTCGGCTTCCTACCGGAATGCCGATCGCCATCAAAGCGGATTGCCGATCGGCATCCCGCCGGAATCGCGGTCGGCATGACCCGGAATACCCACATGTCGCCGTTTCGGTTTTGGCCGCTTGATTTTACTCGAATGATGTTTTTTTCGACTTCGCTGTCTCTGTAGTTCTTCTGCAGCTTCATTGGCAATCTGATTGCGCAGTTCGCGTACCCTGACAATGCTTACCGGCTCATGGTGCTGCTCCTGGCAATAGATTGCAAGCAACAGATAAGTGATGAGACCGCCAAGCAACTGAACCATCAGACCATATTGGCTTCTGGCTATCAGGTGGTATACACCAAGGTGTCGCTTCCACCAGCCAAAGAAGGTCTCTATGTTCCAGCGCAGCTTGTAAACCTGAGCCTCCTCCTCGGCTGTCAGATCGTGCCGACTGGTGGCAATCCAGAAG
>CAIUUR010000487.1 GCA_903902345.1 uncultured Geobacteraceae bacterium | reverse complement strand
TCGTTTCCCAGTTGATGGCGATTGAGCGTCAGCCGGAGACATCCCTCATCAGTACGCAGACGAAGATGCAAAATCAGATCGATGTCTACACGCCGCTGCAAACGGCGCTCAGCAGCCTGCAGACCCTGATGAGCAGCATGAATACCGCCACCACTTTTGCGGCCCAGACCTCGTCGGTTTCGGACAGTTCGGTGATCTCCTCCACGGCGACCAGCACCGCCGCACCGGGGATTCACGATCTGGCGGTCACCAACCTGGCAAAATCCCAGCGCCAGGTTTCCGCCAATGGTTTTGCCAGCACCTCGGATATCAACTTCAACACCGGCAGTCTGACCATTAAAGGGGGCGCCAGTGACGTGACGGTGAATATTACCGAAGGGAGCAACTCCCTGAGCGGTATCGCCGCCGCCATCAACGCATCCGGCGCCAATGTGACCGCCTCCATCATCAACGACGGGAGCAGTTCTCCCTATCGTCTGGTGCTCAGTGGTAAGGATACCAATAATTACATCGTGGATATGTCGGGGTTGACGACTGCGCCGGCCCAGCCGACGACGGGCACGAGCGCCTATACGAATCCGCTCTTCAAATATCAGACGTCATCCACCACCGCCAATTCCGGTTCGTATACCAGCGCCACCGATAAGACTCTCGGGACAGGAACTATCACCCTGGACGGTAACAGCATCGCCATTGACGGCACGAATAACTCTCTCAACGGCATCGCTTCCGCCATCAACAATACCAAGGGGCTTACCACTGCGGCTGTTGTTTCGGATGGTAATGGTGGTTATCAACTGCAGTTGAGCAAGAGCGGCCTCGGTTCTTCCATCGCCGTCGACATGTCGGGCTTGACGGGAGGGAGCGGCGCCGGTGCGACGAACCCCACGTTCGCGTCGTCAATTCCACCTGCACAAACTTCCAACTGGTATGCCAGCGCCACGGCTCAGAGTTTCGGGGTCGGTAACATCACCATCGACGGAACTGACGTGGCCATTGACAGTTCCAACAACTCCCTCACCGGCATCGCCGCCGCCATCAACAGCGCCAAGGGGAGCAGTACCGCCGCCAAGGTCATCTCGGACGGCAACGGGTACCGGTTGCAGTTGAGCGGTGTCGGTACGGTCGATATGTCGAATCTTGTGGGTGCTACCGGATCCTATGCGAATCCCACCTTCAGCGCCATTGACCCGACAAAATCTCCCGATGCGACCTACTCCACGGGGACTAACGCGAATTTCACCCTGGATGGTGTCGCCATCTCCAAGGGGTCCAACGCCGTCAGCGATGTCCTGACGGGGGTGACCTTTACCCTGCTGAAGGGGGGCTCCACCGATGCGACGACCGGCGTGACGACTCCCGCCACCAGTACGCTCACCATCGGCAATGATACCGCCGCCATTACCACCAAGATAAACAACTTTGTCACCAGTTACAACGACATCATGGGGATCATTAACAAACAATCGGTGTATGATACCACACAAAGCACCAGTGCGGTTCTCTTCGGCGACTCGACCCTACGGAGTATTTCGGAAGCGATGAGGAAAATGATCTCGGACCCGGTTACGGATTCCACCACAGGGGTGGTGGACCAGAACTATTCACTCCTCTCCAAGATCGGTATCACCAGCAGCTCCAAGGACGGAACCTTGAGTGTGGATGCGACGATTCTCTCCACGGCGTTGAGTTCGAATTTCAATGCGGTCACCGACCTCTTCACCCACAACGGCGGGAAGGTAGGGATTACGGACAGTAACCAGTTCGGGATCGCCGAGCGGTTCAATCTCCAGTTGGACAAGTATACCGCCCCCTACATTGGCGCCGGGGGGGATAACGGCATTATCGCAACCCGTATCAACGGGCTGAAGAGCAGCATGACGGATGTGGACACCCAAGTCGCCCGGATGGAGATGATGCTGACCATGAAAGAGGATAACCTGAACAAACAGTTTACCGCCATGGAAACCTTGGTGAGCGGCATAACCAATTCGGGGAGCGCCATGTTGAGCTCTCTGAGTAGTATGCCCAAATTCGGCTGATCCAGTGGAAAACTTTATAACCGGAGGAATTCATGCTTAATCCAGGCAATTCGTACCAGACCATGGGTGGCAACCCGTACCAGAAGACGCAGGTCACCAGCTCGAATCCGGAAAAGATCCTCATTATGCTTTATGATGGCGCCATCAACTTCACCAAGATCGCCCTGGACAAGATGAACAAGGGGGACAGGGCAGGCAAGGGGAAGTTCATCGGTAATGCCCAGGCCATTATCGCCGAGCTGATGAATACCCTCAACCACGACGCCGCCCCGGTTATCGCCAAGGATCTGGAGCGGCTCTACATCTATCTCATTGATGAATATATCGCCGCGAACATCAGCAATGCCCCCAAACATCTGGACAATATCATCCGGATTTTGACGATCATGCGTGATACCTGGTCGGAAGCGGTGGAAGTCGCTAAAAAAGAGAGAATATCGGGTGTGTTCCGATAAACAGGATGGTTCCCATGATTGACGATCTGCACGCCCTCCTCAAGGGGGGGGAGAGAGTTGTCGCCGACCTCGCCGAGGTTACCTTCACCTGTCTGCGTAACCTGGAGTCCATCTCTCCCGATGAAGTCCTGGGGTTTCTGGGGGAGCGTCAAAAGGGGGTTGATGCGCTGGCAAAGCTTGACGAGAATCTCCGTCAGTTAACCGCCGGGAATGCTCCCCTTGAGGGGGAGGATCACCTCCTCCTGGAGAAGTTCCGGCATCGGTATCGTGATACGTTGGTGGAGATTGTGGAGGCCGATGCCCTTATCCGGGCACTGGCGGAGGGTCGCCGCAGTGCTCTCAGGACCGAGATGAACTCCGTCGTTCAGGGGCATACGGCCATGAAGGGGTACGGGGGGGGGGGCAGAAAAAAAGCCGCCGTGGGACGGTTTGCATGATGATGGCCGGCGGCGGTGAGCGTGAAAAGTTCGTTTCTCGGTAACTATCTAGACTACAGGAAATTTCATGGTCCGTCCTGCTCCATCGTCATGATCGATACGGGCTACCTGACGGTGGCCGACTGTATCCGTGGGTTTGAGAAGTCGGGGCATCGTGTCCACACCATCGCACCGGGGGAAGAGTTCATCCGGCGTCTTCTGACCCTTCTGGTGGAGGTGAAGCCCGATTTCCTCATGTCGGTAAACCATCTCGGTTTTGACGAAGAGGGGAAACTGACCGATCTCCTGTCGGAACTGAAGCTTCCCTTCGCCTGCTGGTACGTTGATTCTCCCACCTATGTGCTGAAAGATGATCCCCGTAACGTTTCCGAGTACTGTACGCTACTCTGTTGGGATAGTTGGTATCTTGACAG
>CAIUUR010000486.1 GCA_903902345.1 uncultured Geobacteraceae bacterium | reverse complement strand
GTATTCCGGGAAAAGATGAAATATCTGTTCCTTGCCGTACAGTTTTTGCTGTCTGCTGCTGAGTTGCAACTGGTCGTGATCATGAATGCCGGTGAAACTGGTGGCGCCGCGATAGATGTAGTCACTGCCGTGCCCCAGATCGAAATAGAGGATGTTGACGGAGATGACTTTTACCAAGCGGGCATACGGTTCACCTTCCCGCTGCTGTTCGGTTATGGCTCGGGAGGCGCCGTACAGCATCCGTTGCAGGTAGTCATGTTCCCGCTCGTACTGCACCTCGACGATGATGATCTCACCGGCGCTGTTTTTTACCTTGAGATCCACCCGATTGAACTTGTCGGTAATGCTTTCCTTGTTGCTTTCGCTTTCCAGAACTTCCAGGATAACGATAACTTCACTCAACAACTCACTCAGAAACCCTTCCAGGATCTCGAAGTTGGCTTTGCTGCGCAGCAGTCGCTTCATGGCCCAATCAAAAGTGATCAGTTTCCGTTTGGGTTCTGTTTTCATCTCATATCCTCCAACCGGGGTGAGGCGATTCGTGAGAATCTGATTGATCGTTTGTAAGTTGCGTCATGCCGCATTCCGTAGGGTAACTGCCTCCCAACCGATTTTGTTCACTGTTGTCACGAGCCCATTTTCGGGCTTCGGCTAGTATTCCGTCCGGCTTATTTATTCGGTGTCTGCCGTAAAAGCATTTGGCTGTATGGTGAATAGTTCCATTGTTCCGAAACTTTAAGCTGGACGGGGTACTCGAAGCGTTCACCTTATTACTGAATCCATGGTCAAGAACACAAACGCTATAACCATAAGATTTTCTAACGCTTTATCTTGTTCATGCTTTACTCTTTTTCACGGGTTTCAAGGGAGCAGTTTTGATTTTTATCGCGGTTTTTTGAGCGCCACTGCGCCGTTGGTGAAATTTTCGGGAGAGCTCGTCCCACTCTATCGTCAGGGAGCCATGGGTGGTTTCATGCTGTTTTTCCCAATTCGCCAGCAGGTCGAAACAGGCGTGATCAATGTAATCAAGTTGATCAAGGTGCACGTGAACATCTGTTCCCGGGCGCACCTGTTCCAATGCCGCGGCAAGCATGGGGAGGCGAATCAGGGTGGCGGAACCGGTGAGGCGGAGGTGCACGGAGTTTTTGTCGATATCATCCCGGTATTCAATATCCAGTTGCGAGAATACATAGAGCAGTTTGAACAGCGATAGCAACAGCCCCAGGACCACCCCTTTGAGCAGATCAGTGCCGACTATCACAAAAATAGTCACTGCATAAATAGCCACTTCGCTCTTGCCGAATTCAAGAAGCTTCGGCACAGCCTTCGGATACGCAAGCTTATAACCGGTGAACACCAGCACGGCGGCAAGGCTGGAGACCGGTATATAGCGGAGCGTGAACGGCAGCACGGCGGCAAACAGCAACAGCCATACCCCGTGAAAAATAGCCGCAGCGCGGGTTTTAGCGCCGGCCTCGATGTTGGCGCTGGAGCGAACGATAACTCCTGTCATGGGGAGGACGCCGAGGAATCCGCAGATGATGTTGCCGACCCCTTGCGCCGTCAGTTCCTTATCATACTTTGTCCGCTCTCCCTGATGCATCTGATCAACGGCGCTGGCGCAGAGCAGCGTTTCGGCGCTGGCGATGAAAGCTACCGAAACCGCGGCAATGAGGATCGGTGTTTCGAACAGATGGGTGAGGCTCTGGAGGGTCGGGAATTGCATCACCGACCAGATGTTCTCCGGTACGATAACGTAGTTGATCTTGAGTTTGAAATAGGCCGCAGCGATCACCGCAATGACAACGGCGATGAGCGGCGCGGGCAATACCTTGAGTTTTTTCGGTGCGTATCCGCCCCAGAGGGCCATAACCGAAATGCTCAAGATGCCGATGTAGAGTGCGTGGAGCGGAGCACCGCCATTGGATACGGCATTGTTCAGCGCAGTGGGAATAGCCAGCAGGTTGTCTATCCCCTTGCCGATGGGCTTGCCATCAAGCATGACGTGAAACTGCCCGGTGAGAATCAGGAGCCCGATCCCGGCCAGCATGCCGTGAATTACAGCGGGTGAAACGGCGCGAAACCACTGCCCCAGTTTGAGCAGGCCGGCGGTAAGTTGGAGCACTCCCGCCAACAGAATGATCACTCCCAGCATCGGCAGGCCGTGTTGCTGTACCAGCTGCCACACCAGTACTGTCAGACCCGCGGCGGGGCCGCTCACCTGAAACGGTGAACCTGCGAGAAATCCGACAACTAGTCCTCCGATGATACCGGTAATCAGCCCCGATGTGGGCGGCACGCCGGAGGCGATGGAGACCCCCATGCAGAGCGGCAGAGCCACCAGAAAAACGACAACGGAAGCCATTGCGTCCTTGCCGAGCCACGCTTTAAAACCTGATTGCACGGAAGATACTCCCTTGGACATGCGGTTTATCCTTATATTTAATTTTATGATAAGGGGGATGCTCTACTTGGCCACTCAGCTTTATCAGCGTACCATGTCAAACGATGACGAACAACAGAAAAAAACCGCCCCCCCGCCGTTCCTTATTCCAGCCGGAAGGTGGTGAAGATCACCGGCCGGAGTGCGAGGATGGTGAAAATCAGCCAGGAGATGAGGGAAGTGAGGGCGAGGCGTCGTTGAAAGCCGGGGAGGGTGGCGGAGAGGCTGGGGATCTTTCGGAAGGGGACGAGTACCCCGACCCCCATGCCGGTGACGGAGCCCAACAGAAGACAGGCGTAGAGGGGATAACCAATGTAGTGGTACTCTCTCTGGAGGATGCAGAAGGGGCAGTGGTGCGACGGCATCTCGTAGATGTAGAGACAGATGAAGGAGACCAGGGAAACCAGGGAGACGATGAAGGCGGAGCCGGAGAGGGTGGCGAAGAGTGCGCCCAGCCGCTGTTTGAGGATAAAGATCGTCCCGGAGAGGGTGGTCAACCCCATGGTGACAGCGAAGATGATCTTCATGGGGATAACCGGGGCGGCGGCGATCTCCGAGGCGATCCCCCGACTGGCGGGGCTGAAGAGGCTGCCGCAGCAGGAGGTGATGATGTCCGGTTTCATCTCCAGAAAATAGAACAACTCCAGGGTCGATTCGGCCAGGATGAGGGGGGTGAGCATCATCAGGAACAGGTACTTTTTCCGGATGAGGGGGTAGTCGTAGCCGGCGTTGTCGGCGTGGTTGATGATGAGCCAAAGCCCGGCCAGGATGAAGTTGACCAGTTTGAGGAGGAGGGTGGGGTAGCCGAAGCCGTTGACGGTGAGCGTCCCCACGGCGCACATGGCCCCCACGAAGAGGGGAGAAAGGCTGTCCACGGTGAAGATGAAGAGGAAGAGGGAGATCAGCTGTATCCCCAGGAAGTAGCTGAGGATGGTGGAGATGAGGTAGGTCTTTCGCTCCAGGGATAACTGGAGCTCACTCCCGCTGGTGATGTCCCAGCGACGGAGAATCTGGGCGCCGTACAGGGCGGAGTAGAGGACCATGAAGGCGATGAGGAGCGACGAGATCAGGAGCGCCAGGATGCTGGGATTGAGGATCACGGGAGACTTCCTGCGGTGACGACGCTGCCGTCCCGCAGTTCGATGCGGGAGGTCATGAGCTCCGAGTCGTAGACGATGGGGTCATGACTGGCGATGAGGATGGTCTTGCCGTCATCCTTCAGCTGCCGGATGATGGCCATGAATTCATGGGAGAGTTTCGTGTCCAGATGGGCCGTCGGTTCGTCGGCGATGATGATGGCGGGATTGTTGATGAGGGCGCGGGCGATGGCCACCCGTTGGGCCTCGCCGCCGGAAAGCCACTCCACCTTGGCCGCGGCCTTGTGAGCCAGATTGAAGAGCGCCAGGGTTTCCAGCGCCCGGGAGCGGAGGGTGGCGAATTTTTCTCCGGTGGGGTAGGCGGGGGCCATGACGTTTTCCAGGGCGGTGAGCCCCTTGATCAGGTTGAACTGCTGGAAGATGAAGCCGAAGGTCTCCCGCCGGATCTGGGTGAGAAACCGCTCGGGTAAGCTGGTGATCTCCCGATGGGAGAGGGAGATGCGACCGGAGGTGGGACGAACCATGCACCCCAGCATCCCCAGGAGGGTGGTCTTGCCGGAACCGCTGGGTCCCTTGAGGACGGTGACCTCCCCCAGGTTCACGGTGAGGCTGACTTCCCTCACCGCGGTAAACTCGTTGGGGCGACCGGCGTTGTAGACCTTGCTGATTTGGGTGACCTTGATCATGGGGAGGTTCTCACGACCTGAGTACGGAGTCGGGATCGATGGTCGCGGCCCGCCAGGAGGGGATGATGGTGGTGACGGTATAGGGGACCACGGTGAGAAAGAAGAGGGTGGCGATCTGTCCGGGGTTGATGAAGGGGGTCAGCCGGAAAACGGGGTAGAGCACCGACCACCCCTTCAGCACCGGGGCGAAGAGAGCCGCCGAGGTAAAGAAGATATGACCGTAGGCCAGGATCGTCCCCGCCAGGAAGGAGGTGAGGGAGACCGTCATCCCTTCCCAGAACTTCATGAAGAGAATGTCCGAGGTCTCCCACCCCACCGCCTTGAGGATGCCGATCTCCTTCTTCTCCTCGGCGGAGAGGCCGCTGGCCTTGTCCCAGGCGAAGATGACGAAGGCGAGTACTGCCGCGCTCATGATGATGATCAGTAGCCCGCCGCGCCAGCTGAAAAGCGCGTCGTAGGTCCGGAGGATTTCGTTACGGATGATGGGGCGGCTGTCCGGAAGGGCTTTGACGATCTTTTCGGCGATGGTGGTGAGTTCCTTGGGGTTTCTCACCTTCAGCGTCAGATCGCTGGCCAAGCCCGGCGGGAGTCCGGAAAATTCCCGGTACTCATCCTCGTTCATGAGGATCAGGTCGGCGGAGAGAAGCTGGGACTCCTGGGGAAGAATCTTGGCAATGGTGAAATTCCGGGCTTTGCCGTCGACTCCGGTAAAGCTGATGGTGTCCCCCTCATAGGCTCGGCGCATCCGGGAGATTCCGTGCCCGATGGCGATACTCCCCGGCGGAAGCGGGATGCTCTCGGCGGTCATGATCGTGTAGTTGGCCAGAAACACCGAGTCGTAGTAGTAACCCCAGAGTCGGGGACGTACTGCCATTACTCCCCGTATTCCCCGGATTTTGGCCGCGTACTCCAGAGGAATCGGGGCATACCTTCCCTGGAGGCTCCGCTGCACGACGATCTCCGGCGCTCCCTTGAGGACCTGTGCCGCCTCCTCCTTCAGGGCGTAGGTGAAAAACATCACCGAAGCCAGGATGAAGACAATGAGGGTATAGACCGTGAAGAGCGCGCCGTTTTTCCCCCTTCTCCTCAGGAGTGAGGCCAGGGTGAAGTCGATGATGTGACGCTGTTTCTCAATGGTGTGGGGCATGGGATTCCGTCAGATGAGGGGGTGGAGAGGCCAGTGAACCGCTGGGGAAATGTTCCAACGCCAGGGGGTATTCCTGAAAGGGGGTCCGGAGGTCGGCCAGGGCAAGGTGTCGGGTGTAGCTTGCCTCGGTGAAGAGGCAGAGGTCGGTAAGTTCCAGAATCCGAACCAGTTCCGCCGATTTCCGGAGGAGCGGCCGGTCGGTGACTCTCTGTCGCCCGGCATGGATCAGCAGCAGGGTAGCGAGGAGCAGGAGGGCGCCGGTGAGTGTGAAAAACCGGGTGGAGTACCGGGTCGTCACTGCTCCATCCCCTTGAGAATCCCGAGATTCACCTGGGGAAACGTCAGGACCCCTTTACCTTTATGGTCGGCGCTGAATTCACGGGCCTCAGCCTCGTTCCGGAAAGGAATCAATTCCCGCCCCATGGGGCCGAAGACATCGCTACCGGTGACGTACCACCCCTTACGTCCGTCCAGTGGGGCCAGGGTGTAATAACTGGTGACGTAGATGGCAGCCATATCCTGCTGTTTTCGCCGGGGAGCATAGGTTGCGAGATTGAGATAATATTTGAAGAGATCCTTGGCGCCGTCGAAGAAACAGACTACGCCGTCCCGGAAGATGATCTGGCCGGAAAAGTCCGGGAATTTGGCCACAAACATACCGCAGACGGGGCACTTGTCCGCCGGTGACGGGGTGCGAGGTTTCGGATCTGCGGCTCCTGCCCGGAGGGGAATGATGAGCAGGAGCAGCAGAAGCGTCCGGCTGATGAAGTTCTTACACATGCTGGACCCGTTACTTCTTATTCTTTTTGCAGCAATCACAGCCTGCCTTGTCGCCCCTGGCGTCATCGCCTTTATGTTCATCGGTGGCAGCGGTCAAAGCCTCGTCCCATGAGGTTATCTTGCCGCCATTCTTCTTCACATAGGCGTCGGCGTCTACCCTGGCGGCAAAGGCCCACTTGGCCACAGCACTCATGATTCCACGTTTTTTGACGTTGATGACCCAGACAGCGCTCTTGGCGTCAATGAGTTTTTCGGTGGCGTAATCTCCCACCTGAATCCCCTTGACCTTCTTCTCCTTGCCGGCAAGTTCGCCGGCGACGCATGCGATGCTGCAGGTGCCAAAACTGCTGCCATCCTCATAGGTTACCAGCATCCGACTACCGGCGAATCCTGACCGGCTCATGCCGCAGACGGCGCAGGATTCGGGGGATTCAACCTTGGACATCCCCGCGAAGAGGAGGGTGGCGCTCATGGCGATGGTGAACAGAATGACGATGCTGACGGTACGTTTCATTGTACTCTCCTTGAAGGTTTTCGAATTTTACATGTATATGACTTTTTGCATTATACCCATGGGGCCGGTTTTTACAAGACAAATAATGAAAGTGCTGGTTACCAGAACTGCCACTTTCCGCTGTTCAACACATAGATGCCGAGAATCAGGTTGGTCACCCCATGGGCGAGGACACACTGGGCGATGCTTTTCGTATAGACCGCCAGCAGGTTGTAGGCAACTCCGGCCATTATCCCCGCGAGGAGGTAATCGTGCTCCAGACCGAAGAGGAGAGCGATGATGAGAAATGATCCCCAGGTAAACGTCCCCACCGCGACTCTGGTGAAATCATTGTTGACGAGATACCGGAGGAGAAAAGAGCGCCAAAAGAGCTCTTCCATGACCGGCACCATCAGCGACGCTCCGGCCAGACGGGAAAAGATGAGCAGATTTCTCGTGAAGGTATCCTGTATCCGGTAGGGATCGTACCCTGATGCCGTGGGTGGACTCTGAGTCGACCATGATAAGCCAAGGCCGATCTTTTCGGTCGCCGAATGGAGAAGTGTGGTGATATCCTGGATCGTCCATGCCATATTGATCCAGAGGACAAAGACGATGGCTCCGACGATACAGCTGACGATGGTTGCCGGGAGGTTTTTCCAGTCACTGAAGCGGAGTTCGTCGTAGTTCTTGAGAAAGAGGATCAGGAGCAACGATACCACCACCGCCTTCACCGGATACAGATAGAGGAATGATGTTTCGGAAAGATGGACCAACCCCCTTTCCGTGAGCGATCGGAGCCCCTGATCCAGTGCGATAAATAACATATAGGCGACAAAGGGAGCGCAACGGAAGATGGTGGGGTAGTGCATCGTAAGCCTCGGATGGAGAGGGGAATTTAAAGCGGCGGTAAGCATACGTTACCCCAAGGGTGAAAGGCAAGGAGGATTTAGTGAGGTCAGTCACGTTGACTTTTGGCGACGGATAGTTTAGAAAGAAATGCGCCATCAAGGGAGGATATCGTGAACAAGGACAGCATTAGCTATAAAGACGCCGGCGTCGACATCGATGCGGGAAACAGTTTCGTCAAAATGATCAAGCCGCTGGTCAAATCGACCCGCCGGCCCGAGGTGTTGGCCGATATCGGCGGGTTCGGCGGGCTCTTCGCCCTCAACACCGCCAAGTACAAAAATCCCGTACTTGTTTCGGGGACCGACGGTGTCGGCACCAAGCTGAAGGTCGCCTTCATGGCCGACCGGCATGATACCGTGGGGATCGACCTGGTGGCCATGTGCGTTAACGATATTATCGTGCAGGGGGCGGAACCGCTCTTTTTTCTGGACTACCTTGCCACCGGCAAGTTGGACCCCGCCCAGGGGGCGGCCATCGTGGCGGGGATTGCCGAGGGTTGTCGTCAGGCGGGATGCGCCCTCATTGGGGGAGAGACCGCGGAAATGCCCGGTTTTTACACCGCAGAGGAGTATGACCTGGCCGGCTTCACCGTGGGGGTCGTGGATCGGGAGCGGATCATCGACGGTTCCTCCATTTCGGTGGGGGACACCCTTATTGGTCTCGCCTCCACGGGCCTCCATAGTAACGGCTACTCTCTGGCCCGCAAGGTTCTCTTTGACCGGATGGGGCTTGGCATTAACGACATCATCCCCGAGACCGGCCGCTCCGTGGCCGACGAACTCCTCGCTCCCACCAGAATCTACGTTAAATCCATCCTCAATCTGCTCCGGGACTTCAGTATTCATGGCATTGCCCATATCACGGGGGGCGGTCTTCCGGAGAATGTTCCCAGGATACTCCCCAAGGGGTGCATGGCCCGTATTCGCACCTCCGCTTGGGAGATGCCCCCCATTTTCAAACTCCTGCAGCGGGGGGGGAATATTCAGGAGTCCGAGCTGTATCGTACCTTCAACTGCGGTATCGGCATGGTTCTGGCCGTGCCGACGGTGGACTCCGTGGATATCCTCGATCGGTTGAGGGCCCTGGGTGAGAGTGCCATGATCATCGGTGAGATCACACGTTGCGAGTCGGGGCAGGAGTGCGTGGAGCTGGTGGCGTAGATGGTTAAGAAATTGAAGATCGGCGTCCTCGCCTCGGGCAACGGTTCCAACCTTCAGGCGATCATTGACCGTATCCTGCGGGGTGATCTCCCTGCGGAGGTCGTCTGTGTTATCACGAACCGTTCCGATGCCTTTGCTCTGGAGCGGGCGAATAATCACGGTATCACGGCCTTTTATCTCAATCATCGTGACTTTTCGGGACGTGCCGCCTACGACGCCGCCCTGGTAGCGGCGCTGAAGGGAGAGGGGGTGGAGCTGGTGGTCCTGGCCGGGTTCATGCGCATTATCACCCGGGTTTTTCTGGATGCCTTTCCCCAGGCGGTCATGAATATCCACCCGGCGCTTCTCCCTTCGTTCCCCGGTCTTCATGCCCAGCAGCAGGCGCTGGATTATGGCGCCAAAGTTACCGGTTGCACCGTTCATTTCGTGGACGAGGGGACGGATACCGGTCCGATCATAGCACAGGCGGCGATCCCGATCCTTCCCGACGATACGGTTGAAACACTTTCCCAGCGAATTCATCTCCAGGAGCATCTGCTCTATCCTGAGGCGGTCAAGCTCTACGCTGAAGGGCGACTCAGGGTGGAAGGGAGAAGGGTGGTGGTATCCGGTATTCATACTTCACCGCAGAGTTCACTCCTGAATCCTTCTGCGTAAAAATGAATTGTAGTTCTCGCGATGGAAGTTTAATCTGAAGTTTGGACAGTTAACGAACGAGAGGATTACATGTTTAAGGCGCTCCTTAATTTTATCATACCTCCCCGGGACGTAAGAGAGACGGTTTACCATATTGATGATTTCCTGAAAGCCAACGCGACCCTTTCAAAGAAGTTCGTCCAAAAAAGGGCCGTCAAGCTGGCTAAGCAGTCGGATAAAACGGTAGCCTTCGTAACGAAACAGTACCACCACCCTGAACATTTGGCGCTTTTGCTCATCACAAATGTCATAGGCGAAGAGATCGCGGGTAAAAAATATAAGAAAGAAAACAAGAATCTGGCGCGTGATATGCTCAAACTGTGGGACCTTGCCACAGAACAGATGAGAGACAAGAAATATTATTCATCTTTTGAGTACCAGCGTGATTGTGATTGGATTAACAAGAGGTGCAAGTGGTTGAGAACCAATATCGGAGATTGATAGCCAAAGGACTTATCTATGCCTCTACTCCAATGGCATGACACCTATTCCGTTAATAATGAACTGATTGATGGACAGCACAAGGTGTTATTTGAGTTGTTCGGAAAATTGTACGACATCTGTATGTCCAAGGAAAATGACGTCGCATACGGTTCGGTTGTCGACGAGTTGTATGCCTATGCCTCAGATCACTTCCGCACCGAGCAGATTCATATGAGTGAAATGCATTACCCGGGATTTCAGCAACATCTGCAGCAACATGATGAGTTCACCAGGAAAATAGTGGAGCTTAAATCCGTCAGCGAATCTGATGATGAACTCTGTCTTGATCTGGTAGTTCACGTGGCAAGCTGGATCTATGACCATGTGATCGCGGAAGATAAGAAGTTTGCTGAATATGGCGCTTGTGAAAGGTAGTACCCCTTTAAGGCAGTTGTTCTCCTAAAGGTCCATCCGGAGTCCATCCCTCGCTTTAACTCCCCACTCCCAAATGATCCGGTTCACTTCGTTCCCCGGCACCCAGCGTCACACGGTTACTTTCAAACGGTACAAATCTGTTGTTATCCTTAAAAAGCAATTATCCACGAAGGACACGAAGTTTCACTAAGAAAATTGAAACCTTACGTCAACTAGACGGTTAACCCAACAGGTTGAAGGCATTTCCAAGGTGCTTTGCAGTAATAAGAATACCGTGCCAACGCCTACCTCTGAGGTCCTGAGCAACGCGAAGGATCTGCTGTTGAATCAAGCAGAAACAGATCCTTCACGTACTTCGACTTCGCTCAGTACAAGTCGTTCTGGATGACAGACGGGCGGTATGTTTATTGTCGCGGATCACCCAAGGCATCAGCCTGGTTTCCTTTGTTTTTTGTGAACTTTGTGGCAACAGCCGTTTTCAGGAGTACGGGAGTAGTGAGGGGGGATGGTTCGAGAAACAGGGGCCGCCGCCATGGGGAGCAGTTTGGCTGAGAGTGGTGGGTCGAAAGAGGAAAGAAGTGCGCTGATACGCTCCGTTTCAGTCATTCCGGAAACAGTATCAAACAACCCGGCAGTAATGCCCGGGTGATGAACTGCAGAGGTAGGACGAGCCTGACACCGCTGCCGTAAGAGCGGTGTCATCCGCAGCGGCAGTTCAGGAGGTGGTGAGTCCAACGTGAATGAATTTGGCGGGAAGCGGCTTGAAGGAGGATTCGTTGGCAGCCTCCAGCCACCCCACTTCAAAAGCATCACGTTCAATGGGAGTGTACCAGTCACGATTATAATCGATCTCCAACCCCATGGAGTAGACCTTGCGTCCAACTTCTTTGGCGATGTAGAGGAGGACCGGATCATTCTGACAGTTTTTAG
>CAIUUR010000485.1 GCA_903902345.1 uncultured Geobacteraceae bacterium | reverse complement strand
CGGCGTGCGCCCGGAAGCATCATGATTGACGGGCACACCCGGATATCAAATACCCGATGCCGGTTCTTGGAATGGTGATCTTGCGAATGTATATGTATGCGTCGAATGTTGACGGGCGCACGCCGTGCGCCCCTACACCCCTGGAGGTGATTTCATGAAACTGCGGCTACTTCTGCTTCTTCTTTGCTTCTGCTGCCTGCTCCCCGCCGCGTCGCTGGCCGGGATCAGCATCGACAACGGCAACGGCACGATGACCGACACCAGCACCGGTCTGGTCTGGTTAAAGAACGCCAACTGCACCGATTCGTCCGGTGGCATCACACCACCATATGCGACGAGTTATGGGGCAAATTACATGAGCTGGTATGACGCCCAGACCTGGAGCAGCGGCCTCGCCTCCGGTGCCTGCGGTCTCAGGGACGGGTCCCATGCCGGAGAGTGGCGGGTGCCGACCGTAGATGAACTCAAGTCTCTCATTAGCGGGCCGGGAACGCCTGTTTGGCGTTGTAGTGACTTTAATTGCACGAACTATGATTATTCACGAGCAGAACCCGCTTCATGGCTCACATCGCAAGGATTTACGGCTGTCCAGGCTGACGTTTACTGGTCTTCCAGTACCTACCCGGATTACCCTGAGGACGCTTGGGGCGTGAGTATGGACTACGGCAACGTGTACAACTACGGTAAGAGCAGCGGCCTACTATGTTTGGCCGGTTCGCGGCGGACAGTGGGGTGATTCGATTATTTCAGGATCTGTTCATGCCACCGGAACCGCCACGCCTTTAGCCGCCGCCGCAGTTACCATCGGCACTCAGACGGTCCAGACGAACGCTGCCGGAATCTACAGCGCTACCGTCGCCCCCGGCAGCTACGCCGTGACGGCGAGCAAAACCGGCTATGTACCCCTCACCGAATCCGTCACCGTTGCAGCCAACAGCGCCACCATCCGCGACTTCAGCCTTACCCCTCTCACCACCTCCGGAGAAGTGCAGGTGGTGGATCTCTCCAGCAAGTTCGGCGGATTCCGCTACTATCTTTACGGCACTGATCTCACCGTAGATTACAAGGCGACTGTGGACTGGGGCGGACATGAACCTGGCAAGGTCCGCTTCTACACCTCTTTGAATACCTATGAGGTATCGACCACCGATTCATCCGCAACCCGATCATTGAATATCGGCAGGGAGTTCATGCCCTGCGATACACTGAAGGTCGTTGCCGTCAGCGCCGACGGCGTAACTTCGGCGGAAAAGAGCGCCAACTTTATCACGATGTCTCCGATTCTCAGCGGTATCGAGTTCACTGCTGTGGATCAAGGAAGCGATTTCTACTTCAAATCTCAAAAGGGCTTCAATTTTAAGTTTCTGGATATGGCCATGACAGCCAAGGTTGTCCCCGATACTATCCCCCTGTTCGGCAAGAATGGTTTCAACCTTCGCTTCATCCCCACGTTGACCAGTATTATAGATAGCAGTGGGGTCGTGAATATCGGCATGGAGTTGAATAATGTACAACCTTTCTCTGCCTCCATGGCCGGAGCCAATTTTACACTGAACATGCCGACTGTGAACATAATCGGTCAGTACCTACCTCCCCGTTGTGACTACCAGTGGGAAGGCAACTTCGGGATAACAGGGAGCGTGGGAGCAAAAAAAAGCTGGCCGTTCATTGTGCTGGTCGGACCGGCGCCGGTCCCCATGGTAGCCAAGGCATCGGTTGACTTTGACGCCGCGATTAATCTGGCAGTGAAAGATATTGACCCGATGAAGCTGAATGGCAATTTTGACATCACTCCCAGGGTGCGAGGCTCCCTGGGGGCGGGGGTGGACAACGTGCTGTCTTTAGAAGGATGGCTGGGTGGGGGGTGTACCTACCAGTTCCAGTATCCGCAAACACCAAATTTCAAAAATAGCTTTGGGAACCTCAACGGGGGGGTCACGCTCACGGCGTTGCTCTGGAGTTGGAAAAATCAGCTGCTTCACTGGACATGGGATGCGAGTGGGATCATTAACACCAGTAAGCAGCTCGCTCTGGAACTGCCGTCCACGGAACCGACCCCGATTCCCCGTAATTACCTGACTGCCGCCAATGCAGGCGCCTTTACCAGCGCCCCCAAATACGCTCTCAAAACCTTCGCCCTGGATAGTCAGCCCTACAGCGTGGCGGTCACCCCCATCGTCACCTCTATCTTCCCCCAAGCAGATTCGTTCCTCTCCTCGGCAGGGAGTAATGTCAATCTCCTCTGGGTCACCGACAACCCGGTCCGTAGCGCCAACAATCGAACCATGCTGGTTCACTCTTTCTTTGACGGCTCTGCCTGGAGCGCTCCTAAAGCCGTGGACGACAACGGCACTGCGGACTTTCATCCGGTCTCGCTTACCTTCTCCGATGGCACGATCATTGCTGCTTGGGAGGATGAGAAGAGCGCTCTTCCCGATACCGCCACATTTAATGCTGCCGTTGCCGCTCTGGAGATCAGTACTGCAAGCTACAATCCGACCACGAAAAGCTGGGATGCCGCCATCCGGCAGACGTCCGATCCTTATCTGCACCGGACCCCGAAGCTGACAGGTAAAGCCAGGAACAACGTTCTTCTGACCTGGCTTTCCAACGAGGCCAACGACCTTTCCGGCAGTTCCGTCAAACCAAACAAGCTCTGGTACTCGTTCTACAACGGCGCCTCTTGGAGCGTCCCAGCGGTGGCTGCGACCATTCCCAACGCCGTGAAACGTTACACCGTGGCCTATGACGGAACAACCGCTCACGTGATCCTGGCGCTCCACAGTTCCGACGACTTGACCACTCTGGATAACATGGAACTCTATCGCATTACCTTTAGTGGCGGCGCATGGGGTCCGCTGTCCCGACTGACAACTGATACTGTCATTGATGACAACCCCCAGCTGGCGGTGGATTCCGCCGGTAACTTTATCCTCAACTGGGTCCGGGGGGCCGAGCTCTCCTCTGTCATCAATTTCGACTTCACCAACCGGAGCGTGGTTCGAGCGGACGATGAGTACTCCAGTAATCTGGCCGACTTCAAGCAGACCGCCGCCACCGACGGCAAGATAGCTCTTATCTATGCTCAACCTTCAAGCACCAATAGTTCCGATCTCTATGGCGTCTTTTACGATCCGACTTTCAAAATATGGAGTCAACCCAAGCAGCTCACGGACGATATCGAGACAGAATCGCATCCCTCCATCGCCTTTTTGGGGGCGGAGACGGTCATCGCCACGTACAACCGATCATTGATGCTCAACGCCGACGGCACGGTTCCGGCAGTTGCGAGCTATACCGATCTTTACATGCTCAAACACACTCTGGGGGTTGATCTTGCCCTGGATAACGCGATTTTTATCTCTTCACCACGTAATCCCGCCCCGGGTGACATCGCCACCTTCACCGTCACGGCCCGTAATGTGGGGGACAAACCGGTGAGTGATGCACTTGTTGTCTTCTACAACGGTGACCCGGCCAGTGGCGGGGTAAAGATCGGCGAATCCATTCTCAGCGGAACCTTCAATGCCGGAGATACTAAAGACGCCACTATTACCTGGACGGTTCCGGCGACCACGAGCGCCCTCACCATCTACGCAGTTATCGATCCTGCGTCGCTTCTCGACCCCCTGAGCCGTTCGGACAACAGTGTCAGCACAACGATTGTCTTGCCTGATCTGGCTATTGGCTCGGTCTCCTGGGAAAAGCTGAGCGACAATCTCTTTTCCCTCATTGCCCGGGTCGACAATGGCGGTGGTCTTACTTCAACCCCGACCACTGTCACGTTCAGGAAGGATGGCGCCGCCGGAGCGATCCTCTCAACACAGAATGTCCCGGCCTTGGTCAAGGGTGGCTCCGGTGAGTACGCTATCACCTATGACATCACTACCCTGAATGACCCCTATTACACCGTTTACGTTGCGGTAGATGAGGCGAACAGCGTTGTTGAATTTGACAAGGCCAACAACAGCGGGAGCGTGACTTTCCCCGGCAAACAGCAGGATTTGATGAAGAAGTTATCGGTTCAGTTCACCGGATCTGGTGGAGGTACGGT
>CAIUUR010000484.1 GCA_903902345.1 uncultured Geobacteraceae bacterium | reverse complement strand
TGTGTCAGATCTTTGTTGGCCTGGCGAAGGCCGGTGTTTGCCGCGGGATGATTGGTAACGCTTGGTGAAATTTCCCACCCTTCGGCGCCCATCCGGAAGCAAATATCCAGCTGCTCGGGAGCTTTGTCCGAGGATGAATATGATCGCAGGTAGTCGTCAAAGAGGGTGCGGAGTTGGTGGCAGTCGGCGCTATTCATTGGGCCAGTTCCTTGCTGATGTCGTTCTATTGTCCGCGGCAGATGGTACTGTTTGATGCGATACATACTGTAAATATTAAGTAGTAACTATTTTTGGCGAGGCTTTTTTTGTCGCAACTGAAGCTGTTGGTAACCTGGTTTATCCCCATTGAGCATCTGCTTTAAAACAGATCCTTCACTTCGTTCGGGATGACAGGCAAGGGACAAGAGTTCCGGCAAGAGACCAATAGTCTCAATTGTACCCGTTTTTTGTTGCCGAGTGGGAATGAATAGTGGTATTCATCCTGAAAATATTTAAGTGTTTGCAACAATTTAAAAACACCCTGTTGGACGAGCTTCATCGGGGTTTCCCTTTTGCCCTGTGATGATGTCGCTATTTAGGGAGACCACTGTTGCTCGTGAAAATTAAATCACTCCTACCCTGTCTCCTGCTGTTGCCGACTCTCCTTTTGGGGTGTTCGCTCCACGCCGCAAAACCGGCCGGGTGCGGCATTGCCCCACGGGTTAAAACAACCCGCGAAGAGGTGATTACCTTCGCCAGGATCTCTTCTTCTGCTCATCTGTGGGATGTGCGTCGGTTACTGGACGAAGGGTTCGGCGCCTGGTCCTTTGCTCCCGGTATTGATGACGGAAGGAGAGCTGATCTCATGCCGGCAGGCTACCACGCCGCCCCGGTTTCATCGGGGGAAAAGGTGCTGAGCTTCATGGCCATATCGGACGTTCATATCACCGACAAGGAGAGCCCGTCTCAGCCTCTCTTTCTGGCCAGGCTCCACGCCGGCAAAAGCATTGCAGTCTACTCTCCCACCATGTTGTATACGACCCAGGTTCTGGACGCGGCGATCCGGACGGTGAATGCGCTGCGCAAACAGGAGCCGATAGATTTCCTCATATCATTGGGGGATGTGGCCAACGACGGTCAGTATAACGAACTTCGCTGGTACCTTGACGTCCTGGACGGCAAGGTCATTACCCCCAGTTCGGGTGCTCATGCCGGCTCCGGTTTCATCGATTACCAAAGGCCCTTCAAGGCCGCCGGGCTCGACCCGACCATTCCCTGGTACCAGGCGGTGGGGAATCACGATCATTTCTACTTCGGCACCTTTACCATGGACGACAGGTTGCGTGCGTCTTTTGTCAGCGACTCCCTGTTTGTCATGAGCGACCCGTTTGCTACCAAAGAGTTCAGCATCAACGGGAACCCGAAATATTATTCTGGAACCATAGACGGCTCGACTCCTTACGGTACTATCGTGCAGATGGGGCCGGTGACGGACCCGCTCTTTGCGAACGGTTCGCCGAAGATCGTTGCCGACCCTGATCGACGGTCATTGACCCGGAAGCAATGGATGACCGAGTTTTTCGCCACGTCGACACTCCCGGTGGGGCACGGCTTTTCGGCGGCCAACCTGGAAAACGACTTCTCCTGTTACAGCTTTATCCCCAAGGCGACTGTTCCGATCAAGATCATCGTGCTTGACGATACGTCAGACGAATTAGTTTCTCAAAATCATAACGGGGGACGGGGCTTTTTGAACGAGCAACGGTACACCTGGCTAGTGAGGGAGTTGGACGCCGGCCAGAAGGAGGAGCAACTGATGATCGTGGCGGCCCACATTCCCCTGGGAGTGGAGAAAGCCGGATCACTACTGTCGTGGGATGACAGGAATTCGTTTGTCACGGAGAAAGCCCTGGTCGCCAAACTGCAGACGTATCCCAACCTGCTGCTCTGGATTGCCGGCCACCGTCATCTGAACGT
The DNA here is from genome assembly GCA_903902345.1 of uncultured Geobacteraceae bacterium. GTDB lineage: Bacteria > Desulfobacterota > Desulfuromonadia > Geobacterales > CAIOGM01 > CAIOGM01. The sequence goes on along the minus strand of CAIUUR010000484.1, from coordinate 13,385 downwards.
GGTAAAAGCCTTTGTCTCTCCCGATCCCGACAGGGCTGAGCTGGGCTTCTGGCAGGTGGAAACCTCATCATTGAGAGATTTTCCCCAGCAGTTGCGGCGCTTTGATATTCGCGTTCACAACGATGCCACCGTTTCGATGGTTGTGACCAATATTGATCCCGCCGTCCAGGAGGGGACGCCGGCGGCGACATCGCGATCCTATGCGGTTCTCACCGAGCAGAGATATCCCCACCCGCGTATCTACCAGAGTGGTTGCGACGGTGATCCCACGCTCCCGTACTGCTTCGACCGTGGGATCAGGCCGCTCCCCTTCGGTTCCTATAACGCCGAGTTGTTGAAAAAGGTGAGTTCTACCATGGCAGTCAAACTAAAGGGGATGGGTGGCGAGCGTAAGGGGAACCAGTCGCCATGATTGCAAAAGACCAGGTACAACAAGCCGGACAGGGAGATGTTTTGATGGAACATGCGGTATTCAGGGAATCAGGGAGAATGAGAGTCATGCACCACGAGGGTGGATGGCGTCTGCTGTCCCTTGCGCTACTGCTGATCTGTGGTAGCGCGGGTGCGATGGAAATCCCCACGAGCAACGAAGGGATAGTGCTGCGCTGGGATAACACCCTGCGCTACACCCTGGCACAGCGTCTGGACGGACAAAACAGGGCAATCATCGGTAACCCGAACAGTGATGATGGAGACCGCAATTTTTCCTCTGGAATCGTGTCAAACCGGTTTGACCTCCTCTCGGAAGCCGACCTGGTCTACAGGAAAAAGTACGGTGTTCGTGTCAGCGGGGCAGCCTGGTACGACGAGCGTTATGCCAATGAAAGAATGCAAAACAGAAACGTGGCCACCTCCAACTATCTCGTCGGTTCGGGTACACCAAGCGTTGGGCTCAATTCGTATAATACCAACAACTTTTCCGGCCCCAACGGTGAGCTGCTGGATGCCTTCGCCTTTGCCAACAGTGAAATCGGGGGAATGCCGCTCAATGTAAAAATCGGCAGGCACTCGATCTACTGGGGGGAAAGCCTGGGGGTGGGAGGGTTGATGCACAGCGTTGCCTACGCCCAGATGCCCGTTGACCAAGCCAAGGCGTCGGCCATGCCGGGTGCGGAGGTAAAGGAGCTGTTTCGCCCCCTGAACAGTATATCGTTCCAGTTTCAACCAACCAAAGGACTCTCCATCGCAGGGCAGTACTGTCTGCAGTGGGAAAGTAACAAATTCGCGGAAGGGGGCAGCTATCTGGGGGCATCGGATGTTCAGATCGGAGGAGATCAGGGATCACTTATTTCCGGAGCTTCCCCCGGAGGCGGTTATCTGAGGGCTCTCAAGGGGGCCGACATCCAGCCGAATGCCTTTCGAGACTGGGGAGTCGCCCTTCGCTGGGTCCCGGAACTGCTGGGCGGCAATCTCGGCCTCTACTACCGTAACTTTTCCGACAAGAGTCCCCAGCTGCTCCTGCAAAACGGCCTCAGCGGATCTACCATCAGTAATCCGTCAATCGTGGATCTTTCCCGGGGGATTATCGGGAGGTACTACCTGGCATATGCCCAGGATATAACTCTCTACGGGATAAGCCTGTCGAAGGAGTTGTTCAACCTCAGCGTAGGAGCTGAACTTTCTTATCGTCAGAATATGCCGCTGGTCAGTGATATTGTTCTCATCCCCCCTGCGGCAGACCTTCCTGCCGCGGGGGAAACCGGCGGAGCCCGAGGGGACACCTGGCACGCATTGATCAATGTTGTTGGCGTCATCGGCCCGAATCCGTTATCCCATGCCGCCACCTGGAGCATGGAATACGTCTGGAACCACCTGGAGTCGGTAACTCAAGGAGCAGCGGTTTACAAGGGGCGGGACGGTTACCATGGGATAGATAAGCCCACCAAAAATTTTGTGGGTGGCTCGCTGAATTTCACCCCCACATGGTTTCAGACCTTTCCGGGAGTCGATCTTTCCCTGCCTCTCAGCATCAGTTCCGGCTTGATCGGCAACTCTTGCGTCGCCGGCGGTGGTAACAAGAACGGGGGGAGCTGGGGTGCGGGAGTTGGGGCCGATATCTTCTTGAGGTACAAGGTGGATATCAAGTACGTGGATTTCTTCGGTGACTACACCACCGATCCGGCCACGGGTGCGCTCAAGAGTTCCAACGGGGGCTCCGCGCTCCTTTCTGACCGCGGGTTTATTTCATTGACATTAAAAACTACGTTCTGATAAAGGAGCATTCCACGAACATGCGAAAAGTTCTGATAATCGTTGTTCTGCTGCTGACCTACGCCGGGAGCGCCTTGGGAGCCGTGAGCGCCGAGGAGGCCAAGAAACTCGGCACGACCTTGACCGAGATCGGCGCCGAGAAATCGGGCAATGCCGATGGCTCTATTCCTCCCTATACGGGGGGACTCACCTCCTTTCCTGCCGGATTCAAACAGGGCTCCGGGGTGCGACCCGACCCGTTTGCCGATGAGAAGCCGCTACACTCCATCACCGCCGGGAATATGGGGGCGTATGGGGACAAACTGACCGAGGGAAGCAAGGCGCTGTTGGCGAAGTATCCGACCTACCGTATGGATCTGTACCGGAGCCATCGCACTGTCGCCTATCCCCGGTATCTGCTTGATAACACCCTGAAAAATGCAGTGACGGCTGTGACCGCCGACGGCGGTAACGTGCTTCGCAATGCCACGGGGGGGATTCCCTTTCCCATACCCAAGAATGGCTATGAGGCCATCTGGAACCACCTGACCAATTACCGTGGTGAAGCATATACCTACCTGGCTACGTCAATGAATATTGACGCCTCGGGTCGGAAAATTCTGTCGAGTCAATCGGAGGTTTTTTTTGACTGGCCCTACTCCTTCAGGCAGAATCCGAGCCTGGAGATTTTGATGAAAAAAGCAATTTATACAAAGACGCCGCCCCGGTATAACGGTGGGGCCGTAGTTGTTATTGATGCTGTTAATCCCACTGAAAAAGCGAGGATTGTTTACCAGTATATCCCCGGTCAACGTCGTGTCAGGCTGCTTGCGGATGTCGGCTTTGATCTACCGGACTCGGCTACCAGCGGCAGCACCACCTACGATGACGTGCAGATCTTCAATGGTTCCATGGAGCGTTTCGACTTCAAGTTGCTGGGCAAGAAAGAGATGATCGTACCCTATAACGACTACCGGCTCCTGTATCAGACGTCGCCCGATGAGATGGCGCTGCAAAAGCATCTCAACCCTGAATATCTCCGTTGGGAACTGCACCGGGTCTGGGTGGTGGAAGCAACTCTCAAGCCGGGGATGCGGCATATCTACGGAAAACGAACCTTCTATCTCGACGAAGACAGTTGGGCCGCCCTTGCCTCCGACAGGTACGACCTCCGCGGTCAGATCTTTCGAACTTCCTTTGCCATCATGGCGTACAGCTACGACTCTCAAGCAGTTTTCCCGGATAGTTACTGCAATTACGATCTCATTGCCGGTGGCTACAGCATCATTAATTCCCTGGGGGGCGGTTGGCTCCGTTACACCCCCCCGCGTTCGGAAAAAGAGTGGTCACCGGATGCGCTGGCCGGCAGCGGTGTCCGGTAGGGGAATTACCTAATACACCACGGGGTCCGGCGAATCGACCATGGGGTTGAGCCGGACCGCCAGCGAGAAGAGGTAGGGGTAGTCCTGCTTGAGGTGTTGCATGTACATGACCCACTCACGGGTGAGATAACCAAACACCCGCTTGATGTCGCCGTTTATATGGTCAATGTCGCTCTGGGGCATATGATCGAAGGATTCCCTGGCTTCCAACTCCTCGACCACGTGAAAGACCGACCAGAGGAGATCGGTAAACTCCTCGTGCTCCAGCAGATTCTGGTTTTCCAGCAGACTGACCAGGAAATTCCGTTTTTCCGCCAGGAATTGTTTGAGACAGGGGAGGGTGGCGGTATCCAGGTCGGCCTTCAGCTCACAGCGGCGCAGCTCCTCCAGCGCCTGGATGAAATCCCCATCCTTCCACCCCCCGGTCACCTGAAGATGGCTTTTCAGCTCCGCGCAGCTGCCCAGATGGGGAGAAAGCTCCTTCAACAACCGGTTCCCCACCTCGCTGAAAAATACACCGATGACCATGTTCAGTTTTCTCATGACGGAGTGGCGTTCCCGCTCCTTGAGCACCTTTTCGAACATGAGGGTGACGATGATCACGTACAGGGGGAGAAACGCAAGATTGCCGAGAAAACTCGTGGATATTTCTCGCATATTCCCCAGGAAGGTGAAATCGATGCCGTAGAGCGCCAGCGAGACCGTGAAGAGGATTCCCGCCATCCACACCTTGTTCATAATCAGTTTTTTAAACAATGATCATCCTCCCTCAAAAGTTGCTGTTGAATCAAGCAGAAGCAGATGCTTCGTTTCGCTCAGCATGACAACCTAATGGTATACTCGTTGTCGCGAATTACCTTATTCCCCGACGAAACGGAGCGCCGCCGAGTTCATGCAGTAGCGTAATCCCGTCGGTTTCGGACCGTCCGGGAAGACATGCCCCAAGTGGGCGCCGCAGCGGCTGCAGATGACCTCCGTCCGCCGGGAGAAGAAGCTGTTGTCCTCCCGGGTGCTGACGTTCTCCGGGGCGACGGGTTGCCAAAAACTTGGCCAGCCGGTGCCTGACTCGTACTTCTGCTCCCAACTGAAGAGGTCATTGCCGCAGCAGACACAGACATATACCCCCCGCTGGTGGTTGTTCCAGTTCTCCCCGGTGAAGGGTGCTTCGGTCCCCTTTTCGCGGGTGACGTGGTACTGCTCGGGGGTTAGCTGCTCCTTCCACTGGGCATCGCTTCTTACGACGACTTCGCTCATGACATATCCTTTCTTTGCTACGGAGTAAAGGCGGATCAGGGTTGCCTTGGCCGCCGTGGCGGTGCCTTCGGCGGTGGTGTGTGTCGGCCGTTCGCCACGACTACAGGCGGCGGCCACGGCAATCATTCCGCAGATGATGAATATCCTACTCATGGGTTACCTCCCTGGATCAATGGGATGCATCGCTCCCCCAGAGCTCTTTTAGGCGGTTGTCGCGGCCGCAGCGAGAGCGGTAGTATTTGTATCTGATGGGGTTTTTCTTGTAGTACTGCTGGTGGTACTCCTCCGCCGGATAGAACTCTACCGCTGGTGTGATCTCGGTGACAACCGCCTCCCGGAACGGTTTGTTCCTCTCCAGGGTGTCGCGGGAATGCTGCGCCGCCTGCAGTTGCTGAGGAGAGGTATAGAAAATGGCGCTGCGATACTGGTGCCCCACATCGCAGAACTGGCGATCCGGAGAGGTCGGATCGACGTTGTGCCAGAAGGTGGCAAGGAGCCGCTCGTAGCTGATCTTTGCCGGGTCATAGATGATTCGTACCGATTCGGCGTGACCGGTCCCTCCGGCGGAAACCTGCTGATAGGTCGGGTTTTTTGTGCTCCCTCCCGTGTAGCCGACGGTGACCGATATCACCCCGGGTAATTTGTCGAAGGGGGCCTCCATGCACCAGAAACAGCCCCCCGCAAAGGTTGCACTTTCCGTGGCGGCCGGTGATGGTCGGGTAAAAAGTGTCAGCAGCAACCCCACCAGGAGCACGATTGATACGGCATGACGAGTTCTTTTCATACGACTCTCCTATTTTCCGATGACCAGGATTTCGAAGCTACCCCTGATCATCTCCGGTCGAGCTTTGGGATTCTCCGGTGTCGGCGTCGGGGATGGCGTGAATTGCGCGGCAGGGAGGTAGATGTTGTGTGTTATCGGGTCGATGGCCATGGTCCGCGAGCCCCGCTGCGTCTTCACCGTCTGCACTACCTGGAAGTGACCGGGATACGTTTCTTTCGCCAGAGTGAGAGTCCCCTCCCCATTGGCGCTGAAGGCTAGGCCGGTCCCTCCATCGTAGCCGTTGCCATCCACATTTGCTCCGATGGGAAGGGTCGCCAGCAACTTTCCCCCCCGGGTATCCAGGACAGTCATCAGCTTGTTGCCGCAGCCGGAGTAGAGTCGTCCCTGTTTGCTGTCGATCCCCATCCCGGTGGGTTCTTCGCACGGTTTCAGCGGGAAACGTCTGACCACGCCGGGGCTGCTGCCGTCCAGTTCCACGACCTCGTGGGTGTCTTCAATGTTGACATACAATCTCCCCGCACCGTCGGTCGTGGCGAATTCCGGTTTTCCCCCCAGTGGTATGGTCCGTACCACCTTGCCCGTGACGGCATCAAACACCGTGGCGTCGTGGCTCCGGCCATTGAAGGTGAAAACTCTCCGGGAGTGCGGATCGTAGATGATGGCGTCCGGATTGGTCCCACACGGCGCCTTGCCCACGACCTTCAGACTACTCAGTTCGAAGATGGTGGAGCTGTTTTCCCGACCATTACTGGTAAAACCCCGATTCAGTTCCGGTGCGACGGCAATTCCATGGACACCCGGCGTGTCGGGAATATCTCCGACCACTTTCTCCGTATCCAGGTCCAAGACCATGACATGGGTGCTGCGGGCTAGGTAGAGACGTCGGGCCGAGCCGTCCACCGTCAGGTAATCCCATCCTCCCTCACCGCCCACCGGGAGTTTTTTTATAATTCGATAGTCGGCGTCGGCGGCAAAAGTCGTGGCGGCAAAGAACACACAACAGATCAAAAGAAGCACTCTGCTCAAGATGGAAACCTCCGGGGGGGGTGGAATAGCTGCTGTTTCTCTGCTCCAAGCATATACCCATCCGCCAAAGATCGGTAACGAAAATTTCCAACAGTGTGAAAAACAGGTTGCCTGGATGACCTGGGGGGGAGAACGTCGCACTGTGTAATTCTTATGGACAACTATGGCGCAGTACGTTATATTACTTAATTGTCCCTGTTTTTACTGCTGAAAGCTTCTCTCCTCAGCTCTTCGGCCCTGGCCGATCAAGTCACCACTCTCCCCGAAGCAGTGCGGATGACCTCACCCTCTGAATCCCCAACAATAAAGGATCTGCACTCATGGCGCTCCCTTCAACCATCTATCGGGTTACCATCCAACTCTCCAATGTGGATCGTTCTGTTTACGAAACTCTGACGACCACGGTGGCCCGGCACCCCTCGGAAACAGCCGAACGGATGGTGACCAGGTTACTGGCCTACGCCCTGCTTCACGAACCCGATCTCGTCTTTACCAAGGGAGTCTCCGCAGGGGATGAGCCGGATCTCTGGGTGAAAGGGGCTGATGGCAGGGTGCTCCTCTGGGTAGAGGTGGGGCTCCCCGAACCGGAGCGACTCCTCAAGGCGGGGCGTCATGCGGAGCGGGTGGTGCTGGCGGCCTGCGGCAACGCCCTTTCCCCATGGGAACGCACTCAGCTCCCCAAACTGGCGGCGGCAGGGAACCTCACCGTCCTTAGCTTCGAGAAGCCGTTCATCGCCCGTCTCGCCTCTCTGGCGGAGCGGGTGGTCTCCTGGGAACTCACCCTCAGTGATGGTGTCATCTACCTCACCGTGGCCGGCGAGACCCTGGAAACCGTCCTCCACGTCCGGATCGGGACGTACTGACGGGTAAAGAGGAGTACGCCACCCATGCTGATCATCGTCGAGTCCCCCACCAAGGCTAAGAAGATACAGACACTTCTCAAGGTAAAGACTCTCTCCACCGTGGGACATTTCAAGGACCTTCCCGACGCCGCCATCGGCGTCGACCTGGCCACCTACGAGCCGACCTTCGTCTATCACGAGAAGAAAAAGCACCTCCCCCAGGAGCTCCGGGCTGCGGCGGCCGGGGAGGTGGTGATGCTGGCCGGTGACCCGGATCGTGAAGGGTACGCCATCAGTCGTCATGTCTACGATGAGGTGAAGGATGTGGCCAAGGAGTGCCGCCGCATGGAAATCTACGAGGTCACGGAGAAGGGGCTCAAGGAGGCGCTGGCCAAGGCGGCGCTCTTCACCGAGACCAATGCCGGGCTCTACCATGCCTTCCTCGGCCGCCGGGTGGGGGACCGGTTGGTGGGATATATCCTCTCTCCCATCGCCAGCCGCAGCCTCAAGGCGTCGTGCAGCGTCGGCCGGGTCCAGTCCCCGGCGGTCCGCCTGGTGGTGGACCGGGAACGGGAGATTCGTGCCTTTATCCCCGCACCTTACTGGATCTTGAGTATCCAGCTTTCCAAAGAAGAAGCTACCTTTACCGCCTACCACCTGCAGGGAAAGTTTCAGCGGCAGGAAGATGCTGCGACCCTCATTGCCGCCATCAAGGAGTGCAGTCATCCCCTCACCGAGAAGGTAGAGCGGAAGGAGGTGAAGCAATCCCCCAAGCCCCCCTTTACCACAGTGGATCTCCAGGCTGCCGCGGCGACCCGGCTGAAATTTGCTCCGGAACAGACCATGAAACTTGCCCAGAGTCTGTTTGATCAGGGATTGATTACCTATCACCGCACCGACTCGGTCCGGATGGATGCCGCCTTTATCGCCGAGATTCGGGAGTTTCTGGGGAAAGGGCTGGGAGTGAGCTACCTGCCATCCAAGCCCAATGAATTCAAATCGAAAAATTCCCAGGCAGAGGCCCACGAAGGGATTCGGCCGACCCATATGCACTCCCTCTCCGAGATTGCCACCATCATTGCCGGTGAGCGCCTCAGCACCGACCACGCGCGGATCTACGACCTGATCTTCCGTCGCGCGGTGGCCAGTCAGATGGCGCCGGCTCGTTACGATGCCACGAACCTCCGGTTCGATGCCGCCGGGGAGAAGTTCAAGGCCTCCGGCCGGGTGCTCACCTTTGACGGTTTTCTCAAGGTGTATACCGATAGCGGCGAGGAAAAGGAGAAGGGGGGGGATGATGAAAAGAGCCAGGAACTCCCGCCGCTGACCGTGGGAGAGCTGGTTCCCAAAGTCGGGGAGACCCTGGAGGAGAAGAAAACCAAGCCCCCCGGACGGTTCACCCTGGGATCACTGGTTAAGGAGTTGGAGCGACTGGGGATCGGTCGCCCCTCCACCTATGCGGCCATTACCCGTAACATTACCGATCGGGGGTATGTGAAGGAGGAGAAGGGGAAGGTGGTCCCTCAGCCCAGCGGGGAGACGCTCATTGATTATCTGCGGCAGCAGCATCCCTGGGTGATCGACTATGCCCTGACGGGGAGGATGGAAAGTTTTCTCGACCGGGTGGTGGAAAATCAGGAGAGTTGGCAGCGTTTCTGCAAGGGAGTGCACCAGAAGATGGGATATGTCGTTCCCCCGGTACGTAACCCCGGAGGCGGGCCCAGCGAGGCTCAACTCCGCTATGCCAATGATCTGGCCGCACGACAGAAGGTGACTGTGCCGCCGGAGAGTCTGAAGTCCGGTCCCCTCCTTTCCGCCTGGATAGCCTCTGCTCTCGCGGCGGGGAAGGGGGGACCGGATAGCTGACTCAGCTTATCCCCTTGCTGTTCATATGGCCGGAGTACTTCTTGTCCTCCCCGTTGATATGTTTCTGAAGCCAGTCTCGGAGAAAATTCAGGGTGGTGAGGGTGATGGCGGCACTGCCGGAATCATGTTTTTTTTGAAGATCCAGTATCTGCTGCACAAAGATGCCATGCTCCCTGACCTGCTTTTCGTAATCCGGGTACTGCTGGATCTTGAGCTGCCGCTCTTCTTCGGAAAAGTGCGTCTTGGTATAGGTCAGCAGCGATTTCAGGACATCACCCATTACCTCTTTCCCCTTACCCACCATCATGGAGTCATGAAGCTGGTTTATCAGGTCGAACAGCTGTTTATGCTGGCTGTCGAAAAGTTTGACGTTGACTTTATAGCTGTCGTTCCAGGTAAAAAGCGCCATTTTTGTGATCTCCCACAACTGAAATTATGTTGCATAATTGCAATATAATTCATTGCAGTGGAGGATGTCCAGTGTAAATGTTGCAGATTAGAAATATTGTGGGTTCAAGGGGGAGCATTATCGCGCCTTGGTCAGCTGACCCCCTTACTGTTCAGATAGCTGGAATATTTCTTGTCATCCCCGTTGATATGTTTCTGAAGCCAGTCGCGAAGGAAATTCAGGGTCGTGAGCGTAATTGCAGCATTTCCGGCAGCATGTTTTTTCTGAAGATCCAGCATTTGTTGCACAAAACCGTCGTGTTCCTTGACCTGCTTTTCGTAATCGGGATACTTGTGCATCTTAAGTAACCGCTCCTCCTCGGAAAAGTGGGTCTTGGTGTAGCTCACGAGAGATTTGAGGACATCACCCATGACCTCTTTTCCTTTTCCCACCATCATGGAGTCATGGAGCTGGTTGATAAGATCGAAAAGCTGTTTGTGCTGAGTGTCGAAGCTTTTGACGTTGACGTTATAACTGTCGTTCCACGTAACGAGTGCCATCTGTTGTCCTCCCTGATTTTTTGTTCGATCTGCCCTTCAGAATAAATCATCGGCCGTTGGATGTCCAGAGTCAAAGCTTCATGAACAGAACTTTCATGACAAGAACCGTTCTTTTTCGGAGGATGCGGTTGTTCGTTGTGCTCACGCCGCTTTTATGTATTAATAGGAACATTCGGTATAATTCGGAGGAATATATGGACTCACTTCGTACCAGCGGCATCCTGCTTCATCCCACCTCTCTGCCGGGGAGCGGCGGCATCGGTTCACTGGGGAAAGAGGCTCGCTCCTTCATCGATTTTCTTGCCCGGTCAGGACAGGGGCTCTGGCAGGTCCTGCCGCTGGGACCCACCGGTTACGGTAATTCCCCCTACTCCTGTTATTCCGCCTTCGCCGGTAATCCGCTCCTCATCAACTGCGAGATTCTGGCGGAGGAGGGGGATCTATCCGTCGAGGATCTCACCCCTGACGATGGGACAACAGATCGGGTGGATTATCCTTCGGTGGAGGAGCGGACGCTGCGGACCCTGCGCAAGGGGGCCGATTCCTTCCTTGCCCGGAAGGATGCCGCAGGAATGGACGAGTTTCTGAAGTTCAGGTCAACGGCTCCGTGGCTTCAGGATTTTGCGCTGTTCATGGCTCTCAAGGAGGAACTCGGTGGCAACTGCTGGAACGATTGGCCAACGGAACTCCGCTTGCGTAACCCCGAGGCCCTCGTTACCTCAGCCTCACGATTGGCTCACGAAGTGGATGTTCTCTGCTACCTGCAGTGGCAGTTTTTCCGGCAGTGGCGCCGCATCAGGGAATATGCCGCCGCTCGTGGGGTCAGAATCGTCGGTGATCTCCCCATCTTTGTCGCCTATGATTCCGCCGAGGTCTGGGCCAATCCGACCCTCTTCAAGCTGGACGAAAAAGGAATTCCGACGGTTATCGCCGGCGTTCCCCCCGATTACTTCAGCCCCACCGGTCAACTCTGGGGAAATCCGCACTATGACTGGGATGCCCTGGCTCGGACCGGCTATGCCTGGTGGATCGAGCGGATGCGAACCTCCCTGGATCTGTACGATATTGTCCGGATCGACCATTTTAGGGGTTTTGCCGCCAGTTGGGAAGTTCCCTTCGGTGACGACACCGCCGTCAACGGTCAATGGGTTCCCGGTCCGGGGGGCGCTCTCTTCCTGGCGCTGGAAGCTGCCCTGGGGAAAATGCCGATCATAGCCGAGGATCTGGGGATCATCACCCCCGATGTGGAGGAGTTACGGGACAAGTTCGCTTTTCCCGGAATGAAGATTCTCCATTTCGCCTTCGATTCCGGGCCTGACAACCAGTATCTTCCCCACAATCATCTACGGCAATCGGTGGTCTATACCGGCACTCACGACAATGATACTACGGCGGGGTGGTTTGACAAGCTCACGGAGCAGGAACAGCAGCATATCCGGCGCTATTTGAGCTACCAGGGGGATGAGATTGTCTGGGAGTTGATCCGGACGTCGCTGGCCTCGGTGGCGGATACTGCCATCATCCCCCTTCAGGATCTCCTCGTGTTGGGGAGCGATAGCCGGATGAATATGCCGGGGACCGTGGGGAGCAATTGGTCGTGGCGTTTTGCCTCCGGTGATCTCACCGACCTCATGGCCGACAGACTCGCCGATCTCACCCAGTTGTATGGTCGGAAGCGGCAGTAACCGTTCTCCAAGCTGTTTTGTTCTTGACAAGCAAGGTATGGTATACGACTATTGATCATCATGATGTATTAAACGGGAAGGGGAATCAAATGACGGAAACGAAACGGAAATTCGAAACGCTCACCCTGCATGCCGGCCAGAGTGCCGACCCGACGACCCTGTCGCGGGCTGTCCCCATCTATCAGACTGCCTCCTACGTCTTCAAGAGCAGCGAGCATGCCGCCAATCTCTTCGGTCTCAAAGAGTTCGGCAACATCTACACCAGGCTCATGAACCCGACCACTGATGTCCTGGAGCAGCGTCTGGCCCAGTTGGACGGCGGGGTAGGGGCGCTGGCTTTTGCCTCGGGGCAGGCGGCAATTACCGCCGCGATCCTCAATATAGTCAAGGCCGGCGACAACCTGGTTTCCACCTCCTATCTTTATGGGGGTACGTACAACCTCTTTCACTACACCCTCCCCCGTCTGGGCATTCAGGTCCGGTTCGTGGACAGTTCCGACCCGGAGAATATCAGGGGGGCCATCGATGACCGGACCCGGCTCGTCTATACGGAGTCGGTGGGAAATCCCAAGAATAATGTGGACGATTTTGAGGCCATCGCCGCCGTGGCCCACGAGGCGGGAATCCCCTTTGTGGTGGATAATACGGTAACGACACCCTACTTGTTCCGACCGCTGGAGCATGGAGCCGATATCGTGGTCTACTCCTTGACCAAGTTTATCAGTGGCCACGGGACCAGTATCGGCGGCGCCGTGGTGTCCGGCGGGAGTTTCCCCTGGAATAATGGTAAGTTCCCCGAATTCAGCGAGCCGGAGCCTTCCTATCACGGCATCAAGTTTTGGGACGCTCTGGGGAGCCTCTCCTATATCATCCGGATGAGGGTGACGATCCTTCGAGACATGGGGGGATGCCTCTCCCCCTTTAACTCATTCCAGATCATTCAGGGGCTGGAAACCCTCCATGTCCGGATGGCCCGCCACGTGGAAAATGCGCAGAAGGTTGCCCAGTGGTTGGAGCAGCATCCGCTGGTTACCTGGGTCAACTATCCGGGGCTTCCCTCTCATCAGGATCATGACCGGGCGACAAGGTATCTCCCTGACGGCGCCGGCGCCATCATCGGTTTCGGCATAAAGGGGGGGATCGAGGCAGGAAAGAAGTTTATCGACAATGTTAAACTGTTTTCGCATCTGGCGAATATTGGTGATGCCAAGAGCCTGGTGATTCATCCGGCCTCCACGACTCATCAGCAACTTTCCGCTGAAGAACAGATAGCCAGCGGCGTGACGCCCGACTTTATCCGCCTCTCCATCGGTATTGAAAATGTGGTTGATATCCTCGCCGATATGGACCAGGCGCTGCTTGCTTCGCAGTAGCAGTGACTGGTGACAGGTGAACCGTGACTGGTGAC
>CAIUUR010000483.1 GCA_903902345.1 uncultured Geobacteraceae bacterium | reverse complement strand
GTTTCATCTGCCGGTTCATGTCGCCACCCTGGGTCCGGTGACACTCGTCCACGAACACGTAGAAGCGTCCGCGGACCGGCGGCGGGGGACCTTTCAGGTCGGCCACGTCGAATTTATGAATCAGGGCGCATAATAGTCGTGATGCCACTGACCCCAGCTTCTGGACGAATTCCGCCCGTGAGGTGATGCGGGGCGAAGGGGAATCCTCGCCGATGACTCCGGCGTTTTTCATCACCCCCTCGATCTGCTTATCCAGCTCATCACGGTCGGTAACGATGAGGATGCGTGCCTCTGGATCGAATTCCAGGAGCCACTTGGCAATAAGCACCATGAGGATGCTCTTGCCGCTCCCCTGGGTATGCCAGATAACGCCTCCTTCCTGCTGGCGGATACGTTCTTGGGCCGCCTTGACCCCCTGGAACTGGTGCGGTCGCGGCACCTTCTTCAGTCCGGCGTCGAAGATAATGAAGTTGCGAATCAGGTCCAGCAACCGGTCCTTGGCGCAGAGTTGGGCCAGTTGAGAATCTAATTGATAATGGAGAATTGATAGTGGAGAATGGTTTTCAACCTTCAACTCACCATTAGCATTGCATTCTCCCTTCTCAATTCTCAATTCTCCATTAGCATTGCATTCTCCCTTCTCAATTTTCCATTCTCCATTGGCCTTAACGAAGAACTGCTCGGGTGTACCAACCGTGCCGTAGCGAAGTCCCTGGGAGTCGCTCCCCGACAGCAGAAGCTGTGCCGTGCTGAAGAAGCCCTTGTTGAAGATCTCTTCCTGATTGGTGATGAGCTGCCGCACGCCGTCAGCCACCTCCACCGAACTCCGTTTCAACTCAATGACCGCAATGGCGAGGCCGTTGAGATAGAGCACGAGGTCCGGCCGCCGCTCGTATCCCCCCTTGAGCGTCACCTCTTCGGCCAGGGCAAAATCGTTCTTCTCCGGGTTCTCCCAGTCCACCAGATGCACTGTGTCGTGTGGTTGTCCGGCGGCGACCTGCACCGACACGCCGTAGCGGAGCAGTTGGTAGGTGCGAAGGTTGGACTGATAGAGGGTGATGCCGGTGGTGTCGGCGGTGGCCATCAGCTTTTGCATGGCTGCGGAAATGTGCGTCTCGGAATAGCCCCGCTGTTTCAGGTTTGCCCGGAGCAGATCCGTCTCGATGCAGCGGTTGCACTCCCGCTGTTTCCAATCGCCCAGGTAATCGTAGCCAAGACAATCGGGCCGTGCCGGGTCGGTGAACAGGGCGATGACCCGGTTCTGGGTGGTGCGCTCTGAGCGGGCGGTGCTGTTCATGGTAGTACCTGCCAATTTCCACCTTTGTCGGGTCCGATGCGAATGATCCGGTCGCTCAGTTTCAGTTTGCGAAGCTGCCACTCGACTCCCTTCCTGCTCAGACCGAGATATTCCGCTATCTCTGCTGTTGTCGAACTTGGCTGCTCGCGCAATAGACGAAGAATTTTCTCCCCAGTTTTCTCCCTAGTTTTCTCCCTAGTTTTCTCCCCAGTTTTCTCCCCAGTTTCCACCGAAGTTTTTCCCCTGGCTGCAGGGCTAGTTTTCTTCTCAGCCGGTACAATCCCCATATAATTGGCAGAGTACGGGAACTCAACCCATAAATCTCTCCCTTGAAAGTCGATCAGTGGTACAGGCGCCCCCGCCTCTCGGCAAGCCTCCATGATTCGTTGTACGCCACGCCCCCATGCCTCGATTTCGCCGGCGCGGAAAAAGGTATTGGCTACGCATGGATTGAAGGGGTGCGAAGCGTGCGTTTCAAGCAGCTTGGCGACAGTCCATTGTTCCGGCAGTTCTCCAGGATTCCAAATCATTATCCGGTCGGGATAAACGCGGATCTGGATGGGTGATCCTACCGCGTAGTCCCGGTGAATGATCGCATTGAGCAAGGCTTCGCGCAAGGCAGCTTCAGGCACAGGAAGAGTCTCCTGCCGGTGCAAACCGCTATAGCTGATGGCCGCTTTCAGATACTTGGTCAAGAGCAGATCCATGGTTTTTTGTGTTTGGCTGAACAGGTCGCCATGAATCTCGTCGTGATACAGCAGGTCTGTTTCGGAGCGGAAGTACCCGATTTTGACATACGCTCCCGTGACGAACTTTTCGGGATCAGGATGAAAAAGCAGCAATGCTGCACGCTTCAGGTATGCGCCTTCCAGCAGGTTGAGTTTTTCCAGAAGCGCCACATCCGGTTCGCTTAGCAAAGAGCCATCAACTCGGCGGCTTTTTTTCGCCAAGGTGCGAAACGTCGTGAGCGCGTCGGCCGAAAGGTCTTGCGGGACGTAGCCAAGACAATCGGGCCGTGCCGGGTCGGTGAACAGGGCGATGACCCGGTTCTGGGTGGTGCGCTCGGAACGTCTCAATTAACTTACCCGGCGCCTACTCACTGGGGATTGCTTCTCACAACCATGGCCCGTAATGCGGCGCCCTTTTCCGTTAGTCGGTATCTTTGCTTGCCACTGGTAGGTTTGTCAGGGATTGTCATTTCCAGATAACCAGCCCGCAGGGCAGGCAGGAGATAGGCCTCACGGAAATAATCTTCATGTCTGAGCCCCAGAGCAGCCTGAATTTCAGTACGCTTCATTTCTCCCTGCACCGCCAGCATTACTTGTTCAACCACCCCGGCAGCCACCCCGGCAACTACCCCGGCAACTACCCCGGTGACTTCCCCGGTAACTTGTTCTGTAACGTGCTCTGCGGCTTCTCCGTTCTTGCGGCGGATGGTGATGACGAATCCATCGGAGAGCGAAAACTCCGGCTCCGGGAGACCAGCCTCCTGGCAGCGCCGGATCATATCGCGGGTTCCTGTTCCCATCCTTTCGATATATTTGGCAAGGTAGAGCGGTTCCGCCACCAGGGGATTGCCGGGGACCGAGCCATGGGGAAGGCGTAATTTAGCCAGTGTCAGCGAAGGGGGGAGGGTGCCGGGGTTCCAGACCTCCAGGCGGTCGGCGAACAGCATTACCTGCACACTGCCGTTGCTGGTGTAGTCCCGGTGCGCCACGGCATTGACGATGGCTTCAGTCACCACCTCTCGGGGAACCTCATAGGCTATCGGCACCTCTGTTCCGGCTTCGCGAGTCCCGACCCAGAGGTTAATTTTGGACATGACGAAGTCCACTGCCTGATCCACCAGATCGAAGACCGTTCCCTTATAGACCTGATACGACGGAATCGGCTTGGCGACCTCAATGCCGTGAAAGTGGGCGCACTTCACCTCGGAAGAGATCATGAACCGTTGGGGATGTTTCCCAAAGAGGAGCACGGCGGCATGGGTGGGGCGACCGTCATCCAGCAGATTCAGGTGGGTCAACAACTCTTCGGAGGTGGCTTCTTCCGGGAGAGGGAAGCCACGGGCGCGGCGGGCGCGACGCAGGAACGTGGCCATTCGCTCTTCATCCAGATCTGTCAGCATCGCCTTGCGGCAGGGGGCGGCGTCAAAGGGGCCGCTGCGGATCATCTCCTGGTCTTCAAGGTAATGCACCAGGGCGGCATAAAGCCCGGCGATCAGTTCCGATGTTGTGGCAAAGCGCCGCCGGATTAGCTGTCCACCGGCCTGCTGAATCAGCGCCAGCATCTTGGGATGCCGTGCTGTATCATCTGCACCTTTGACGAAGATAAGCCGGTTCTTATGCAACTGCGTGGCATGGTTGAATTCGTGGTGAGTGGGAGAAATCCCGTTGGCGTCTTCGTAACCATAGTCATTACCGAAGAGCCCCAGATAGATGTCGCACCGTCCCACCTCATCCAGATAGACCGCGTCGCTCGTGCGGTCGGCGGCAGGGACATCTTCGAAGAGGAAGAAGTCGAAGAACCGGCGTAGCAGCGGGTCTCCGTGCAGATAGTCCCGCAGAGCGGTCCGCTCTGGGGCGAATTCCTTCTGAACACTGCTGATGAAAATCCGGAGGGGTTTCATACCAGCCTCGTCCTACCAGTAAGTAATTCCTGCATCATGGCCTGCTTGAGGGCGTGGGTCTTCTCCCGTCGCTGCTCCAACGTCGCCAGTTCGGCGTCCATGTCGGAGAGGATGGCGGCGATGGCGGTCTGTTCCGAAGAGGACGGCAATGTGCAGCGAACATCGGATAGGGCAGAGCTGCTGATATGGACAACGGCATCGCCTTGGCCGCGGCTCGCCTTCTGTCGGACGATTGAGCTAGTGTTGAGGTAATAGCCGAGGAAAAGTGAATTGCAATCGTCGGGTCGTAGAATCACGATGTCGCCGCCTGCATACGCCTCAACCTCGCTAACGAATGCGGCACACTTACCAATCTCCTCCTTCGTTTCCCCTGATCCGGCGAACAAAATATCTCCCTTTTTCAGCCTAACCGCCGAGGAGGCGACTTCAGGCGAAATCCAAGAGTGGAAGCCACGTATCACGTCATTATGATGGGTATAGATTTCACCATACCGAATACAGGCAAGGGTTCCGCTTCGTGTTTGGTCTTTGGTCACGCCGCTGCCCTTCGAAAACCTCCCGACCTCCCCCAACCGCTTCACCACCCACTCTCCGCTAAAACCAGGCAGGCGGGTTTTGCCGGTGAGGAGTTGCTGCATGGCGGCCTGTTTGAGGTCGCGCTTCTTGGCGATGAGCCGATCCAGCCCTCCCAGCAGCCCATCCACATCGCTTAAAGCTTTGGCGATGGCGCGTTGTTCCGGGAGGGGGGGAAGTGCTGTTTTGATTTTCTGCACCGTCCCCAGGCTCATGCCAGCCTTTGCTCCCGTGTCTGTTGATGCTCGAAAAAGTTTCTGCGGTTTCTCCGAGGCTAAAAAATAGCTTATGAACTTACCGCATACCTTGGTGGAATCGAATCTTGCAAGAGCGATATGCTGGTTGATGTAAGCCGGTGTTGGGACGTTGTCATCCACATAACCAACAATGCCGATATCTGCTGTGATCGAAATGAGAACATCATGCTCAAATAATTGCGTGCGAACACCCTCCCGAGCTTCGGGCGGAAGGTTCACATACTTTGAATCCGTGAGATCAAGGTAAATTGTCCCGCGTGAGAGGTTCGTTATTCGGACAAAGAGCGAACCACGTTCGGAATAGAAGGCAGCCCATCCGCGTGAGCCACTTGTGACGAATGGCTTCAGGTCGCCAATCGTAACAACCTCCCAGTCTTCCGGAATCACCCCCACCTCGGTCTGCTTGTAGCCGGACGGCACATGGTTATTCATGGTGACCTCCCGGATGGGGCACGGTTCGTAGGGGCGACCGGCCGGTCGCCCCTACAATGTCGCCATTACCGTCAATGTTGCCACTACCGTCATTATTGCCATGACCGGTATTTCCGGAATGTGTCATGGTATCGTAATTCTCCGGGTGTAATTTGTCCTCATTCCACCGTTGAGGGTTTTCGACAATGTATTCGGTAATCCGTGCATAATCGGCATCGTCGCGGATAACGTGTTCGTAATAATTGCGCTGCCATACGGGTACGCTAGGGGTGTTGCGGTGGACGTTTATTTGTTTGGTTACGGCGGATTTGAAACCCGCCATCATTGCGCCAATTGATTTCGGTTGTGGTCCCGGCATCGTAGGGGCGACCGGCCGGTCGCCCCTACAGATAATGTGATCATGGTCAATGTCCCGAATTATGACAATCCCGTGAAAATGGTTAGGCATCACCACGTATTCTCCTGTTTCGACTTCCGCTCGTAGTTCGCTGGAACGAATCCATTCCGCCATCACGATGCGCCCGAAATCGTTTAATCGCATTTCGCCGCTCACAATCTCGCCAAACAGACATTCCCGTTCATGGGCGCAGAGAGTGACGAAGTATGCCCCGGCACGGGAATAATCGTATCCCTGGAGACGGATCGAATGGCGGTGGTGGGTGTCAGGATTGTAGGTCATCGGCGCCCTTTACGCTCATACCTCACCCTCCGTTTCCTCGGAGTCCCACAATTCCCGGTAGGCGTTGATATAGTCCGCCGTGGCAGCGGGATCGATATCGTAGTAATAACGGCAGAGGCGGCGGTAGAGCTGAAGCGCCGGATCGTAACAGCAAAAATCGAGCAGGCCGTCGAGAGTCTGTTCGATTTGCCGGACGTCGCGGCAACAGGTAGCAATAATGCTTTCCACGACCGGCGTGTATTGGGCTAGGGCAAGTGCGTGCATACCCTGCAGCTCCTCTGCAAGGGCACCCACGGACTTCTGGAGTGTGTCGTAGCTCATGCCTCCACCTTTTTGCCGGCGCCAGACTGCCGCCGGACTGCTGCAACTGGCATCTGCACAATGTATCTGTAAAAGCAGACCATTAGCTAAACTCTGCCAAACTCAGTCGTCAATTCTCGCGACACGGTCGCGAGAATCTGTTTCCCATATTCCGCCCGGCTATCCTGAAGGTTTTCGGTGAGTATCCGCCTTCCTAAATGCCAGAAGAGCATAGTTGTCGTTGAGTTTGCAACTGAGGCGACTCGCTGCCGGGCGGAGTGGATCAGTTCACGCAGATCAGTGAGCAGGGCGGCTTCGTTCACCGTCCCGGCGGCACGGTTGACACTCTTTTTCATATTCGGCCACCCATCTTCCTCAGGTGCCCGTCCACTGTTGCCGTCAGCTCAGCCAATTCGTCAACAAGCTGCGGCAGCGGGGTGGCGTAGCGTTCGGCGAGCTGGCGGATGCGGCCGGTGAGGGTCTGGGAGACGCGGTCCAGTTCTCCCTGCACGGCGGCGGCTATGGTGGCCAGCCATTTGTCGTCCACCACGAGGGTCTTGATCTCGTCCTCGGTGAGTTTGGGGTATTTGGCGTCGAGCTTGGCTTCCAACTCATCCTGCGCGGCTTTGAGCCCGACCTTGGCTTCCGCCTGCTGGTCCAGCAACGTGGCGTACTCTTTCAGGGCCTGGCGTTCCTCGGCGTAGTCCGGATCGCGACCGATAACCTTGAGGCGGGCCTTCACTGCCTTGGCAGTGATCTTCTGTTTCTCCCCTTCGCCTTCGATGACTTCCGCGAGCAACCCTTCCTCGCCACTCTGCTCTTCCCGCTTTTCATCAAGCTGCTGCTCGATCCCGGCGAGTTCGGCTTCCAGGGCAGCAATGGCATCCTGCTCTACTGCGAAATAGCGGTCGATGAGGATGGTAGCGGGGACGAGGTCGGACTTGAAGCGGCGCTTCCCCTTCTTGAAATCTTCCTTTTCGGGCCAGACGAGTTTGCCTTCCTTGTTTTTGACCTGGCGGATTTCACGGGGGAGTGCGCCCGCCTTCCATCCGCCATCGGCGATGAGGTAGCAATCGTCCTGCATGATCTCGGCCCAGTAATCCATGAGGTGCTGATACACATCATAGGCGTCCAGCAACGGCGCTGTCTTGAAGGTGGCAAGCAGTTCCTCGGCGATGGTTTCGATGAGTGGCTTGGGGTGGCCGTCCTGGGCAAAGCCCTTGAGCAGCGGTGTACTGGTCTGTTTCCATGTGGCGAAGAGCCGTGTGGCGGATGCCAGGAATGCAGTAAACTCGCCATGGTCGAAGATGGCAGGCTTTACCTGGGCGATGGGGAGCCGCAACCGGCAGTAGCCGGGGTAGTCGGACTTCTCCAGCAGGGCGGCACGCACTCCCGGCATGATCTTCCAGTAATTGCCCAAAACATCCAGATCGCGCTCCGGGATGCCGCCGCGCAGGTGGCCGTTCATATCCTGCAAATCCTCCGGCTCGGTGCTGTCGATGTAGCGCGGGAGGTTCAGGTTGTAGTCGTTTTTCGGATCGGCTATTTCCGTGACCGGCACCATCCGGGCATAGCGCGGGTCGTTATCCTCCTGCCGGATGAAGGTATCCACGATCTTGTGAATATCCTGCTCGCGGAGACGGTTTTTCGGGCCATCCTTCTTGAACCCCTTGGAGGCGTCAAGCATGAAGATTCCCTTGCGGGCGGTGGCGTTTTCCTTGTCCAGCACCAGGATGCAGGCCGGGATGCCGGTGCCGTAAAAGAGATTGGCGGGGAGGCCGATGATCGCCTTCAGGTATCCGGAGCGAACCAGTTGCCGGCGGATGACCGCCTCGGCATTGCCCCGGAAGAGGACGCCATGGGGGAGAATACAGGCGCCCTTGCCCGTACTCTTCATGGAGCGAACGATGTGCAGGAGGTAGGCGTAATCCCCCTGCTTCTTTGGCGGCACACCCCAGGTGAAGCGGAGGTAGTTATCACCGCTACCGGTTTCGCCCAGGACAAGGCCGGTGGACCAGCTCTTGTCGGAGAAGGGGGGATTGGCCACGACATAGTCATAGGTGCGAAGCTGTTCGCCATCCAGGAACTTGGGTTTTACCAGTGTCCCTTCGCCGCCGGATTGGATGTTGGCAGTGGGGAAGTCGTGCAGGATCATGTTCATCCGGGCGAGACCGGCGGTGGTGCCGTCTTTCTCCTGCCCTTCCAGGGTGATATGCTTGCCCGCCTCGGCGGCGACCTTCAACAACAGGGAGCCGGAGCCGCAGGTGGGGTCGTAGGCCGTTGTGGCCGCCTTGCTGTTAGCCGGAGTGATGCCGATGACCTTGGCTATGATCCGGCTGACTTCGGAGGGAGTGTAGAATTGCCCCTTGCTCTTGCCGCTCTGGCTGGCGAAGTGCCGCATGAGGTATTCGTAGGCGTCGCCCAGGATGTCGTCGTTCTCGGCGCGGTTTTTGGAGAAATCCAGCGCAGGATTCTCGAAAATGGCGATGAGGTTTCCGATACGCTCAACTTTGGCCGGTCCGTCGCCAAGTTTGTTGGGATCATTGAAATCGGGGAAGTCGCTGCGGGCAAGGCGGGAGTTGGCGTCGATGAGCGGCTGGATGACCTGGGTATTGATCCTGTCCCCGATGTCGCTCTTCCCTTTCAGCGCCACCATATCCTTGAAGCCGGCTCCCTGCGGGATGGTGACCGGCGGAGCAAAATCGTCGCTATCCCCGTACTTGTCGGAAATGTATTTGATGAACAGCATGAACAGGACGTAGTCCTTATACTGGCTGGCATCCATGCCGCCGCGAAGTTCATCGCAGGAAGCCCAGAGAGAAGAGTAAAGATCTGATTTTTTGATGGCCATGGATGATCCTTCTGGTGGGCGGTACACCGTAGAACGTGCAAAAAAAGCTTCCCGGCGCGAAGCGGAGAAGCTTAGATTATTAACAGAATCGGCGGCTACAATCCATGATAATCTATCGTTATCGTGAAAATGTATTTATCTCATTAAGCACGAATCCCACGGCCTCAGGCAGTCACTTTCTTCCCTCGCAACGACCATCCTCCGGCGGTTACGTCGTAGGCCAATTCGAACGTTTTGTTCCCGTCCCATACGGCAAAGTTCAGGATCGTTGCCGTGCCTTCCTTGCAGGACCAGCTGTAACAGATCTCATTAACGGACACCCTTTCACCCTGGGTCTCAAACCAAACAGGCTTGACTCTTCCCTTGTCGAAGATAGCCGCTACTCGAATCTGATGGTTGAGTGGTACCGTTTCTACGCGCATGCCAGGATGGTATCAAATGGCTACTATTCCCTGTCAAGTTGAAAAGCAGATGGCCGGTCATCGCACTCCGGTTGACAACGTACTGTTATTGGTCAGTTATCCACTTTTAGAGAAATAGTGTTTTAAAGCTATCTGGCTTATTTAACTCAAGATTTGCCTGTCAGACCATGTTTCAACATGCTTTTTCAACAATGCCTGTGGATAACTCTTGGGATAACTTCTGGAAAAGGGTGGTAACCTGCGGAGAGATGGTAGGGGATAGCAGATTGCTCATTCATTGGGCAGTGACAGAAACAGCATACCGCAACCGCCCCGTGGGGACTGGCGGGACAGTAGGGGCGAAAAATTTTTCGCCCCTACATTACTGCACGCTGTGGGAGACGTTTTCGAAGGCGCACTTGACGGCCTGCCGG
>CAIUUR010000482.1 GCA_903902345.1 uncultured Geobacteraceae bacterium | reverse complement strand
GAAGAGGAAGAGGAAGAGGAAGAGGAAGAGGAAGAGGAAGAGGAAGAGACTCTGCCGGGACTTTCTCCGGAGTTGGAGCCTGAGGAGTCCCCGGCGCCCGACACGTTTCCTGAGGAGCCGGCGCCTTCCCTCTTCCCGGAGATGGCGCCGCGGTTTCCTGAAGAATCTGAGCCGGCCCGTAGTGGGGTTGAGGCCCCTTCCGAGATCGGCTTGGCGATTTCCGCAGCGGGGCGCCTTGAAAATGGCAAGCTGATGATTCCGGTCACGGTTACCGTCGGTGCGGAGCGTCGGGATTTTCAGCTGGTCGTCTCTCTGGTAGGTAGTGACCTGCAGGGATAATACGATAAACTATAGAACTGCAGATAAACCGCTTCCTTCGTCTCCTGGGGTGAGAGCGGTTTTTCTGTATCCGCACCAAACCCGTTACAGGAGAACACCTTGAGCAAACAGATCTACGTCATCGGCCACCGGAACCCGGACACCGATTCCATCGCGTCGGCCATTGCCTATGCAGAGCTGAAAAAGAAACTGGGGTACTCGAAGGTTTGCGCCGCCATGGCGGGGAATCCAAATCCTCAGACCCGTTCCATCCTGGAACGACTGGGGATTGATCCTCCCCTGTATCTGGCGGATGTACACCCCAAGGTCCGGGACGTCATCAAACGGCAGCCGATCACTGCGGCGGCGACTCTGTCGCTGAAGGAGGCTTTGGAGCTGTTCCACCGGCATAACGTCCGTGTTCTCCCCGTGGTGAGCGAGGAAAATACTCCGCTGGGGATCGTCACGCTCCTCCGATTGTCGGAAAAATATCTGTTGGCCGGAACGGACCGGATGCGGGGGGTGGATACCTCTCTTCGATCCCTGGCCGTCTGCCTGGGGGCGACCTTCATTACCGGTGAGTCACGGGATGAAATCGAGCACCTCCATCTCTTCATCGGCGCCATGCGGGAGGAGTTTTTTACCAGCCGGATTGAAGGGTATGAGCCGGCGTCTCTGTTGATCATGACCGGTGACCGACGCACCATTCAGCAGGCAGCGATTCAGATGGGGGTGAGGCTCCTCGTGGTGACGGGGGGGAGAGAGGTCGATGGCGACCTCCAGGAGTTGGCCCGGAGGAACGGGGTCACGCTGCTTTCAACTCCGCACGATACGGCAACCGCCGCTTCCCTGACCCGCCTCTCCACGCCGCTGACGGAATTCGTGGAAGCGCGGTTTGAGCAGGTGGGAGTAGCCGAGCCGCTGGAACATCTCCGGCTCAAGCTCCTCCATTCGGGAGAGCCGGCGGTTATCGTCCTGGAGGAGGACGGCACCGTGGCCGGGGTTGCCACCAAGTCTTCGCTTCTGGCGCCGCTCCCCTACGCCCTGATCCTGGTGGATCACAACGAACTGGCTCAGGCGGTACCGGGGGCCGAGGCGGTGGAGATCCTGGAGGTCATCGATCATCACAAGCTGGGTAATTCCCCCACGAACCAGCCGATCACCTTCATGGCGGCCCCGGTGGGGAGCACCTGCACCATTGTGGCCTCCCTTTACCGGGAAGGGGGGATCGAGCCGGAGCCCCGGATCGCAGCGCTCCTCCTGGCGGGAATAGTTACCGATACGGTTATTCTCAAATCCCCCACCACCACACGTCGGGATCGGGAACTGGCGCTCTGGCTGGAAGAGCGGGCCGGCCTGGACCATGCCCAATTCGGCCGGGAGATATTCTCCTCCTGCAGCGGTTTTTCCGCCTATGAATCTCTCGAAGTCGCCATTCGTGCCGACTTCAAGCAGTTCGCCGCTGGCGATACACTCTTCGGTGTCGGGCAGGTGGAGGTGGTCGGTTTCGATGAATTCTACGAAATCAGAGGTAGTTTGCGGGAAGCGCTGAAACGGGTGAAGGAGGAAGAGCGTCTGGCCATGGCGGGGCTCATGGTCACCGATATCTACAGTGAAACGACTCTTTTCCTGGTGGAGGGGAAAAACGAGCTGGCCCATGTCATGGGGTATCCCCAGATTCAGCCGCATCTCTACGAGTTACAGGGGGTCATGTCCCGCAAGAAGCAGATGGTCCCCCATCTGCTGAAGGTTCTGGGAGCGCTCTGACGGCCGAAGGGACGTGCCTTGGTGGCACATCGCACCTTTTACCGTTCTTGACATTTACCGGTTAGTATAGTTAACTCCAAATTCTTGTCGGATTACCCCACTGAAACGGAGAACCCAACCATGAAATTTTCGGGATATGCACTGACGACAATATTCCTCCTGGCAACACTGACGGCTTGTGGTGGCGGCAACTCAACACCCACCTGGCCGACTTCTTCACCACGGGGGATAACCCTGCCCAGCTACAACCAGACCCTCGTTTTTCGCAATCACACCGCCATGGGGTGGGGTAGTAACAGTTATGGCCAACTGGGGAACGGTAACTCAGCCAACAGCCTGACGCCGGTTCAGGTGTCAGGCCTTCCCCGGGTGTCCGGGATCATCACCGGGGGGACGCACTCGCTGGCCTTCAAGAACCTGAGCGGTGTCTGGGCCTGGGGGAATAACGGCTACGGGCAGTTGGGGAACGGAACAGAGACGGCCACGTATCAGCCGGTAAAGGTGTTCAGCAACAAAACCAGCGCCCATACCCATCTCACCAACGTGACGGCCGTGGCCGCGGGGGGGAATCACAGCCTGGCCCTGGATGCCACGGGGGTCGTCTGGGCCTGGGGTGACAATACCTGGGGGCAGTTGGGGTATACCTCAGATACATCCACTCCCGGCTACAACCGCTACGCCATGACCGTTACCTCTTCCGCCCAAGGTGGTTTTACCGCGACGCGTATTGCCGCCGGCGGTCTCTTCAGTCTGGCCCTGGACGTCAACGGTTCGGTCTGGGCCTGGGGTAACAGCTACGGAGGACAACTGGGAGACGGCCTTTCCATCACTGCCATTAATGCCGCACAGGGGCCGGCTCAGGTTGTCGGTCTGAACCGTAACGGGATATTGGGGAGCGTGAAAGCTATCGCCACCGGCGGGAGTCATAGCCTCGCACTCTTAAACGACGGGAGTGTGGTTGCCTGGGGATATGACAATTATGGCCAGTTGGGCGATAATTCGATTGTTTCGTCATCGGTGCCGGTGCAGGTGGTGGATGGAGCCAATCTGAAATTGAGCGGTGTGATTGCCATTGCCGCCGGTCTTGACCATTCTCTGGCGCTGAAGAGCGACGGAACTCTCTGGGCCTGGGGTTATAACGGTTATGGTCAGCTTGGCTTGGGGACAACAATCGATAGTCATGTGGCAGTACAGGTGCCGGGCCTTGCATCTCTGGACCGAATTCTTGCCATGGGAAACCACTCGGTTGCTTTTTCCGGGACAAGAGGATGGTCTTGGGGTCACAATTCCTACGGTCAGCTTGGGATCAACTCCACCACCGATGTTTTTGTTCCCACGATGATTTCCGGGTTCTAGTAAACAGCGGGCCTTTTCCCTTGACTGCCTCCGGGGAACAGGCTATCTTCCACGATTACTGATTTTATGCCTGAAAGGTCCGAGCACCGTATGGAAGAACTACATGAACTGACATTGCAGCGCCGTCGTAAGGTCAACAAGATGTGGGAAGAGGGAATCAACCCCTATCCCAATGATTTTGCTCCCCGACAAACTTCCGAGGATCTCGTTGCCGGCTACGGAGGGATGGGCGAAATCGCCGAGAACAGCGAAAATTTCGTTGTAGCGGGGAGGATCATGGCCCGTCGCTCCTTCGGCAAGGCCGCCTTCATCCAACTTCAGGACCGCAAGGGGCGGATACAGCTCTACGTGAAGAAAGATGTGGTGGGGGAAGAGACCTTCGCCTGCTTCGAGACGTTCGATCTGGGTGATATCGTCGGCGTGGAGGGGTGGCCTTTTCGCACCAAGACCGGTGAGTTGTCGCTTCATGTGACGGCCATTCGACTCCTCACCAAATCGTTTCAGCCGCTACCCGAAAAATTTCATGGTCTCACCGACGTGGAGACCCGTTACCGTCAACGATATGTGGACCTCATCGTCAATCCGGAATCCCGCGACGTATTTCTGAAGCGGTCCCGGATCATAACCCTCATTCGTGATTTCATGGTGAAGAACGACTTCCTGGAAGTCGAGACCCCCATGATGCAACAGATACCCGGCGGCGCCACGGCGCGTCCCTTCACCACTCATCACAACGCCCTGGACATGGATCTCTATCTCCGGATCGCTCCCGAACTCTATCTCAAGCGACTGGTAGTGGGCGGATTCGACCGGGTTTTCGAGATCAACCGCAACTTCCGGAACGAGGGGATCTCCATTCGGCACAATCCCGAGTTCACCATGATGGAATTCTACCGGGCCTATGCAACCTATGAAGATCTCATAACCTATACGGAAGAACTGCTCTGTCATGTGGCCCGGGAGCTCCTGGGAGGAGTGGAGTTTACCTGTCAGGGAGAGGCCATCAGTTTCCAGCGTCCCTGGAAGCGGCTCACGGTGAAGGAAGCGGTGGTGGAATATGGCGCTATTGATCGGAAAAGTCTTGAGGACAGGGATCTCCTGTACGCCTATGCCCAGAAGATCGGCCTGGGACTCCCCGAGAACATCAGTTACGGCAGACTTCTCATGGAAGTTTTCGAGGAGGTAGCCGAGACGAAGCTGATTCAGCCAACTTTCATCACGGCCTATCCCACTGAAGTCTCTCCGCTATCGCGGAAAAACGATACCGATCCGGAGATAGTGGACCGGTTCGAACTCTATATTGCGGGTCGTGAGTTGGCCAACGCCTTCTCGGAGCTCAACGATCCGGTGGATCAGAAGGAGCGGTTTCTCGCT
>CAIUUR010000481.1 GCA_903902345.1 uncultured Geobacteraceae bacterium | reverse complement strand
GGACGTTGGTTACATATGTAACATATTAATGTTGATTCCATCACTGTCTGCCTTAACACCTTGAAAAACTGAGATATGCCTCTATGACCAACACCAAACCATGCCCCTTCTGCTCCCTGAAAAACTCCAAAATCATTTTCGGCAATATCCATGCTATGGCCTCCTCAATGGCTTCCCTGTTTCTCCCGACCATACACACTGACCATCCCGAAGCGACATAGATCCTCACTCCTCGATTCAACCAGGAAAGAATTGATGGCGCTATTTGACCCGCCGGCCGAATCCCTCCCAAACTATCATTGCTCAAAAAAATAGTTTACAGTTGCCCGACGGTTACACTATTGGTAGTAACAATGGACAGGGGGCCGGCAAGATGACCATGTCCCTGCATGTTTCCTCACTACGCCGGAGATCAACCCGTATGGTATTGGTACGGGTGTTGCGAGCGGGGTAGGGGATGGTTGCCGACTGGATCCGGGCAATATCCTGGTATGGGAGAAATATATGGGAGCAGCTAAACGCCGGGCGGTGGCTCGCGCTCGCCTTGATGTGGAAGTGGATATCCCCCGCCTGGCCGCCGCAATGCGCAAATACGCCCTGGCCGCCAGCGACAGTTTCGGTTCTGTGCTCGTTGAAAACAGACAGCGGTGATCATCTGCCGCCATGCTCGACACAGATGTAATCACGTCCACCCCGGCAGGCTGATTTCCGCTTCATTCATCGACAGGCGCATGGATTTTTTGACCTCTTTTGACATCCTGTACTCAAGTAAAATCCTCGTAACCTCTTCCAACCGGAGCGCCTCCCCCAGCGCAGAGCATTGTTGCAGATCTTTTTCTTTTTTAAGCACTTTGTCTCGACCAGTCCGGCGCTGTGCGATAATCAGTTTATGAATAACGAGTGTTTCAGGTGATGGAATGCGAATGCTGAAATTTTGGATAGTTACTGTTACCGGACGGATAAAGAGCAGGTCAATGAACGGAAGGGGCTGAGCCGAGACTTTCCATGGCGGGATGATTACGGATGGCGGCGCATTGCCGCCACGGCGATGGGTTATGAACTCAACTTCAAAGGTGCCATGGATATATGTCTCAATGCCGGAATAGTCATGTAGCGGCGTATATCCCAGGCGCTCCAGCACTTCAGGAATAGTGTCCGTATGCTTTTCAGGAAGCTTGATGATGTTTTCTACTGCAAAATCAATGTCATCCGTTGCCAGGCCATAAGATAACGTATAATGATCAGCAAATATGATCATCGGCCAACTCCCGATCAGCAGGCCATGAGAAAAAAAACCTATGCGACTCAACTCTGAAAGGAGGGTAGTCACCGGAGGAACAAAGGGGCTATGAGAAAGAGTAAGCTCCACGTGGTTATCCCTTCTGGAGAATCGAATTAAGGGTCACAATACGACGTTTATTGGCTTTCAGGTCGGATTCAAGTTTTTTTCGTTTTTCCAGCAGTGGCTTGAGTTCTTCTGCTTTTTCAGCGGAAAGATGCTCGAACAAGACGCTTGAACCTTTCCGATAGCGCAGGCAGGGATAAATGTACTCCTTGTCGGCGCTCTTTACTTTCCTCTGACCAAGAGAGCCTTTGGGGAGTTTTTCAATTTCCCCCCATATTTTTTCAACGACTCGAACGCAACGCTCCTGCTCCGCTTGCAGCATCTTGAAGACACTATCATCTCTCTTACGTGCCGGCATAAACACCCCCGTATTTGTCCCAACATTAAACATAATTCTGCGTTATGTTGGTACAAAAGTCGAGAACTATTTATTCAAGGGGCAATGGGACGCCAGGTCTGTAGGGCTTCCAAATTGCCGAGTTGGATTTTCGGAGCCTGCCGGGAATGTTGAAGTATCCTACGATAAGATGCTGGAATAACGTTTTTCTGTCTCTTCTTCTCCCTGGATGACTCCAAAATGATTTTCGCCAATATCCACGCTATGGCCATTCTCGATGGCTTCTCCGTTTCCCTCGATCGCACACACTGACCATCCCGAAGCGACATAGATCCTCCCTCCTCGATTCAACCGGGAAAGAACTGATGGCGCGATTTAACCTGTCGGCCGAATCCCTCTCAAACTATCATTGCTCAAGAAAACAGTTTACATTGCCCGACAGTTCCAATACTGGTAGTAACAATGGACAGAGTCCGGCAAGATGTACATGTCTCTGCATGTTACCTCACTACGCCGGAGATCAATCCGCATGTATTGCTAAGGGTTTCGCGGGCGAGTGCGGGGATGGTTACCGGCTGGATCTGGGTAATTATTCGTTTTGGGAGAAAAATATGGGTGTAGCTAAACGCCGGGCTGTGGCTCGCGCTCGACTTGATGTTGAAGTTGATATCCCTCGCCTGGCTGCCGCTATGCGGAAATATGCCATGGCCGCCAGCGGCCGACTCTGCTCTGATAGTTATATTCATGCGGCGATTGTCCATGAGATTCTGGCCCAGATCGGGTTTGAGTGTCATGTCGTCGTAGGACACGCCGCCTAGCGGGTCGGTCCGGGTGATAACGATGTCATCCTTCATGCACCAACACCGGGAATGACTGTCCAGTCGAATGCACTGCCCTATCATGTCTGGCTGGAGATGGACGGGGCTCTGCTGGATGTGACGACCTATCAACTGCGCTTGAAGGCGGAACAACTGGATGCCCAGGAT
>CAIUUR010000480.1 GCA_903902345.1 uncultured Geobacteraceae bacterium | reverse complement strand
TCGTGGCTCATGTTGGCCAGAAACTCGCTCTTGGCCGAATTGGCAGCCTCGGCGGCGTGACGGGCCGCTTCGAGTTCGCGTTCATACTCCTTGCGTTGGGAGATGTCCCGAATAAAAGCGCAGGTTCGCTCCTCGTCCCCCATGCGTACATAGTTTGTCACAATCTCCACCGGGATACTTCGACGGTCTTTTGCAAGATGTTCCGCCTCGAACTTGAGGGATCCCTTTTCCCGAAGTTCGGCAAAATGGCGGGGCCAATCATCGGCGTCACGGAGCGGACAAATATCCGGAATGGTCAACCGAAGCAGTTCCTCCCGGGAATAGCCCAACATCCGGCAGGCCGCGGGATTCACGTCCACAATGCGGGCGTCCGGCGTTGTCCAGTAGATGGCGTCGGATGCTTCGTCCACGCTGATGCGCGTCATCCGGAGCTCGTCCACCGTCCGCTTCTGCTGGGTGATATCATGGATGATGGAAAAAAGAAGCGGTTGCCCGTTGGTGATGATGGGAGTGGAGTGAACCTCCACGGTGCGCACCGTCCCGTCGGCCAAGCGGTGGGGGAAGACGAAGTAGTTTTTTATCTGCCGCCGAGCCTCCTCCCGTTCGGCAAGAATGACATCGGCGGTGAGGCAGTTGATCTGCTGGATGGTCATGGCGCGAAGTTCGTCCCGGGAATAACCGTAAAACCGGGCAGCGGAGTTATTGGCGTCCAGGATGGCGCCGGTGACCGGATCAATGAGGAGCATGATGGCGCCATGTTGCTGGAACAGCGTCCGGAATTGCTCCTCGCTGGAGCGGAGTCGCCGTTCCAGATCGTATTTTTCCGTGACGTCGCTTACCACCAAGCGCCGGGTAGTCGCCCCTGCCGTATCCTGGGCGATAATCAGGCGCCCCCGGAACAGCGTCCCGTCCGCTTTCACCATACGAAGATCATAAGCCCTGGTCTCGCCGGATTCGGTAAACTTGTTACTCTGCAGATAGTGGCTATCCTGATCATCATGAAAGATGAATCGGCTAAACTGCTGCGTGATCAGCGCCGCCACCGGCGTCCCCAGCAGGGTGGCTGCCGTGCGATTGGCCTCCAGAATCATCCCGGATTCGGTGAGGGTGAGGTACCCCACCGGCGCCAGGTTGTACAGGTCGAAATAGCGGTTCCGGGAAATTTCCAGCTCTTCCTCTCTCCGGAGCAGTTCCCGGTTCTGCATCTCCAGCTCGATCTGATGGACCTGCAGCTCGTGGTATGCCTGACTCAGCTCCTCAACGGAGCGCGATTCCTGTAAATCCGGCAGTAGTGCGGCCCGCTCTTCCGCCAGTTTGCGCAGGAGCTCTCCCGTCGCAGGGAACGGTGAAGAATCGGCTGTTGTAGACCTCATGGTGGCGACTCCAACTTGCATTCGTTTTTCAACCGGGCCAATTCGGCCAAGGTCGCTTGGAGCTGCAGATGGGTGTTCACCCGTGCGTTAACTTCCCTACCGATGAAGGGCTTGGCGATGACATCCACCGCCCCCGCAGTGAAGCCGCCGTCGATGGTTTCGGCGTCAACCCCGGAAGCAAGGAGGATTACCGGAACCAGCGCCGTAGCGGGATTATTCTTCAGGACGCGGCAGAGTTCATGACCATCCGCTGCGGAGAAGCCGGCGTCCAGAAGGATGAGATCCGGCCGGTGGTGTAGCGCCAGCTGTAAGGCGGTTGGACCATCAGTGGCGGCCAAACAGGTGTGCTCCTCGGGAAGAAGCCTGTTGAGGAGGGAGATATCGGTAGGTTTATCCCCCACGAGCAGGATAGTTCGGGCGGAAGGATGCTCCTCCCCCTCGTTGGACGATTCCGGATCAGATTCGACGATGGGCTGAAACTTCGGGGAGATGCGTGGGGAGAGCCATCGGGCAAGGGTGGCGTAGAGCCGGTCCGGGTTAACCGGCTTGGTGAGATGATCGTTCATGCCGGCAGCCAGACACCGATCCCGCTCTTCCGCCATGGCATGGGCCGTCATGGCGATGATGGGGAGCCGCTCCGCGCTCCATTCTCTTCTGATGAGGGTAGTCGCACCGTATCCGTCCATCACCGGCATCTGCAGATCCATGAGGATGGCGTCGAAACAACTACCCGACGCCATGACCGCGGATACCGCCTCCCTTCCGTCGGAGGCGAAGGTAACCCTGACTCCCACCTGCTCCAGAAGTTCCCGGAGCACCTGCCGGTTGAGGGGTTGATCTTCCGCCACCAGCAGGGAGCAGCCCGACAGCGCCCTTCTCACGGCCGCCGGCTCCGGCGCCGTTTCCGGCGACTCTGCCGACGCCATCCCCCGGAGGAAGCGGGCGGTACAGGTAAAGGTGCTCCCTACCCCCGGTTCGCTGGTGACATCGATTTCCCCTCCCATGAGCGACACCAGTCGCCGACAGATGCTGAGACCGAGTCCGGTGCCGCCAAACCGGCGAGTGGTGGAACAGTCAGCCTGGGTGAACGGCTCGAAGATCCGGGCGGTCTCCTCCGGGGAAAGACCGATACCGCTGTCCCGCACCGCAAACTCCAGAACTATCGACTCTCCCTCCGGGTGGAGCGGGCGCACGGAAAGTTCCACCTCCCCGGCGGCGGTGAATTTGACGGCGTTCCCCAGGAGGTTGAGGAGTACCTGCTCCAGTCGCAGGGGATCCCCCACCAGGTGGTCGGGAATTTCCGGGTGGACGGTAAGGCGGAGAAGGAGTCCCTTGGCCCCGGCAGCCACTCCCACCATGCTCAGGAGCTGTTCCAGCAGGGGGAGAAGGGGGAAAGAGAGCTCTTCCAGCTCAAACTTCCCCGCCTCGATCTTGGAGAGGTCCAGAAGAGTGTTGAGCAACCGGAGTAGACCGTCGGCGGAGGTGCTGATCTTGGCCAGATAGTCCCGCTGCCGGCGGGTCAGATCCGTCTGCAACGCCAGGTGTCCCAGGCCGATGATAGCATTCAGTGGAGTCCGGATATCATGACTCATGTTGGCCAGGAACTCGCTCTTTGCCCGGTTGGCGACTTCGGCGACGTGACGGGCCTGGTCTAGCTCGGCTTCCGCCTTTATCAGCTCGGTTATGTCATAAATAATGGAAAAGAGGAGTGTCCTGCCGTTGGCTTCGATGGGGGTCGAGTGGGATTCAACGGTGCGCACCGTCCCGTTCGCCAGACGATGGAGAAAGATGAAGCTGTTCTTGGACCGTTGCGTCGCCTTCCCCGGTTCGGAGGAGAGTGTTTCCGGCGGGAGGCAGTTGAGCTGCCGAATGGTCATGGAACAGAGTTCGTGGTGACTGTAACCATAGAACTCCGAAGCTGCAAGGTTGGAGTTCACGATGTCGCCGCTGACGGGATCGACGAGAAGCATGATGGAGTTGTGCCGTTGGAACAGCAAACGATAACGAGCTTCGGTGGCGCGAAGTTGCTGTTCCAGCTCATACGGGGTGGTGACATCTTCCAGAATCCAGATTACGCCCTGACTCGGGTCGGCGGGGTCGAGTGGACTACCGAAGGAGCGGACTCGGATCCGACCACCATCCCGCCGCACCAACTCATGTACGGTCTCCACCTCCAGACCCTGGAAAAGTCTGGAATAGGTGTCCGCTCCCAGCTGTTCGTACGCTTCCCGTGAAGGATAAAGCATCCTGGTGGAGCGCCCCTCCAACTCTTCCCGGGAGTACAGAAACAACTCTTCGGTCTTCCGGTTTACCCAGACCAGACGTCTCTCCACCACCAGACAGATGGCCACGGGCGCGCCGTCGAGAATGATCTGCTGTTCACGGTTGAGCCGCTGCAACCGCTCCTTTCCCTCCTTGATCCGGGTGATGTCGTTCACCGCCACCCGGAGGAGAACCGCTCCGCCGTCGTCCCGGGTAAGGGTGACCGTCAGATGCCCCCAGAAGATCTTCCCCCCCATGGGTACCAACCGGAGTTCGTACTCCGTCGCTTCACCGCTCTCCAGAAGCTTCTTGCGCCGCAGGTAGTGGATATCCTGGTCGTCTTTGAAGATAAACCGATGGAATGGTTGCGTTGTCAGCTCGGCCAAGGTCATCTCCAGCAGGATGCCGGCGGTGAGATTGGCCTCCAAAATGAATCCGGTCTCACTGACGGTTACGTACCCCACCGGCGCCAGGTGGTAAAGGTCGAAATAACGTTTCCGTGACCCCTCCAGTTCCAGTTGAGTCCGCCTCAGCTCATCGTTCTGCATCTCCAGCTCGATCTGATGGACCCGCAGCTCATGGAGCGTCTGCTTCGCTTCCTGGAGGGAGAGTGGCTCCTGTAGATCCGGCAACAATGTTGCCCGTTGTTCCGCTGCCGTTCGCAGATGAACATTTTTTACAGTATCAGTCATGGAATCGTCAGATTTACTCATCATGGTTGGATCTCCGATTCACAAAACTCTAAAACCTTTCAGCGAAAAGCTTGTCATTCACTCTTTTTATCCCCCCAGCCGCTCCGTGGTGGCGATGGCGTAAAACTGACCCGCCTCGTTCACCAGGGAGCTAGCCGTGAGATTGACCGTTTTGACGCTGCCGTCCTTGGCGATCCGCTGGAGGCAGCAGGGAAAAAGTTTCTCCCCCCGACTCAGAGTGAGTATCCCCTCCAGCGCCTCATCCCGCCCGTTGGGAGGAATCAGCTCGGCAATGTTCATCTTCAGGGCCTCGGCCTCACTCCAACCGTAAAGACGCTCCGCTGCCGGATTCCAGGCAATGATGCGCCCCTCCAGGTCCTGAACGATCATGGCGTCAGAGGCATCCTGGACCACCACGGCCAGGTGACGCAGGGTCTCCCGGAGAATCTCCTGAGCCTTTCTCAGCTCGGTGGTGTCGGTAAAGGTGATCACCGCCCCTTCAATGACATTTTCCAGAGTCCGGTAGGGTCTGATGCGCATGAGATACCAGTCCCCACTCTGGGTCCTGACCTCCACCTCCCGGGGAACAAGGGTATCCAGCACCTGCCGCAGATCCGCCACCAATCGGTCATACCCCACCAGATTATCCACGATATGCCCCACCGGACGCCCCACATCGGAGTGAATCAGGTTGATCACTTGCGTGGCAGCGGGGGTGAAACGCTGGATGCAGAGGTGGTGGTTCACAAAAACCGTACCGATCCCCGTGCCGGCCAGCAGGTTGTTCATGTCGTTATTGGCCTGGGAAAGATCCGACACCTTTATCTGCAGTTCCGAGTTCACCGTGGCGAGCTCTTCATTCACCGACTGCAGCTCTTCCTTGGAGGTCTCAAGTTCTTCATTGGTGGATTGCAGCTCCTCATTCACCGACTGCATCTCCTCATTGGATGACTTGAGTTCCTCATTGGTTGTCTCCAGCTCTTCGATGGTGCTCTGCAGGTACTCTTCCTTGGCCCGCAGCTCCTGCTGCAACTCCGCAAAGCGCGCGCTATCCTCCTCGGCGCCGACTGTCGGGGGAACCGGGGAAAGGGGTGTAGTGGCGGGCGCATCTTCCAGGATAACCAGATAGAGGGTCGGTTCCGCAGCCTTGGGACCGACGGAGAGGGGCTGTACCGTCAGATTGACCACCGTGTAGTCGCCGTTGGTCTTGACCCGCAAGCCGGGGTGCGCCGCACTGTCCCGGGACGCCACCGCCTTGTGCAAAGCCACCGTCAACGGATGGCGCAACCCGTCCCGAGCCATTTTCAGGACGTTCAGACCAGGCTCGCCGGGGGAAGGCTCCAGATAACGACCGGTGCGACCATGAAGGTAGAGGATATCCCCCCGCTCGGTGACCAGCACGGCGGCCAGGGAACAGTACTGTAGCAGCGCCCGTTCGGCGCTCTCCCGTAGCGGCGCCCTCACCTCCGCAACCCCCTTCCCGGGTGGGAGCGACGGAGTGGCGGTGGACTGAAAGGGAAGGTGCGGCCAGGGTGAAGGACGGAAGGCGGCGTGAACATTCTCCTTCCGCTGGTAAAGTTTGAACGACCGGTCAACAACGGTAAAGAGATCCACGAAGTCGCCGATGCTCTCGGAGGAGCCGAGAAAGAGCCAGCCGCCGGCGACAAGGGCATAATGAAACAGGGGGATAAGCTTCTTCTGCAGCTCGCCCCCCATATAGATGAGCAGGTTGCGGCAACAGATGAGATCCAGACGGGAAAAAGGTGGATCCTTCACCAGATCCTGCTCGGAAAAGATCACCAGGTCGCGAATCGCCTTGTTGATGCGAAAGGAACCGCTTTCCGTATCCAGGGTAAAGTAGTGCGCCAGCCGTTCCGGAGTCATGTCGGCAACGATGTTGGCCGGGTAGATTCCCACACGGGCGAAATCGATGGCGCGACTGTCGATATCCGTGGCGAACAGCTGGATCTGGTAGCTACACTTCAGCGCCTCCATCCGTTCTTGTAGGAGAATGGCCAGGGAGTAGGCTTCCTCGCCGGTGGAACAGCCGCAGGACCAGACGCGGATGACCTCGCCGGCAGCCTTACGGTCGAAAATCTGTGGTATGACCTTCAGCGCCAACGCCTCAAAAGCCTCGGGGTCGCGGAAGAAACTGGTGACGCCGATGAGGAAATCGCGAAAGAGGACCTCCACCTCCGCCGGGTTCTGTTGCAGAAAGCGGACGTACTCATCCAGCCGGACGATCTGATGCAGCACCATCCGCCGCATGACTCGACGGTTGATGGTGCTCGGCTTGTACTGGGAAAAGTCGTGACCGGTCTGGGCTCGTATCAGCAGAAAAATCTTCTTCAGCGCATCGTCACTCCGGGGAGCGGCGGATTCCACCGGAAACCACCCCTGGCCGAAGGCCTGAGAAATGTAGGTTATGAGTTGGGATGGCATCTCGGCCGGCGGGAGAATGTAATCGACGAGGCCGGTGGCGATGGCGCTGCGAGGCATGCCGTCATACTCGGTGGATTCGGGATTCTGCACCATGGCCATCCCCCCTTCACCCTTGATGGCCCGCACCCCCAGGGCGCCGTCGCTCCCCGTGCCGGAAAGGACGATGCAGATAGCCCGTTCCCGTTGATCCTGGGCCAGGGAGCGGAAGAAATAATCGATGGGAAGCCGCCTCCCCCGGGGAGCAGTGGGTTCCAGCAGTTGCAACGTACCGTTGATATAGGCCATATCACGGTTGGGAGGGATGATGTAGGCGCAGTTGACCTTGACCGTCATGCCGTCCTCCACCTCGAACACCTCCATCCGGGTATAACGGCGGATCAGTTCGGTGAGGATGCTCTTGTGATCCGGGGCCAGATGCTGCACCAGGACAAAGGCCATGCCCGGTTCGGCATTGGTGGGAATACCGGAGAAGAACGCCTCGAAGGCCGACAGCCCCCCCGCCGAGGCGCCGATGCCGATGATGGGAAATACGTCCGATGGTGAAGCATAGTGGTCGGCTGCGGCGGAAGTTTCAGTCGCCGACGGCGCCACTGCGGAGGAGTTTTTTTTCGAGGGAGCTGCGCTTCTTTTCTGGTGCTTCATCTGCTTCTCCATTGAAACAATTAACATAGCAACATAGTGCAATACTAACACTAAACGAAATGTCACACCAACATTTTTCGTATGTTCAGATGAACAGGTTGTTGTCCGCCCGTTCCGACGCCTCCAGGTAGGCGGCCACACCGCCGGTCTCGATCCCGTCCACCAGCTCTTCCCGCCGAATCCCCATCAACTCCATGGACATCTGACAGGCCACCAGATGCGCCCCCCCCTTGATGGCCATGGCCATCAACTCCTCCAACGCCGGAACGTTCTTGTTTTTCATGATACCGCGGATCAATTTCCCGCCGATCCCCCCCATGCTCATGGTGGAGAGCGCAAGTTTTTTGCTCCCCCGGGGCATCATCATCCCGAAGGCGGCTTCCACCAGATTTTTCCCCAATCCCGAAAGCTTTTCCGGCTTCCGCAGGGCATTCAATCCCCAGAAGGTGAAGAAGAGGGTGACATTCCTTCCCATGGCAAGAGCCCCGTTGGCAATGATGAAAGCGGCGATGACCTTGTCCAGATCGCCGGAGAAGACGATGATCGTCTTGTCGTTTCCTGCTGTTGTAACCGCCATGCCGCTCCCCTCCCCTTTCTCCACCACCGCCGTCACGATTCCTTTTTCCACCTTTATCTCCCGGACCCTGTTGCCGGTGGCTCTACCCCACGCCTGGGCATCGCTGTAGAATCCCGGGTCGCTGGCCATGATCCGGAGGCTCTCGCCCGCCCCCAGAAGATCCATCTCCTGTTTGAGCCGGATGACCGGACCGGGGCACTGCAGACCGCAGGCGTTGATCTCCACCACCCTTCCCGACGCTTGCGGAGTACTCGATGCGGCATTCCGGGATGGATCACCCTGAGCCGGGGTGGTAGTTATGACGTTGGGTTTCTGCGACTCCGTGGCGACGAGCCAGGTATCATAACCGCCGGAGAGGTTCATGCAGCCGCTGAAACCGTTGGCGACCAGGATCCGCGCCGCAAGATACCCCCGCAACCCGACCTTGCAGAAAACTATGAGGCGCTTGTCCCGGGGAAGTTCCCCCAACCGCTGTCGGAGAGAATCCAGGGGAATGTTCACCGCGCCGCGTATGGTCCCCCCCGCGTACTCCTCTCCTGTCCGAACGTCCAGGAGGAACCCTTCCACCCGGGGAAGTTCGTCCCAGGTGATGCTCCCCACCAATCCATCCAGGATATTCTGGGCCGCGAAACCGGCCATGTTCACCGGGTCCTTGGCCGAAGAATAGGGGGGAGCGTAAGCATGCTCGATCTCGCACAGGTCATCCACCGTCATCTTCCCCTGGATGGCCGTGGCGATAACATCGATCCGTTTGTCCACGCCGCCGTACCCCACGGCCTGGGCGCCCAAAATCCGCCTATCCGCGGGGGAAAAGAGGAGCTTGAGGCAGAGCATGGTGGCGCCGGGATAGTAACCGGCATGATCGTTGGGATGGATAATGACGGAATCGACAGGTATATTTTCCACCCGGCAAAACTTTTCCGTGGCTCCGGTCACCCCCACATCCAGGTCGAACACCTTGGCGATGGCGGTTCCCATGGTCCCCAGGTAGGCGCCGGGCGTACTCCCCAACATATTGCCGGCGGCGATCCGCCCCTGCTTGTTGGCCGGACCGGCCAGGGGAACCGCACTACTCTTGCCGGTGAAGGGGTTGGTAACCTCTATGGCATCCCCCACGGCGTAGATATGCGCGTCGCTGGTTCTCAGGGAGGCATCCACGATGATATGCCCCCGCGCTCCCAGCGCCAGACCGGAACTTTCCAGAAAACGACTGTTGGGGGCGACTCCTATGGAAAGGAGCACCAGTTCAGCCGCCACCGTGGCGCCGCTGGCAAGAGTAGCGACGACCTGTTCACCACCTCCGGCAAAGGAGGAAACAGCGTCCCCCAGATGGAGTTCGACCCCCTTGTTGCGCAACTCCCGATGCACCAGCGCCGCCATCTCGAAATCGATGACATTCATCGCCTGCGGGGCCGCCTCCACCACTACGACCCGAATCCCCCGCGCCGCCAGGTTCTCGGCCATTTCGAGACCGATGAATCCGGCCCCCACCACCAGCGCCGTCCGGACCTTCCCCCCGTCCACCAGGGCGCGAATCTTGTCGGTGTCCGGGATAGTCCAGAGGGTATGAACCGCCGGATGGTCCGAACCGGGAATCCTCGGCTTGATGGGGGAACCGCCCGGCGCCAGGAGGAGCTTGTCGTAGGGTGCGTCATATTCCCGTCCGGATTTCAGCTCCCGCACCCGGACGATCTTCCGGTGGGGATGAACGGCAACCGCCTCATGAAAAATACGCACCTCCACGTTGAAACGCTCCCGGAATGATGCGGGGGTCTGCAGGAGAAGCTTGGACCGATCGGTAATGACCTCTCCGATATAATAGGGAAGGCCGCAATTGGCGTAGGATACGTCCCCTCCCCGCTCCAGAACGGTAATTGTCGCAGTTTCGTCCAGCCGTCTGAGGCGGGCCGCGGCGGACATCCCGCCGGCCACCCCACCCACGATAAGATAGTTTGCCATCTCTTCTCCTTTTATTTTCAACAGACGTATAGTAAATATATTATTAAGAATATATATGAAATTGTAAACATAAAAATTACGGCACGGTTGGCCACCACTCTTGCCGGTAGTCGCAAAAAAGAAGCGATATTATAATTAATAAATTATCCTATTTACATCTACGTAAGCCACGATGTATCATGCCGCAACGTCTTCATCGTAGGTGCAGACCGAGAACAGGCGACCCAACCGGGATTTTTTCCAGAGCACCCTGTCCGGCTTATTTTTTCGGTCTTTGACGTAAAAAGTTTGTCATTCCCGAGGGTTCAATCGGGAATCCGGACTTTGAAAACAGCAGCAGAGTAGTGAGCTTCGAAATTTAAAACATACAACGAAGGAGACATGAGCCATGATCCGGGAATGTGAACTGTGTGGAGAGAGACTGGCTGACCAGGAGAGGGAAGAGGTCTGCCTGTCATGTCAGGAGGACACGTTTTTTGACTGCTCACGGTGCGGCGCCCTTATGGAGTGGCAGGACCGGGAGCATACCCTCTGCCAGGATTGCCGGGATATGGATTTTGAGTAAATAAGCATGAGCTAACCGCCACCTCTGACAATCGTGCAGGTCTGGTTGGAGCGCGCCACGTCCAGTGCTTCCTGAATGACCACCCGCCGTCGGGACATTATCATCGAGGCCTTGGTCGCGTAATCATCAATTACCTGCAGGGCAAGGGTTGCATCACTAAAGGTATCACTGGAAGGATCGTGGGACTGTTGCCGGAATTGGTAGTCAGTGCGAACTTTGGCGATGTCCCCGATCACCATCTCTTGCATGATTTGGTTGACGGCCAACTGATGTTCCAGCACCTCGGTGCCTCCCGCCGTCTGGGCAAGTAGCCAACAGGTGGTGTCGATGGTTTTGTAGTTTGATACTTTTGCGACGTGAGGCATTTCAACCAACAGTTCTGCCGCAATTCTTCTGATGGAGTCATCGGGAGCATTCATTTCCGCACCTCCATAACCGCTTCGACGTTGGGGACACGATGCAGTTTGCCGCACCGTGGCGGGAGTCCCTACACCGTATCGTTACCTGCTCTCTGCTCTGATGGCAGGTTGACGATCTCTGTAGCAATTTGTTTCCAATTTGACAGCTATCCCGAACAGCTGTTCCCGCGGTTCGACCCTGAGGATCTTCCCCTTGCACCTGACCGGCGCATTATTCGTTCTCGATTCGTGATCAACCTCAAGATTGAATTCTATCAATTCACCCACCGCAAATTGCACGGGGGTATAAAAGTAGATCCCTTCGAAACTGAAATCCGCGGTAAAGCCGGCCCCTCGCTCCGTACGGACACGCAGTTTACCCTTGTGGCGAAATGCAGTTCGAATATCACCGATGGTCATGGTGTCATCCTCTTGATAAAGGTATAGCCGGAGCCGCCGGAACATTCGATAGTTCGGCAACCCGGCTGTCTCGGAAAGACCCGTGGGTTTTCTGTCCCACCCTCGCGAATGGTTTAGCTTTGTCGTTACAGTGGGAAGTATATATAAAGTTTTCTAACAGTCAAGGCATTACTCGCGCCACTACGGGAGTAGTCACCCGAGAAATAAAAAGTCCGCTCCCCCTGGAAGGAACGGACTTTCTGTTTCCCCTCTTTCTGCTCCGGGGTTACTTCCTCAGCACCTTAACCACCGCCGAGAAATCCTCCTCGCCACGGCCATCCTTGACCCCCTGCTCGTAGAGGGAATAGGCGGCCTCCACCCCGGGAAGCTTCAGACCGACGGTACTGGCGACCTCCAGGACCGAACCCAGATGCTCATGCACGTATTTGAGGGCAAGATTCCTCGTGAAATCTCCACGGGCGATGGTGCGTCCCTTGGAATGAAAGAGCGGTGAGGCGACCCCGCCCGAATCAAGAACCTCCAGAATCTTGTCCGGGGCGAATCCCAACTTCTCGCCGAAGACGATCCCCTCAGCCAGGGCCTGCATCAGCTCTGCCTGCACAAGATTAACGATGAACTTCATCTTGGTGGCGTCACCGACCCCCCCCACATGGATGATGTTAAGGCCGAAGAAAGCAAAAATCTCCCGGCAACGCCCGGCAGTGGCAGGGTCTCCACCAGCCAGGATGGTGAGGAGGCCGTGAGCAGCATGCTCCTTGGTCCCCCAGACCGGCGCCTCCAGGAAGAGAACGCGCTGCTTCGCCGCCTCTTCCGCCATCTCCAGGGTGCTTTCCAGTGAATGGGTCCCCATATCCACGAAGATCGTCCCCGGGTCGATCCCGGCAAAGACCCCATCTTCGCCGTAGATATCCGGACGGAGACGGTTCTTTTCAGGACGGATCATGATAACGATATCCTTCCCCTTGGCGGCCTCTTTGGGGGTGGCTGCGGCCGTCGCCCCCAGCGCGACCAGTTCGGCCACCGGCGCCGGGTCCGTATCATAGACGGTCAACTTGTAATTTCCCTTGGTCAGGTTGGCGGCCATATGCTTGCCGACGGTCCCCAAACCGAGAAAACCGACATTTTTTAACATGCGAAACCCCTCCTTATGTTGTGCGACGTATGGATGAACTTCAGTTTACCTTCTCTTGCATCCGGATACAACTGAAAAACTACAGAATCAGAATACCGTTCTACTTATCTCCTGCTCGTTACCCCGACTCGGGGACAGAACCGGGTTACGGGACAGAGAGAACAGCGAGGTGAAACGGGAGTACAGAGATTCTGCCCGCACATGACCAGGAGATCATTGATCCCGATCCAGTACCGGGGAGGAAGCTTCGCCCGGAGAATAGTCTCGGTCCGATCGGGGGTCGTGGTGGCGACATAACCGAGACGGTTGCAGATCCGGTGCACATGGGTGTCCACGCAGATTCCCGGCAGACCGTATCCCAGGGTTACCACCAGGTTGGCCGTCTTCCGCCCCACCCCGGTGAACGTGAGGAGCTCGTCGATCTCGTCGGGGACCCTTCCCCCGTAGTCGTCGCGGAGTCGGCAGGCGATGGCGATAATCTGAAGCGCCTTGACCCGGTAGAATCCAACGGGATAGATTGCCTCCTCTACCTGCCGGGGGGAAAGCTCCGCCAGGGCCGCAGCATGGGAAGCAAGGAGAAAGAGCCGTTCCGATGCGGGACCGGTGGTCCGGTCATGGGTTCGAAGCGACAATATGCAGGAGATGAGGACCTTGAAGGGGTCCCCCTCCCGCTGTGAGACAATGGTAACCGCCGGGGAAAGCCACTCCCGTGAGGCCGTGGCAAGAAGTTCCATGACTTCATGAATATCTTCATCGGTCACCGACGCCCCCGGTTTCTGACGATCCGCATGCAAAGCACCCCGATCATGGAGAGAAGGAGGCCGGCCACCACGGTGAGGAGCGCGCCACCCAAAGCCGACGGGCCGGCGGTAAACCAGCGCCGGATCGTCAGGAACAGGCCGCCGAAGGTAAACAGACCACCGCACAGGTAAATTCCCAGGGCGGCCACCGCCAAAGGGGTGCTGCCGCCGGTTACGGCAGGTAACTTCATGGCGCC
Source organism: uncultured Geobacteraceae bacterium (assembly GCA_903902345.1). Lineage (GTDB taxonomy): Bacteria > Desulfobacterota > Desulfuromonadia > Geobacterales > CAIOGM01 > CAIOGM01. The sequence goes on along the minus strand of CAIUUR010000480.1, from coordinate 2,698 downwards.
CAGATCACTTCTCGCCCCGGACGCGGCGGTATTGCACGACCTGGAGCTGGTCAATCACCCTGACGGCGCCGGCAACCCCCGCCGCAATGGAGAGGGCAGACTGACGCTGGGCGTCGGTCTGCACATGGCCGGAAAACGTGACGACCCCCTTTTTCACTTCGGCGCGAAAATGGAGGTATTCCACGGTACCCGACTTGAAGAGCTCGGTCTCAATCCTCTTGCAGAGGATTCTGTCCTCCAGCAGACGGAGATCATCGGCTTCAGACGTCGTCAGGCGAGAGTCACGCGCGGTAGCGACGATGCTTTCAACGATAGTACCCGGTGAAAGACAGCAGGTGTTAAAAACCAGATCATATCCCAACGGATCATTCCAGTCACGTTCGAAATAGTACGAGATGAAACCGCTTCGTTGGTGATCGCTCTTTCGAATCAGTGTCCTGGCCAACTCGGGATCCAGCCACTCCCGCTCCGCAAAATTTTCCACCCGGATGTCGAAGGGGGCCACGAATCGGAGACGCAACAGATTGTTCATCCCGGCAAGAAGATCCTGGGCTCCCCTGCCGTAGATGACGACATTGCCGTTACGGCAGGTCTCCAGCAGCACCAGCTCGAAACTGCTGATAAGCGATGCGTATTTCCGATCCTCGTCGGTCATGGTCACGGGGGGCTTCTCGTCCACCCGCTGGATCTCCTCCTTGCTGAGACCGTAGGCCCCGGCAAGGTCGAAGATCCTGGCATCATCCACAAGGGTATACTTGAGTCTTTTCGCCACATCTGCGGCGATCTGATGAGCTCCGGTCCCCATCTGGCGGGAGATGGTAATAATAGCCATGCAACTCTCCTTGTCATCACGTTTGAGGCATAGTATCATGAACGACGATGGCGTACAAGGGGATCATCCCGCCCATGGCAACCATCCTACGAGAGCCCACCATGCCCGAGATCGTATCACGTTTCCTGTTGTTCACTCTGTTCCATTCGCTGCTGGCCATGGAGACGGTGAAAAAGTTGCTCCGGAGTAACCGGCCGGCAGGAACCCGGTTTTACCGTCCGGTTTACACTATCCTGGCGGCGGGGAGTATGGTCTGGCTCCTGGCGGCGCTACCCGACACGCGGATTCTGTACGCCCTTTCCGGAAATCCCCGGGTCATCCTCCTGGCCACTCAGGGATGCGCCCTGCTCCTGCTTTGCACCTGCGCGGCGCAGAGCGGTCTTGGCCAGTTTCTGGGGATCAGCCAACTGCTTACGGGAAAGGAATGTGCACCCCGGTTCACCCGGGACGGCTGTTATGGCAAGGTTCGCCACCCTCAGTATACGCTGGCGGTGGTCCTTCTCCTGGCCACCCCCACCATGACCGTGAATCACCTCATTTTCACCTCTCTGTCGGCCGCCTACTTCATCCTGGGAAGTTTTCTGGAGGAGTCCCGACTCCGCGAATTATTTGGCGACGACTACCGCCGTTATCAGCAGGATGTTCCCATGTTCGTACCGAACCCACCTCAAAAACAGGAAAGGTTTTCATAATGCCGCAGCTCAATGCCATGGAAGACTTTCGGCGAGATGTCTCCTATCATCTCCTCCGCCGGGAGGAGGGTACCATCCTCCTTACCGCCACTCTCAATGATCGTTTTCACGATATCGTCCTGGAGGTGATCGTAGATACGAAGAGCCTGACGGTCAATTCCGCCTCCGTCAGGTTCAAGAAGGCCCCCTCCCGGGCATGTCCCCATGCGGCGGCGCGCCTGGAACAACTGGCTGGGGTGGTCATCGGTCCGGGGCTCAACAGGAAGCTACTGGAACTGCTGGGTGGGGTACACGGTTGCGGCAACCTGCGGACTCTTCTGGTGGGGCTGTTGCCACTGGCCATGAATGTAAAAGCCGCCGCCGGCATCAGTGAAGAGCAGGAACTCCTGGATACCATCCACAACCGTCTGGTGGGGGCCTGCGCCGGCTATGCGACGCCACTGGTACGGGACGGGAATGGTGAGATTGTTTCTTCCGGCGGATGACTCAGGGCGCCTTCCCGCTGAATGGCAAGAATGGTGACGTCATCGTCATAATCGTCCCTCCCCCGCCATCGCCGTAATTCTCTCTCCACCAACTCCATGAGACCTGTCAGGGGGAGGTCAGCCCCTTCGACCAGGAGCTGTTTCAGAAGTTCCTGCGGAAAGAACTCCCCGTTCCGGTTTGCACACTCGGTGACACCATCGGAGCAGAGAATCAGCCGGTCTCCGGGACCGAAGGGAACGCGGACCTCTTCGTAAACCATCCCTTCCAGGAGCCCCACCGGCGGTCCGCCGTTGCCGACTTCCACGACCAGGCTTCCACGGCTGACCAGGTGGGGATGAGGGCTCCCCCCCTGCACCAGGGTCAGACTCTGGCCGTTGAGATCGATAAGGCCGTAGGTCATGGTAAAATAGGATGCCACATCCGGACCACTCTGGAACTGCCGGTTTAATTCCGCCACCACCTCCGCGGGAGAAATAATCTCGTACCCCGGCGGGACGGGAATCAGTCGCCGGAGTTGACCGTTCCGGGGGGAGAGGATGGTGCTCAGGGTAAAAGAGAGCATGGCGGCCGAGACCCCATGGCCGGCCACGTCAATGAGGTAAAAAGCGAGGTGGTTTTCATCCAGCTGGAAATAGTTGAAGACATCGCCGGCCACGAAACGGCAGGGAGCATAGCACCAGGAAAAGCC